>NZ_JBEYYW010000021.1:0-137427 GCF_040645695.1 Streptomyces sp. NPDC046712 | reverse complement strand
CGTCGGCCGAGGTGCGGTGCACGGAGGAGTCGGTCAGATGCGCGGTCGCGCGGGCCGCGATCTGCAGACCGGTGCCCTTGATCTCGTACGCCTCGGGGACAGCTGGTACCGCGACCTGCACACCGCCGGCGGCGGGCGGGGCCGGGTACACCGGCACGGGCGGTCCGGCAGGCGTGCCGACCGCCGGATCGGGGGTCAGGAGCAGCGCGTCGGCCTCGCCGGCCTGCGTCGCCGCCTCCGCGTGGAGGTGGGACAGCGGCGGGCGGGCGCCGGTGCGCCATACGGTCGCGAAGTGGCGGAGGTACTCCGGGGTCGCCGGGTCCCCCCGGCGCGGGGCCGGGGCGACCCTGCCGTAGAGGAGCGGGCCCGGGCCCAGGGACAGGAGGCCGGGGGCGGTCCGCAGGTGTTGCCACAGCTCCGGGTCCGCGACCAGGTCCGCCACCACCGTCGTCGTTCCCGGCCGGCGCGTCGCGAGCTCCGCCGCGAGCCAGTGCCAGGGCAGCCCCGTGTACCGCAGCGTCGTCGGTGTGCTGCGCGCCAGCGCCAGGTGCGGCAGGTGCTGGCGCCGGTCGAGTTGGAGCTGGCCCGCGAGGTAGACGGCCAGCGGCCCCGGCGTCGCCGCCGCCGCCCGAAGGCGCGTCAGCACGGTCTGCGGGTCCAGCGGGTCGGCCAGTTCGACGACCGTCGCCACCGGCGTGCCGGTCAGCGCGCTCGGCGGCACCGCCGCCAGGGCGGGCAGCACGGAGGCCGCGTCCACCGCTCGTCCCCGCCCTGCCGGGGCCGCCGCGAGCAGCACCGCCGTACCCACCGTGTTCACCTCGTCGTTCACCACACCAGCACCGTAACCTTCCCACCGCCCCTTATCGTTATCACCCCGATGGCCGATAATCGGCGGGCCTTTGGCATATGCCAGAAGCACCACCGTATCGAGTGTTGCCAAATCCCTTACGGGCTCTCCCCGCCTGTGCAACAGTCGTATCCGGGCCTTGTTCCACCGCTCGCCCGCGCCGCGCCTGTATCGGAGTACGACATGCCGTCCCATCTGTTCGCGGACCGTCCCGCCCAGCCGCCGGAGCCCGGCATGGTGGACGCGTTGATCTCGCAGACCCGCCGTCTGCGCGGTGACGTGGACGCCGTACGCCGGGACGCCGTACTGGACGAGGACGACCCGAAGAACCGCTGGCAGCGCGCCCTGTGCGACCTGGCCGTGCATCAACTCGACGACCTCGGCGCGCACTTGGGCCAGCTCAAGGCCGGCCTCCCGGAGGAGCCCGCCGTCCTGCCCGGCGCCGATCCGGTCGAGGTCGAAGCCGCGTCCGACCCCGGCGCCGCCTACGGCGACCCCGCCCCCGCGCGCACCGGCTCCCTGCTGAGCCGCGTCGGCAGCGCCGAGTGGAATCTGCTCAACGACGAGGTCAGCTGGTCCGAGGAGCTGTACCAGATCTTCGGCCGGACCCCGGAGAGCGGTCCGATGTCGCTGGACGAACTCCCCTCGATGGTCTTCGCCGAGGACCAGCCCGTGCTCCAGGCGATGGTGACGGACTGTCTGATCGACGGTAAGCCGATCGACGGCGAGTTCCGGATCGTCCGCACCGACGGCCGGGTCCGCACCCTCCACATGATGGGCGAGCCGGTCCTCGACGCCGACGGCTGCACGGCCTCGATGTGGGCCGTTTTACGCGATGTCAGCGAACTGCGCCGCAGCGAGCGGGCGGTCCGCGAGTCCCGTGACAGCCTGCAGCGCCGCCGCCACATCGAGCGCACCGAGCGCCGGGTCGCCGTGGAGCTCCAGGAGGCCGTCCTGCCTCCGTGGCGCGGTTCCCTGAGCTTCGCCCACGGCGGCCCGGGTGCCCCGCTCGACGTGGCGGGCCACTACCTGCCGGCCGCGTCGACCGGTCTTATCGGCGGCGACTGGTACGACGCACTCGCGCTCCCGGACGGGGACGCGCTGCTGACGGTCGGCGACCTCACCGGACACGGTGTCTCCGCCACCTCCTCGATGGCCATGCTCCTCGGCGCGCTGCGCGGGATGGCCGTGGCCGGAATCCGCCCCGGCGCCCTGATGGGCCATCTCAACCAGCTGCTCGAGACCTCCGTCCAGCCGGCCCTGGGCAGCGCGATGTGCTGCCGCTACGAGCCGGCGAGCCAGACGCTCTCCTGGGCACAGGCAGGACACCCCGCCCCCCTGCTCTTCCGCAACGGGACGGGGCGCGCTCTGAAACGACCCGACGGTGTGCTCCTGGGTGCGACGGCCGGGGCCGTGTACGAGGAGGCCGAGATCAGGCTCCTCCCCGGCGATCTCCTGATGCTGCACACGGACGGGCTGACCCGCCGCGGCGGCATGGACGACTCGGGCGCGGAGCGCCTGCTCGCGCTGGCGCCACGACTGGCCGGTGCGCGGGACGCGCAGGAGTGCGTGCGGTCGGTGGTGGAGGAGTTCGGCGAGGCACCGCGTGAGGACGACGCCTGCGTGATGGTGGTCCGGGTGGGCCAGTAGGAGGGGCGGGGACGCCGCTCAGGAGGGCATACCGGCAGAGCCGGTGTGCCCTTTCTCGTGCGTACGGGGTGGTGCTGCCGAGCCCCGACCGGCTCAGATCGAGCCGGTCCTCGGTCGCTTCGCGGCGGGCTTGGGCAGCGCGAGCTCGATCTCCTCACGCAGGTCCTCGATCTGGGCGTAGCCGGCGTACTGCCCGGTCAGCCGGTACATCTCGCGCAGCCGGTCCCAGGTCCGGTGGGAGGACGTCTCGCCCATGGAGACCAGGGCGAGCCGGGCGTACCGGTCGGCCTGTTCCGGGTCGTCGGCGATGAAGCAGGCCGAGGCGAGCGAGATGTAGTCGAAGAGCTTGGAGCGGTTGTGGCCGCTGCGGCGCAGCTCGAGCGCCAGCTTGGCGTGGCGCTGCGCCGGGACGGCGGCGGAGGGGTCGTGCTCGGCGAGGGTGCGGTAGGCGAGGGCCTGCATCCCGTGCATGTCGGCGTCGTCGAAGTTCTGCATCCAGCTCGGCGGTGGCACGTCCGAGCGGTCGGAGACGAAGAGGTCCTCGGCCTCGCCGAGGGTGCGGCGCATGGCCTGCCCCTTGCCCATGGACGCCTGCGCCCAGGCCTCGATGGTGTGCAGCATCGCCTGGGTGCGCGGCAACACTTCCTCGCCGGAGCCCGACTTGGCGAGCTTCATCAGGTCGAGGGCGTCGTCGGGACGGCCGAGGTGGACCATCTGGCGCGCGGCCCGGGACAGCGCCTCACCGGCGCGCGGCCGGTCGCCACCCTCACGGGCCGCGTGGGCGGCGATGACGAAGTACTTCTGGGCGGTGGGTTCGAGGCCGACGTCGTGGGACATCCACCCTGCGAGCACGGCCAGGTTGGCGGCGACGCCCCAGAGGCGCCGCTGGAGGTGGTCGGGGTGGTGGTAGGCGAGCATGCCGCCCACTTCGTTCAACTGGCCTACGACCGCCTTGCGTTGGAGTCCGCCGCCGCGGGAGGCGTCCCAGGCGCGGAAGACCTCCACCGAGCGCTCCAGAGCCTCGATCTCCTCCGACCCGATGGGGGCGGCCTCGTAGCGGTCGAACCCAGCGGGGTCGGCGTGGAGGGGATCGTTGGCGCGGGGGGCTTGCGCGGCGGCGCGTGCGGGGTCGGTGTGGAGCCAGTCGTGCATGGCGCTGGTGAGTGCGGAGCCGGCGGCGAGCACGGCGCCCGCGCCCATCAGGCCGCGTCGGTTGAGCATGAGGTCCATTCCCGTGAATTCGGTGAGGACCGCTGCCGTACGCTCGGGCGCCCAGGGCAGCCCGTCAGGGTTGTCGGTGTTCCTGACGTTCTGCCGTTTCCCGGCGCGCCCGCGTCGTACGAACCCGAGGTCCTCGATGGTCACGACACGGCCGAGTCGCTCGGTGAACAGTGCAGCCAGCACCCGGGGGACCGGATCGCGCGGGGTCTCCCCCATGTCGATCCATCGCCTCACCCGTGAGGTGTCGGTCGACAGTTGCGGATGGCCCATGGCCGCCGCCTGCCGGTTGACGAGCCTCGCGAGCTCTCCCTTGGACCAGCCGGCGAGGCCGAAGAGGTCTGCCAGGCGGGTGTTGGTCTGTCCAGTCACGTCTAAGCCCCCAGGTTCTCGGCTGAGTTGACAGTAACCCCCTGTCATAGGGCTGGCGACTATTCGCCAGGCTTCGCCAGGGTGCGCCCGATGTTCCGCCACCCGCGCCCGGGTGTCAGGTAGGAACGCGCCACCCCGCCCCGGTAACCGGCCCTCATTCCCCAGGGTGCGGACCGGAGGCCGGGCGGGGCGACGCATGCAACTCGTCGGCACACGAAGGGATCTGTCTCCCCATGTACACAGCATCGTCCTCCGTGTCCGCCCCGCCCCGGCCGCAGCACCGTTCCGTGCCGGCCGGCAGCGGACCGTATCTCGCCCCCGTCTCCCCCGCGGGCCGGGCGCGGCGCTGGCCGGGCAGTACCGCCCAGGCGCCCAGCGGGAGAATCGACCTGTCGGGCCCTCAGGGGGCCCAGGTGAGGATGGCGATCGCGTCCGTCCACCGGATCTGCCCGGAGTTCAACCCGGTGCAGGTGCTGCGGCGCAGCGGCCGTTCCGTACTGATCGTCGGGACGACCGGACGGACCACCGCGGTCGCCAAGTGTTTACTGGACCACTCCCCCGCGTGGGTCGAGCGGTTCCAGCACGAAATAGCTTCCTACCGCTCGTTCGTCCGGCACCGCCCGCCGGTGCGTGCCCCGCGGCTGATCGCGGCGGACCCGGACAACTGCACGCTGGTGATCGAGCGGATGCCCGGACGGGCGGCGGCGTTGACGCGCCATCCCGTGGAGGCCCCGCCCCGCGCGGATCTGCGCGCGGCGCTCGGCGCGATCGCCCGGCTCAATGCCTGGCGGCCGCCGGCCGGCACCTTCGACGCTCCGCTCGACTACGGTTCGCGGATCGCGCGCTACCACGAGCTGGGCCTGTTCACCGATCGCGACCGGGACGACCTGCAGAAGCTGCTGCACGGTCTTGCGCATGCCGGCGGACGCCAGGGCATGGGCCAGTTCTGTCACGGCGACGCCTTGCTCTCCAACATCCTGCTCTCCCCCACGGGGCCGGTCCTGGTCGACTGGGAGCATGCGGGCTGGTATCTGCCCGGGTACGACCTGGCGACGATGTGGGCGGTGCTCGGTGACGCGCCGTTGGCGCGGCGGCAGATCAGTCAGCTCGCCCAGCAGGCGGGAGCGGCGTCCCGGGACGCCTTCCTGGTGAACCTGATGATCGTGCTGACGCGGGAGATCCGTACGTACGAGACGGCGGTGCAGCGCACCATCAAGGAGGCTCCGCCCGCCGGTTCGGTTCCCGTCCCCTCCGGCGCGGTCTCGCCCGGCGAGGAGCAGCGGCTGCTGTTGCGGCGGCTGCACGACGACTGCGCCATGGCACGGCGGGCCGTGCGCGCCGCGGTCGGTACCAGGTGACTGCACGCCGACCGAGCCGACGGGGGTGATGCGCCGCGCACCCGGTGCCGACACACCGGGGCGCGGCGTTCGTGCTCGCGCCGGCAGTCGCCTCATTGGTCCATTCCACTGACGCGCCGCAGGCCCGCGCACCGCCGCCGCGAAACTCCGCGACATGCCCCCTGACATGGGAAATCCCATGGAGTGAGGGGTGATTGACGGATCGTCCGGAAGCCGATACCCCTGTACGGGTTCGGCCCCGCACGCCCCCTCATCACCCCCGTTCCTGGAGGCTGCCTTGCACCGTTCCGCGTCGCACAGACGGGTCGCCCGGACGGTGGGCGCCGTGGCGTCCGCCGCTCTGCTGTTCCCCCTTCTCTCGGCCGCCCCATCGGCCACCGCCGACCCGCTGGAATCCGACTCGCTCCAGCGCCAGTTCGCCGCAGCGGCCGAGCGCCAGGGTGTGCCGCAGAGCGTGCTGCTCGCTGTGTCGTACCTCCAGTCTCGGTGGGATGCCCACGGTGGGGCGCCGAGTGTGACCGGGGGCTACGGTCCGATGCATCTCACGGACGCGGTGACGGCGCTGGCCCAGGCCCCGCACCACTCGCACGGCGAGGAGGACGCTCGGGGCGACGACTCCCGTGCGCCACGCCACGGAACGGCGGAAGGGGTAGCGCTGCCGACGGCGGCCGAGCTGCCGGCCCGCCTCAGGACGCTTGACCGGGCCGCGGAGCTGTCGGGGATTCCGGCGGAGGAGCTGCGGAGCAGTACCGCCGCGAACATCGAGGGCGGGGCCGCGCTGCTCGCCGCCGCCCAGCGCGCGTCGGGCCGGCCGCTGAGCTCCGACCCGGCCGACTGGTACGGGGCGGTGGCGACGTACTCCGGCGCCGACGACAGCGCGACGGCGGCGACGTATGCCGACGACGTGTACGACGTGATCCGCGGCGGTGAGACCCGAACGACCGACAGCGGGCAGGTCGTCACGCTCGCGGCCGACCCGGACCTGGCGCCCGCGAGGGAGCAGGTGGCCGCACTCGGACTGCGCACGGCGGACGCGGGGCGGACCGAATGCCCGAAGACGGTCGCCTGCGAGTGGATCCCCGCACCGTACGAGGAGTTCGGGGACGGCGACTACGGCAACCACGACAAGGCGAACCGGCCCGCGTCCCAGTCGATCGAGTACATCGTCGTGCACGACACCGAGGCGACGTGGGACGTCACCCTCAAGCTCGTGCAGGACCCGACGTACGTCTCCTGGCAGTACTCGCTGCGCTCCTCCGACGGGCACATCGCGCAGCACCTGCCGCTGAAGGACGTCGGCTGGCACGCGGGCAACTGGTTCGTGAACGCCAAGTCGGTCGGCCTGGAGCACGAGGGCTTCCTGACCGCCCCGGACTCCTGGTACACGGAGGCGATGTACCGGACCTCGGCCCGCCTGGTCCGGTACCTGGCACAGCGTTACGACATCCCGCTCGACCGGCAGCACATCCTCGGCCACGACAACGTGCCGGGCACGGTCACCTCGACGATCCGCGGGATGCACACCGACCCGGGGCCGTACTGGGACTGGGCCCACTACTTCCAGCTGCTCGGCCGGCCGTTCACGCCGAGCGCGGGTCCGAACGCGGGTGTGGTGACGATCCGTCCGGAGTACACCGCGCACCAGCCGGTGTACACGGGGTGTGTGAAGGCGGGAGAGGCGTGCGCTCCGCACGGCAGCGGTGCCGTCCGGCTGCACACGGCGCCGAGCGCCGACGCGCCCCTGGTGAAGGACATCGGTCTGCGGCCCGGCGGCCAGGACTCGACGACCGGCGTCAACGACACCGGGGCGCGGGCCTCGACGGGCCAGCAGTACGCGGTGGCGGAGCGGAGCGGCGACTGGACGGCGATCTGGTACCTCGGCCAGAAGGCCTGGTTCCACAACCCGCAGGAGCGGCCGACGGCGGTGAACGCGCGGGGCTGGGTACTGACCCCGAAGGACGGGGCGACGGAGATCCCGGTGTACGGGCGTGCCTATCCGGAGGCCTCGGCGTATCCGGCGGGTGTTCCGGTCCAGGCGGTGTCGCCGCTGCCGTACAAGCTGCTCGCGGGCCAGTCGTACGTGGTGGGTGATCGCACCCCGGGCGAGTACTACTTCGCGCCGGTGTTCGACACCACCGGGCACCGGGTCGTTCGGGGCCAGGAGGAGTACTACGAGATCCAGTTCGGCCACCGGGTGGCTTTCGTGAAGGCGTCCGACGTGCGGGTTTCCCGCGCCTGAGCACGATGTCGGCCATGCCCTGAGGGGTGTCGCCGGGCTCGCGGCCCGGCGACACCCCCGTGACGTTCGTACGACTAATTTCGAGGTCGCGTGGCCGGCAGGGGCGAGGGGTAAGGCTGGGCCGGACACCGCCCACGCTCACCGGAAGGCCCCGTACGCATGGCTCAGCCCTTCGTTCTGCCGGATTTCTATGTCCCGTATCCGGCGCGGCTCAACCCCCATGTGGAGGCCGCCCGCACCCACACGCGGGAGTGGGCGCGGGCGATGGGGATGCTGGAGGGCTCCGGCATCTGGGAGGAGCACGACCTCGAGTCCCACGACTACGCGCTGCTCTGCTCGTACACCCACCCCGACTGCGACGCCGAGGTGCTGTCCCTGGTCACCGACTGGTACACCTGGGTCTTCTTCTTCGACGACCACTTCCTGGAGGTCTTCAAGCGCACCCAGGACCGGCCGGGCAGCAAGGCGTACCTGGACCGGCTGCCGCTCTTCATGCCGAGGGACCCGTCGGCGGCGATGCCGGAGCCGACCAATCCGGTGGAGGCCGGACTCGCGGATCTGTGGACGCGGACCGTCCCGGCGATGTCCCCGGCATGGCGGGAACGATTCTCCGAGTCCACCGAGGCGCTGCTTTACGAGTCCCTGTGGGAGCTCGACAACATCAACGAGGGGCGGATCGCCAACCCCGTCGAGTACATCGAGATGCGTCGCAAGGTGGGTGGCGCCCCCTGGTCGGCGGGGCTCGTCGAGTACGCGGCCGGTGCCGAGGTCCCCGAGCAGGTGGCGCACTCCCGTCCGCTGCGCGTGCTGCGCGACGCCTTCTCCGACGCGGTGCATCTGCGCAACGACCTCTTCTCGTACCAGCGGGAGGTCGAGGACGAGGGCGAGAACAGCAACGGCGTCCTCGTCCTGGAGAAGTTCCTCGGGTGCACGACCCAGGAGGCGGCCGAGGCCGTCAACGACCTGCTGACCTCACGGCTGCAGCAGTTCGAGAACACGGCGCTCACCGAAGTTCCGGGCCTCTGCCTGGAGAAGGGGCTGAGACCCGAGGAGTGCGCGGCCGTCGCGCTGTACGCGAAGGGGCTGCAGGACTGGCAGTCCGGCGGGCACGAGTGGCACATGCGCTCCAGCCGCTATATGAACCAGGGCCTGGACACCGGGCCTTCGCGGCTCGACGGGGTGCTCGGCACCTCCGCGCTCGACATCCGCACCCTCTTCGGCCGCCCCGCCGCCTCGCGACTGCGCGCACTGACGCACATGCCGCACCAGAAGGTGGGGCCCTCGCTGCTGCCCGAGTTCGACCTGCCGTACGCGCTGTCCCTCAGCCCGCACCACCGGGAGGCGCAGCGGCTCTCGGTGGACTGGGCGGAGCGGATGGGGCTCCTGGACGACATCTGGGACCGGCCGACGCTGGAGGGCTTCGACTTCGCTCTCTGCTCGGCGGGCATCGACCCGGACGCCACCATGGAGGAGCTGGAGCTGAGCGCCGAGTGGCTGACGTGGGGCACGTACGCGGACGACTACTACCCGCTGGTCTTCGGCCGGCCGCGCAACCTGATCGGCGCCAAGGAGTGCACGGAGCGCCTCAAGTCCCTGACGCCGGTGGACGATCCGGCCGCCGGGCAGGCGTTCGCGGTCGGCCCGCTGGAATGCTCGCTGGCCGACCTCTGGGCCCGCACCGCCGATCCGATGGGGACGGAAGCCAGGGAGCAGCTGCGGACCGCACTCCACGCGATGCTGGACAGCTGGATGTGGGAGCTGCACAACCAGGCCCAGCACCGGGTGCCCGACCCGGTGGACTACATCGAGATGCGGCGCACGACCTTCGGCTCGGAGCTGACGATGCTGCTCTGCCGGTTGCGTCGCTCCGACGTACTGCCTCCCGAGATCTACCGCACGGGCACGGTCCGCAGTCTGGAGAGTTCCGCCGCGGACTACGCTGCCCTGCTCAACGACCTGGTCTCGTACCAGAAGGAGATCGAGGTCGAGGGCGAGATGCACAACGGCGTGCTGGTGCTGCAGAAGTTCTTCGACTGCGACTATCCGACGGCCGTGTCGATGGTCGACGACCTGATGCGCGGCCGGCTCCGCCAGTTCGAGCATGTGAAGCAGCACGAACTGCCCATGCTGTACGAGGACTTCGCACTGGACGCGGCAGGGCGCGCCGCCTTCGAGGCGTACGTACGGGAGTTGGAGGACTGGCTCGCCGGGGTCCTCCACTGGCACGGGGCCGTGCGCCGGTACGGATCCGGTGACGTCCGCTCCGGCAGTGGTACGGCGCTGGCGCGGATGGGCCCGACGGGGCTCGGGACGTCGGCCGCGCGGGTGGCCGCACTGTTCGCTCCGTAACGGCCGGGCTGGACGCGGCCGCTTCAGGAGGTGCGGCCGCGCAGCTCGTCCAGTTCGCGGCGCTCGCGCTTCGTCGGCCGGCCGGCGCCGCGCTCGCGGACGCCGGCGAGGGCCACATGCTCGCGCGGGGGCGGCGGCGGGCTGTTGTCGACGTACGCCTCGGCGGCGACGGGCGGGCCGACCCGCTTGGTGAGGAGCTGCTTGACCTCGACGATCCGTTCCCGGCCGCCGTGGAAGAGCCGCACCTCGTCGCCGGGCTTCACCGGCTGGGCGGGCTTGGCGCGCTCGCCGTTCACCTTGACGTGTCCGGCCCGGCAGGCCGCGGCGGCCTGGGAGCGGGTCTTGGTGAGGCGGACCGCCCAGATCCAGCTGTCGACGCGTGCGCTCATCGGCCCCCGCCCTCCGTCAGCCCTGCTGGAAGAGCTCGGCGGGCAGCGGCTTGAGGAGCGCGTACAGGTCGTCGGTGATAGGCCGGTCCCAACTGGCGATCGTCACCAGGACGTTGTCGCTGCGGTCGAACTGCACGCAGGAGATCCGGCTCTCGGAGAGCTTGATGCGGCGCACGATCAGCAGGTTGTCGCCCTGCATCACCGGCATGTCCTCGGTGTCGAGGACCTCGACCGGCTCGTCGTTCTCCAGGGCCGCGAGGAGCTGTGCGACCTCGAAGGGGATCTGGCCGTCGGCGAGCTCGCGGGCCGGGGAGCCCTCCGGCAGATTGCCGATGATCATCGCGGGGCCGCGGCCGCCGAACAGGTCGTAGCGCAGGAAGACGCCCTGGCAGCTGCCGTCGGGGGCGGGCAGCAGACCGGCGCCGAGGTTGCCGGGCCAGTCCCCCGGGTCCATGGCCAGGACGTCGAAGTCCGGGCCCGCGGGTGTGGCGGCGCTGCGGCGGCGGAGGAAGGACATACGGCCATGGTACGTGCCCCGGCGCGCGATGCGACGCGCCGGGGCGGGTCCGGTTGACGGGTCCGGCGACACGCCCGGCCGGGTCCTGCGGCGGGCCGGCGGTTCAGCCGGGCCGGCCGCTCCCGTGGGGCTCCGGGCCGGTGTTCCGGAGGGCCTGGGCGAGGCCGGAGCGGTCGGTGCCGAGCTTGCGGTAGACGGCGGACAGGAGCAGGGTCACGGCGGACGCGTCGACGCCCAGGGCGGCCGCCGCGTCCTCGCCACGGACGGTGAGCTCGGCGGCGGTGCTCTCACGCGCGGTGAGCGTGTCCGTGCCCGCCGAGTGGAGGGTGCGGGGCCGGAGCCCTGCGGCGGTGAGCTCGGCGCGGGCCTCCTCCCCGAGGCCGTCCGCGCCGCAGGTCTGGGCCGCCTCCAGACCTCGGTAGAGGTACTCGGCGCCCTCGTCCGTCCGGCCGGTGCGGCGCAGCGCGGCGCCGAGGGCGACGAGGGAGCGCGCCAGCTCGTACGCGGCGGGCGACCGCTCCAGCCAGTCGACGGACTCCTCCAGGAGCTTGACGCGCTCGTCGCCGCCGGTGACCTCCGCGGTCACGCGCAGCGCCTGGCCGATCGCGGAGGGCGCGCCGTACTGGCGGGCCCGGGCGACGGCGTCGAGGGCGGTGTCGCGGGCCCGCTCGGGGGTCTCCCGTGCCTCGGCGAGGGCGAGGTGGAGCTGCCAGGGGCACCAGGCGGGGTTGCGCATGCCGCGCGGGTCCAGGCGGCGGCCGACGGCGGCCAGCTCGGCGGCGGCCTCCTCGGTGCGCCCCCTGGCCAGGAGCAGTTCGGCGTGGACGGTCTGGGAGTCGGGGAAGGTCACCGCGGCGGGGAACGGCTCGCCGAAGTCGTGCGTGCGGGCGATCCGGTCGGCCTCCTCGACGCGCCCGCGGGCCAGCAGCACCTCGATCATCACGCCGACGGCGTACCACTGGGCCGGGGTACGGGGTCCGACGCGCTCGGCGAGTCGCAGTCCCGCGCGGACGAAGTCCTCGGCCTCGACGAGCCGGCCGCGCCGGTAGCGGATGTACCCGAGGAGGGTGTACGCGAAGGAGAGATGCGCGCCGCGCCAGCCCTGGCGCTCGAACTCGGCGGTGCCGGCCGCGAAGAGCTCCTCGGCGCGGCCGGGCCGGTCGGCGTAGAGGAAGGTGAGCGCCACCAGGACCGGCACCTCGAAGCCACGGCTCTCGTCGGCCCAGCTGAGGCCGCCCTCCAGGGCGCGCTCGGCGTGGCCGACCGCGACGGCGGAGGGTTCGGCGCGCACGGTGGCGTCCCAGGCGCGCAGGCCGATGACGTACCGCTCGGTGAGGTCGCGGCCGGTGAGCCGGTCGGCGAGCCGGGCGAGTCGGCGGGAGCGGGCGGGCGAGTCGGGTTCGTCGGCGCGGAAGGCGTCCCACATGAACTTCTCGGCCTGCATACGGAGCCGGCTGCGCGCGTCGGTGGTGAGCTGGGACTCGCGGCCGAGGAGCTCGGAGGCCTCCACGAGCCGGTCGCTGTGGGCGAGGACCTGGGAGAGCCGGTAGACGATGCCGTGGCGCAGGGCGGGGTCGGGGACGGGCTCCGCCAGGGCGGCGCGCAGATGGTTGACGGTGGTGGCGGGCTCGGTGAGCAGGGAGGCGCTGCCGAGCTCGAAGAGGACGGCGGCCCGCTCGTCGTCGGCGGGCGGTTCGCGCAGGGCGCGGGCGAGGAAGCGGCGGGCCGCGTCGGGGGCGCCGGCGCGCAGGGTCTCGCCGGCGGCGGCGCGCAGATGGCCGACGACCCACGGGTCGCCTTCGGGGTGGGTCTCCAGAAGGTGGCGGGCGGCGGCGGTGGAGCCGAGTCCGGCGTCGATGACGCACCAGGCGGCCTGGCCGTGCAGCGCGACGCGGGCGCCGTCGGGGATGGCCTTGTAGACGGCGGTGGCGATCAGCGGGTGGACGAACTCGAGGGTCTCGGTGCCGGCCAGGATGCGGGCGTCGCGCAGCCGCTCGGCGCACTCGGCCACGGCCTCGCCGCCGAGACCGGCGACCGCGCCGGCGAGCTGCGGGGAGATCTCGGTGCCGAGGACGGCGCAGGCCCAGGCGAGGCGGACGGTGGCGGTGCCGAGACGTTCGAGGCGCGCGGCGAGTCCGCTGCCCTTGGCCGCGGCGGCGAGATCGCGGAGCTCGTGGGCGCCCTCCGCGGTGGGTTCGAGGCCGCGGTCGCGGACCTTGGCGGCGAGTTCGACGGCTTCGAAGGGGTTGCCGGAGGTGACGGCCCAGCACTCCCGGCAGAAGGTGTCGTCGGCGTGGGCGCCGACCCGGTCGCGGACCAGACGGGCGATGGCGGCGGAGGTGAGCGGTTCGAGCCCGAGGGGCCGCTGCCCCGATCGCCTGCCGGTGAACTCCTCTCCGGAGTCGGGGAGTTCGTCGGGGCGGTAAGCGACGACGAGGAGCATCGGCAGGTCCTCGGCGCGGGGTGCGAAGGCGGAGAGCCAGCCGAGGGACTCGGGGTCGGCCCAGTGGGCGTCGTCGAGGACGACGACGAGCGGCGCGCGCCGGATCGCGAGGTGGGTCAGGACCCAGTCGAGTCCGTCGCGCAGGCCCTGCGGGTCGGGCGGCGCGCCGTCGGCGGCCGTGCACAGTCCGAGGGCGGGGCCGACGATGTCGTACCAACTCCCCAGCTGCGCACGGAGTTCGGTGTCGGAGGCGGCGGCGAGCTGGGGCTGCAGCAGCTGTCGGGCGACATGGAACGCGACCTGCTGTTCCTGGTCGCCACCCCGCGCGGACAGCACGGCACACCCCTTGGCCGAGGCGCGTCGCCGGATCTCGGCGAGCAGGGTGGTCTTCCCGAGCCCGGCGGGGGCGGCATAGGCGAGCACGCCGCCGCGCGGCCCCCGTGCGGCCGGCGCGGGGTCCGGCCCCGTCGCCCCGCGCGGCGCGCTCGCGCCGCCGTGGCGCCCGGTCTGCCGTCCGGCGGCTCGCCCCTGGTGCGGAAGGCCGATGCGATCCGCCGCGCCCCTCAGGAGGCGGAGCGGAGGGCCGGTCGCCTCCCCGGCCTCGGCGTTCTCGCGCGGGAGCGGGACCCGCTCGGCCGAGGCGGACGCACCCGGCCACGGGTCGTCGCCACCGAGACCCGTCAGCATGTTCAACGCCTCTTCGGCTGCCGCGAGTTCGGCCTCGCGCTCGAAGAGGCCGAAGCCCCGGCGGCCCGCTCCGCCGCTCTGCACTGTCACGTTCCACCCCCACGCCGGGGGCGCACACCCGGCGCGCGCGGATGAGTGCGGCCGGGCCGATGGCCCCGCGAAGACCCCAGCGTACGCCCGTGAGCGCCCCCTGGGACCCTTAGCGGGAAGACCGGGACGATCGCTCCGCGAGACGCCGCAACAGGGCCAACGCCTCGTCCGCGCGGGCGTGTTCGACGAAGAGGTGGTCGTGGTGGAATCCGGCCACGACGTTGCAGCTCAGGCCGGCTTGGGCGAGTTCGTGGGAGACGGCCGCGGTGAGTCCGACGGCGTCGAGCGCGGAGTGGACCCGCAGCGTGATCCAGCCGGCCACGTAGTCGTACGCCAGGGAGGCCGCATCGGCCTCTTCCTGGCGTACGACCAGGGTGAGCCCCTCGGGCTCGGCGATGGTGACGACCGGGGCGACGCCCGCCGGAGCGGGGCCGTCCACGGTGGCGAAGACATAGCGGCCGGGGTTCAGTTCCGGCCGCATCCCGGCGACGAGCCGGGCCAGATCACGCTCTGCACTCATGATCACCAGCCTAGGGCGGGTGGGGTCACGGGCAGCGACGACAGCGCGTCAGGTCAGGTCGAACTCACCTTCGCGCGCGTTGACCACGAACGCCCGCCACTCGGCCGGGGTGAAGATCAGTGACGGCGCCTCGGGCCGTCCACCGTTGCGCATCGCGATGAAGCCCTCGACGAAGGCGATCTGGACGTCTCCCGCGCCCTGGCTGCTCGACCGCCAGTCGGCCTCGCTGAGGTCGAGTTCCGGCTTGTCCCAGCCCGCGAAGGCGTGCTGGGTGGTGGTGCTCTCCGCCACGTCCGTGCTCCTCCCGCATCCCGCAACATCGTCGTCCGGGGCTCAGAGTAGCGAGCGGCACCGGGCGCCGACAGACCTCAGACCGCCGGTGGCCGGTCCCCCACGAGCCACATGGAGAAGAACTGCGCGCCCCCTCCGTACGCGTGTCCGAGCGCCCTTCGCGCCCCGTCCACCTGGTGTTCGCCCGCCTGCCCCCGCACCTGCAGCGCGGCCTCCGCGAAGCGGATCATCCCGGAAGCGCCGATGGGGTTGGTGGAGAGCACGCCGCCCGAAGGGTTCACCGGCAGGTCACCGTCGAGTTCGGTGACCCCTGCCTCGGTGAGCTTCCAGCCCTCGCCCTCCTCCGCGAAGCCCAGGTTCTCCAGCCACATCGGCTCGTACCAGGAGAACGGCACATACATCTCGACGGCGTCGATCTCCCGGCGCGGATCGGTGACGCCCGCCTGCCGGTAGACGTCGGCGGCGCAGTCCTTGCCGGCCTGCGGCGAGACGAAGTCCTTGCCCGCGAAGAGCGTGGGCTCGCTGCGCATCGCCCCGCCGTGCACCCAGGCGGGCGGCCGGGGCGAACGCTCCGCGCCCGCACGGTCGGTGAGGACCATCGCGCAGGCGCCGTCGGAGGACGGGCAGGTCTCCGAGTAACGGATCGGGTCCCAGAGCATCGGCGACGCCTGCACCTTCTCCAGAGTGATGTCGTGCTCGTGGAGATGCGCGTAGGGGTTCTTCAGCGCGTTGCGCCGGTCCTTGTACGCGACGAGGGAGCCGACGGTGTCGGGGGCGCCGGTGCGGCGCATGTAGGCCCGTACGTGCGGGGCGAAGAAGCCGCCCGCCCCCGCGAGCAGCGGCTGCTGGAACGGGACGGGCAGGGACAGGCCCCACATGGCGTTCGATTCGGACTGTTTCTCGAAGGCGAGGGTGAGGACCGTGCGGTGGACGCGGGCGGAGACCAGGTTCGCGGCGACGAGCGCCGTGGACCCGCCGACCGAACCGGCGGTGTGGACGCGGAGCATCGGTTTGCCCACCGCGCCGAGGGCGTCCGCGAGGTACAGCTCCGGCATCATCACGCCCTCGAAGAAGTCCGGCGCCTTGCCGATGACGACGGCGTCGATGTCCGCCCAGGTCAGCTCGGCGTCCTGAAGGGCGCGCAGGGCGGCCTCGCGGACGAGTCCGGCGATCGAGACGTCGTGGCGGGCGGCGACGTGCTTGGTCTGGCCGATCCCGACGATCGCCACGGGCTCTTTAGGCACGGGAGTCCCCTTCCAGGACGGCGACCAGGTTCTGTTGCAGACAGGGGCCGGAGGTGGCGTGGGCGAGGGCGCGGTCGGAGGCGCCGCGGTGGATGCGGGCGGCGGCCTCGCCGAGCCGGATCAGGCCGGCGGCCATCATCGGGTTGGCGGCGAGCGCTCCGCCGGACGGGTTGACCCTCACGCTCTCGTCGAGGTCGAGGGCTCGGCGGAGCACGACCTCCTGGGAGCTGAAGGGCGCGTGGAGTTCGGCGGTGTCGACCGGCCGCTCGAAGGCGCCGGCGCGTTCGGCGGCGAGCCGGGTGGACGGCGAGTCGGTGAGGTCGCGCACGCCGAGGGAGTGGGCCTCGATCCGGTGGTCCATGCCGCGGATCCAGGCGGGGCGGGCGCAGAGTTCGCGAGCCCGGTCTCCTGCCGCGAGGATCACGGCGGCGGCTCCGTCCCCGACGGGCGGGCAGTCGCCGGTGCGCAGCGGACCGACGACGTACTCGCCCTGGGGGCGGGCGCCGGGCACCTGGGCGTGCGGGTTGGCGCTCGCGTCCTCGCGGCTGCGGGTGGCGATCGAGGCCAGAGCCGGCTCGTCGGTGTGGCCCGCGTCGATGAGCGCCCGCGCCTGGAGGGCGGCGAGGGCGACGGAGTCGGGCCAGAGCGGGGCGACGTAGTAGGGGTCGAGCTGCCGGGTGAGGACGTCGCGTACGGAGCCGGGCGAGGACTTCCCGTAGGAGTAGACGAGCGCGGTGTCGGCCTCGCCGGTCAGGAGTTTCACCCAGGCCTCGTAGAGCGCCCAGGCGCCGTCCATCTCGACGTGCGACTCGGAGATCGGGGGCCAGGCGCCGACACCGTCGAGGGCCATGGTGAAGGAGAACGCGCGGCCGGCGAGGTAGTCGGAGGAGCCGGAGCAGGTGAAGCCGATGTCGGAGGTCTTCAGGCCGGTCTGCCGCAGCACGTCGTGCAGCACGGGCATGACCATCTCGACCTCGGAGAGCTCGTCCGTGCGCCGTCGGTGGTCGGTCTGGGCGAAGGCGACGATCGCCACCTCTCGGTCCGGCGTCACAGCAGCTCCTTGTACGTGTCGTAGTCGGCGTCGGGCTCGCCGGAGGGCCGGTAGTGGTCGGGGTAGCGGCCGCCCTCGCTCCACACGGGTTCGACGCGCAGTCCCATGCGGACCTGGTCGTACGGGATGCCGCCGATCCGGCCGTGGAGGGCGAGCCCGGCGCCGTCGAGGGCGATGTGGGCGTAGACGTAGGGCACTTCGATGTCGAGGCCGCGCGCCTTGATGTTGACGATGCAGAAGGTGGTGACGGTGCCGCGGGGGCCGACCTCGACCCGTTCGGTCGTGGCGACTCCGCAGGTGGGGCAGGCACCGCGGGGCGGCACGTACACCTTGGTGCACGAAGGGCAGCGCTCGCCGACGGTCCTGTTGTCGGCCAGCGCCTGGAGATAGCCGGTCTGGGCGCGGCCTGGGCTGTACGTGTAGTCGAGACGGGCGGGCGCGACGATGCCGGTGACGGGGTCGGTGAAGGTCCCGTCGTGCTCGTGCGGCTCCTGTCCGGGGGTGCTCTCGTACGGCTCGAAGCAGGCGATGTCCGTGATGGCACCGGCCCGTTCGGCGGCCCAGCGGATCCGGACCCGCATCCCGGTGCGGACGGCCTCGGGGCCGGGCGCGTCGAGGGCGTGCAGCAGGGCGGTGTCGGCGCCGTCGAGCCGGACCAGGACCCAGGCGAAGGGGGTGGAGAGGGGTTGTCCGGGGCGTGGTTCGGGGTTCCAGGCCCAGGTGGTGACGGTGCCGGTGGCGCCGATCTCGACGAGATCGCGGAGTTCGGCGGCGGTCTCGGGGTCGTACTCGACGGGCGGCACGAGCACGCGCCCGTCACCGGCCCGCACCCCGAGCACGGTCCGCTCGCGCAGTCCGGTGAGAAACGCGGACTGGACGGGGCTGAGGGAGCGGGTGAAGGGGAACTCGACGACGAGCGGGGCGCTGAGGGTTTCCGGTACGGGGGCGGCTGTCATGAGCGGGGCTCCTTGGCTCCTTGGTCGGGGGGCTGCGGGTGCGAGTGCGAGCGGGGCCGCGGGTGCGAGCGGGGCCGCTGCGCGGGGCCTTCTCCCCACCCCGCCCCTTCCCGAACTGGGGCTCCGCCCCAGACCCCGCGCCTCAAACGCCGGCGAGGCTGAATGTTCCGCCCAGGGGCGGAATTTCAGCCCGTCCGGCGTTTGAGGACACGGCTGAAGGCCGTACGGGGTCTGGGGGCTTGCCCCCAGTTCGGGAAGGGGCGGGGTGGGGAAAGGTCACTCCCGGCGGTACACCGGCGGCCGTTTCTCCGCGAAGGCGCGCGCGCCCTCCTTCGCGTCCGCCGTGCCGAAGATCGGCCAGCCGCGCTTCAGCTCCGCCGCCAGCCCCTCCGTCTCGGTCATCTCCGCGGTCT
Source organism: Streptomyces sp. NPDC046712 (assembly GCF_040645695.1). Classification (NCBI taxonomy): domain Bacteria; kingdom Bacillati; phylum Actinomycetota; class Actinomycetes; order Kitasatosporales; family Streptomycetaceae; genus Streptomyces; species Streptomyces sp. NPDC046712. The sequence continues at coordinate 118,793 of NZ_JBEYYW010000021.1, read as the reverse complement.
CGTACACCGACGCCTTCACGGCCTCGACGGCGAGCGGACCGCAGGCGTTGATCTGCTCGGCGACCGCCAGGGCCGCCTCCAGCGTCGTGCCGTCGGGGACGACGCGGCCGACGAGTCCGATGCGGGCGGCCTCCTCGGCGCTGTACGGGCGCCCGGTGAGCAGCATTTCCAGCGCGTGGGTGCGGGCGATCTGGCGCGGCAGCCGGACGGTCGACCCGCCGATCGGGAACAGACCGCGTTTCACCTCGAAGAGCCCGAACGTCGCGGAGGAGCCCGCGATCCTGATGTCGGTGCCCTGGAGGATCTCGGTGCCGCCGGCGACGCAGTAGCCCTCGACGGCGGCGATGACCGGCTTGCGCGGACGGTGGTGGCGCAGCATCGCCTTCCAGTGGAGATCGGGGTCGGCCTGCATGCGGTCCCGGTACTGCTCGCCCTCCATGCCCTTGCCCGCGAGGGCCTTGAGGTCCATCCCGGCGCAGAACGAGCCGCCCGCCCCGGTCAGGACGACGGAGCGGATCGTGTCGTCGGCATCGGCCTCCAGCCAGCCGTCGTAGAGCCCCACCAGCATGGGCAGTGAGAGCGCGTTCTTGGCCTCCGGCCGGTTGAGTGTGAGCACGAGTGTGGCGCCTTCGCGCTGCACGGTGAGGTGTTCGGTCCCACCCATGGACGTCCTCCCGTCTCCAGACCTGGAACAGGTTGCAGGAGGTGCGCGTCCAGTTCAATAGTTTTCTGACACTCAGTCAGATTCTTCTGCGCGACCCCTTCCCACCACCGCCCGGCGGCGCTCTAATGACCGCCTCGGGCCGGTGCAGGCCAGGACGACCAGCGGAGTCAGGAGGAACGGTGGAGTACAACCTTGCCGACCTGTTCGAGTCGGTCGTCGACGTGGTGCCGGACCGTGAGGCGCTCGTGTACGTCGACCACCCCGGTACGGGGGCCGAGCGCCGGCTCACGTACGCGGAGCTGGACACCGCCGCCAACCGCCTCGCCCACCATCTGATCGACTCCGGCATCCGGCCGGGCGAGCATCTGGGCCTGCATCTGTACAACGGCATCGAGTATCTGCAGACCGTCCTGGCCTGCCTGAAGGCGCGGATCGTGCCGGTCAACGTGAACTACCGGTACGTGGAGGAGGAGCTGGTCTACCTCTACCGGGACGCCGATCTGGCCGCACTCGTCTTCGACGCCGAGTTCACCGAACGGGTCGCGGCCACGCTGCCGCAGACGGAGAAGCTGCGGCACCTCGTGCGGGTGGGGACCCTGCCCGAGGGAGCCCCGGCCCTGGCCTGCGTACCGTTCGCCGAGGCGGAAGAGGCCGGATCACCGGAGCGCGGGTTCGCGGATCGCTCCGCCGACGACCTCTTCATCATCTACACGGGCGGTACGACGGGGATGCCGAAGGGCGTCATGTGGCGCCAGGAGGACCTCTTCTTCGCCGGGCTCTTCGGCGGCGACCCGGCCGGCGAGCCGGTCAAGCGCCCCGAGGAGCTGGCCGAGCGCGTCGCGGCGGGCGGCGCCGGGATCACCTTCTTCCCCGCTCCCCCGCTGATGCACGGCACGTCGACGCTGACCTCGTTCATCGCCTTCAACTACGGGCAGCGGGTCGTCATCCACCGCAAGTACGTGCCCGAGGAGGTGCTCCGCACCATCGAGAAGGAGAAGGTCTCCAGCGTGTCGCTGGTGGGCGACGCCATGCTCAGGCCGCTGATCGACGCGCTGCACGGCCCGCTCAAGGGCACGGACCTCTCCTCCCTGTTCAGCGTCTCCTCGTCCGGGGCGATCATGTCGGAGACGGTGCGGGCACAGTTCCAGGCGCTCGTGCCGAACGTACTGCTCCTGAACAACTTCGGCTCCTCCGAGTCCGGGTCCAACGGCAAGGCGACGGACGACTCGGGCCCGGAGAAGGGCTTCCGCCTGGAGGTCAACGAGCGGACGCGGGTCGTGGACCCGGCGACGTACGCGGAGGTCGGGGTCGGCGAAGTGGGGCGCCTCGCCCAGCGCGGCCATGTGCCGCTCGGCTACTACAACGACCCGGCGAAGACGGCCGAGACCTTCTTCCAGAAGGGCGACGAGCGGTGGGTGCTGCTCGGCGACATGGCCACCGTCGACGAGGACGGCATCGTCACGGTCCTCGGGCGCGGCTCCCAGTGCATCAACACCGGCGGCGAGAAGGTCTACCCGGAGGAGGTCGAGCAGGCGCTCAAGTCCCATCCGGACGTGTACGACGCGCTGGTGGCCGGGGTCCCCGACGCGAAGTGGGGCAACCACGTGGCGGCCGTGGTCCAGCTGCGCACCGGGGCACCCGCCCTCGACCTGGAGACCGTCCAGACCCACTGCAGGACTCGGCTCGCCGGATACAAGATCCCCCGCCAGCTGGTGATCACCGACCGGATCGAGCGCTCCCCGAGCGGCAAGGCGGACTACCGCTGGGCCCGGTCGGTGGCGGCGGCCGAGGACGTCCGCACGCCCACGCCGCCCGGGGCGAGCTGACTCGACCGGCGGAGGAAGACCGGGTTCATGCGGAAGCCCGGGGCGCCCGGGAGTCGGCCGGCCACTCCGTCCGCGTCAACTATTCGGCAAGCAGACCACCGACCCGCCGCGGGAGCGCCTAGATCCCGAACTCCCGCAGGGCGGCGAGGAACTCTTCCGGCCGGGACGTGTGGATCTCGTGCCCCGTCTCGACCGTGAGGAGGTGGCTCTCGGGCAGCCGGTCCGCCATCCAGGACAGTCGCTCCTGGGCGAGGTGGCTGTTCTGGCCGCCGGCCAGGATCAGGGTCGGGGCGGTGATCGCCGCCAGGCCCTCGCGCCAGGCGGGGTCCGGCTCGTTCAGTTGGGCGTCGGTCGCGAGCACGACGTCCCAGTCCAGACCGAGGGGCCCTTCGGGGCGGGCGGCGTGGCCGCGCGGCGGATCGAGCGGGAAGAAGACGGGCGCCTCCTCCAGGACGAGGCGGCCGATCAGGCCCGGCTCGTCCATGGCCAGGAGGTAGGCCGCGGCGCCGCCCATCGAGTGGGCGACCACATCGGCGCCGACGAGGTCGAGCTCCTTCATGAACCCCCGCAGCTCGTCGCGGAACACGTCGAATCCGTAGGGGCCCGTCCAGTCGCTCAGGCCGTGGCCGCGCAGGTCGACGGCGTACACGCGGCGGTCGGTGGCCAGCTCCTCGGCGATCCGCGCCCAGTCGGCGCCGTTCCCGCCGCGGCCGTGGACCAGCACGACGGGCCCGGCGTCGGCCTCGCCCCACACCCGGTACGCGAGGCGGACCCCGTCCACGGTGACCGTGCGGACCTCCGGGTCCAGGAAGGCGGCGATCGGGCGGACGAAGGCGCCCGCGTCGTCGACCCACGGGAAGTGCCCCGCGCCGCGCTGGACGACGAGCTCGGCGTGCGCGAAGAGCTCCGCCAGCTCGGCGGCCCGCGCCGGGGTCGGCCCGCCGTCGTACTCCCCCGCGAGGATCAGGACCGGTGCGGTGAGGGCGGTCAGCGCGGCCCTGGTCTCCTCGGGCTCGAAGGCGCCGTCGGCGTAGTAGGCGGCCGCGGCGTCCCAGTGGGCCTCGTCGGTGACCGCCGCCGCGTGTGCCTGGGCGGCCTCGTCCCACCGGCCGTAGGCGAAGGGGGAGACGATCTCCATGACGCGCTCCATGGGCGTCTCGGGGCCGATCGTCGCGACGGCGGCCCGCGCCGCCGGGTACCAGGGCTGGTCTGCGTGCACCTCGACCGCCTCGTCCCACTCCTCGTCCGTGACGTCGATGCCCACGGCGCGCACGCCCGGGGTGACCAGGACGAGGGAGCGCACCCGCTCGGGGTGGGCGGCGGCGTACAGCGTGGCCAGGTTCCCGGTCGCGGAGTGGCCGAGCAGATCGATCCGCTCCAGACCGAGGTGGAGGCGGAGTGCCTCGACGTCCGCGACCTGCCGGTCGCAGCGGTACGAAGCGGGGTCGGCGGGCTCGGCGCTCGCGCCGGTGCCGCGCAGATCGAGCACGATCAGGCTGCGGTGCGCGCCGAGCCCGCCGAGGTCGCCGAGGTAGGCGGCGTCGCGCATCGGTCCCCCGGGCAGGCAGATGAGCGGCTCTCCCTCCCCCTGTACGTCATAGGCGAGTTCGGTTCCGTCGTACGTCGTGAACGTGGGCATGGCGCCGATCCTCGACGGATGCCGATGATCTTCGCAACAGGTTTCGCCGTGGGCGCGATACGGTGGGGCTCTCTCCCCCTGCGACGAAGGAACCGCACCACCATGCCCGAGACCCTCCGGGGCGACTGCGCCAACTGCTTCGGGCTGTGCTGCGTCGCCCTCCCGTTCGCCAAGTCCGCGGACTTCGCCGTGAACAAGGCCTCCGGCGAGCCGTGCCGGAACCTCCAGGAGGACTTCCGCTGCGGCATCCACACCAAGCTGCGGCCGAGCGGGTTCTCGGGCTGCACGGTGTACGACTGCTTCGGCGCCGGCCAGAAGGTCTCCCAGGTCACCTTCGGCGGGGTCTCCTGGCGCGAGGCCCCGGAGACCTCGCGCCAGATGTACGAGGTGTTTCCCGTGATGCGCCAGCTCCACGAGCTGCTCCGCTATCTCACCGAGGCCCTCGCCCTCTCCGCGGCCCGCCCGCTCCACGGCGAGCTGCGGCAGGCCCTGGCCCGGGTGGAGGCCCTGACGGAAGGCACCGCGGAGTCGCTGGAGAAGCTGGACGTGGCCGCGGTCCGGGGCGAGGTCAACCCGCTCCTCCTGAAGACCAGCGCGCTGGTGCGGACCACGGCGGGCGGCAAGGCGAAGAGCCGCCGTGGCGCCGATCTGATCGGGGCCCGGCTGCGCGGGGCGAAGCTGCGGGGCGCGGACCTGCGCGGTGCGCTGCTGATCGCGGCCGATCTGACGGGCGCCGATCTGTCCCTCGCCGACCTGATCGGCGCCGACCTGCGCGACGCCGATCTGTCCGGCGCGGACCTCACCGGCGCGCTGTTCCTCACCCAGCCCCAGCTGAACGCGGCCCGCGGCGACGCGACGACCCGCCTCCCGGCCGGCTTCGAGCGGCCGGCCCACTGGGCGCGCCCCTGAAGCCTGGCCGCTCACTCGGCGATCCGCTCGCCGGGGCGGCCCGTCAGTCCTCCGGTCCCGCCGGCGTCCTTGCGCAGAGGTAAGGGCGCGCGAGCAGCAGGCCGGCGCCGGTCGTCATGATGCCGAAGTAGACCGGCGCGAGGTGGAGGAAGTCGGTGTAGTGGATCGCGCCGTGCACGACGACCGCCGGGAGGAAGCCCGCGGCCGCGGCCACGGCCAGGGTCCAGAACACCCAGGCCTCGCCCCGCCTCCAGCCCCACGCGCTGAGCAGAGTGATCGCCACGGCGGCGGCCATCAGGGCGCCGCCGAACCCCGCGCGGTCGTGGGCGACGAAGGGCACGAGCCGGGGGTTCACGGCTTCCAGCGTCTGCGCGCTGGTGCCCAGGAAGACCAGGTCGGTCGGCACGAAGACACCGGTCAGGCCGACCACCGAGATGACCGCCCCACCGACGAACAGCCCCGCTCCCGTGACGATCAGCAGGAGTTGGCCTGCCAGAGCCCTCCGGCGTTCCCGCTCCGGCCCCTCGGGCGCCAGGCGCCACCGCGGGGCGTGCGGGGCACGGCGGACCCCGGCCACGAACATGGGGAACAGCACGATGGTGGTGGCCGTGTGCAGGGGTTCCACGAATCCGGTGACCAGGAAGTAGAACAAGGTGGGGAAGCCGATCGCCCCCGACAGCAGATACACCTCGCGGGCCCAAGGCCAGCCGCGTCTGATGCCGCCCACGGCGAGGCCGGTGTAGAGGGCGCCGATCGACACCATGGTGCCGGCCATGGTGATGCGGTCGTGCTGGAGGAAGTGCACGAGGTGGTGGTTGGCGGCATGCAGCTCATGCAGCGTCATGCCGAGGTAGTCCCGGTCGTACCAGAGCAGCACGGGCCCGAGCGTGATCGCCGCGGCGCCGAGTCCGGCACCCGTCATACCGAGCCCGACGAGCAGCGCCCACCACCAGGCGGGCCAGCGGCGGGGATCGCGGCCGACGTCCCGGAGCACCGGAGCGGGCGCGGTGGGCGTGGCCGCCTCGGCGACCCGTGCGAACCAGCCGGGTCCGGCCGCGACGAGCACCCCGGGACGGGCGAGCACGACGGTGTCCGGGTCCTCGAGCGCGGCGGCCGCGGCGGTGACCGACGGGTCGGACACATGGACCACATGCGAGTCGTCGCTGCTGGTGAAGCCGTCGACATGGGGCTTGAGGGCGGCCACGGCCTCCGGGTCGCAGGTGCGGACCACGAGCGGGATCGAGCGGTCGGCAGCGGCCTCGCGTACGGTCTCCACGTCGGCGGCCGAGACGGGCGCCACCTCGACGACACCGGCCCCGAGCGGGGCCATGGCACGTATCGCCTCGCGGGCGAGCGAGGGTGGGACGGATATGCCGAGCCGGACGGTCACGGGTACGCCGGCGATATGACCGGCGAGTCGCTTCGGTGGATGGCGGTGGCCGAACCCCCGGGCGATCAGCCGCGCGCCGGTGGGACGGGAGCCGACGGAGGCGAGCAGCCGCAGTGCGGTGCGCTGCGAACGGCGCAGACCGAGGACGGCGGCGGCCGCCCCGCGCAGCGGGTGATACGTCCAGTCCGGCATCAGTGGCTCTCGCTCTCCGTCGGGGTCACCGGGTCACCGGGCGCCGTCCAGCCGAGCACCGGCGTCATGGAACGCAGCGTCGCCCGCGTCGGCGTCAGCCGGGCGGCCGTGTCGCGCAGCAGCGCCGCGGGCTGCCACGCCAACTGGCCGACCGCGCCGAGCCGGGCGGAGCGGCGCACGATGGCCTGGGTCCGGGGTCGGCGCAGCAGGTCGTACGAGCGGAGCGCGGCGGCCACGTCCGGAGTGGCGTCCAGGCAGGCGGCGAGGGTGACCGCGTCCTCCAGCGCCTGGCACGCGCCCTGGCCCAGGTTGGGGGTCATGGCGTGGGCCGCGTCGCCCAGCAGCGCGACCCGGCCACGGACGAAGGTGGGCAGCGGCGGCAGGTCGTACAGGTCGTGCCGGAGGACGGCGTCAGGGGGGACGGCGGCGAGCAGGACGGGGATGGGATCCGGCCAGGAACCGTACCGGCGCTGCAGTTCGGCGTACTCGGTCTCGGACGAGCCCGAGGCCTCTCCCTCCGGCAGTGTCGCGGTCGCGAAGCAGTACATCCGCCCGCCCGGCAGCGCCGTGTAGCCGAACCTCTCGCCGCGCCCCCAGGTCGCGGCGCCCTCGGAGGGTGGCTCGTCGAGGGGCCCGGTGACCATGCGCCAGGCGCTGTAACCGGCGTACCGGGGGCCGGCCGCATCGGGCCACAGGGCGCGGCGGACCGTGCTGCGCAGCCCGTCGGCGCCGATCACGAGGTCGGTCCGGGACTCGCCGCCGCGGTGCTCGACGACCGGGCACCGGCCGTCGTCGCGGACCGCGGACACCTCACTGCCCGAGCGCAGGCTGTCCGCCGGCAGCGCCTCGGTGAGCACCCGCAACAGATCCGCGCGGTGCAGGACGGTCAGGGGATGGCCGAAGCGGCGTGCCAGCTCGGCGTTCTCCGTACGCGACAGCCAGCGGCCCCGGCGGTCCCGTACTCCGCCCATGGCCTCGACGGCGCCGAGTGCCCGTACGGCGTCGGCCTGCCCCAGCGCCTCGAGCGCGCGCAGCGCGTTCGGCCACAAGGAGATGCCGGCGCCGATCTCGGTGAACTCCGGTGCGCGTTCCAGCACTTCGACGCGCCAGCCCCGACGGTGCAGGGCGATGGCCGCCGCAAGCCCCCCGATCCCGCCGCCGACGATGGTCGCGGCGCGCTGCGGCATGGGTCCTCGCTCTGGATTTCGGGGCACCGCTCGGAAGGCGGTATCGGTGAGCCGCCCCGACCACGTGGTCACCGTTCCGGTGCCGCTCCTGTCGAGCGACATGGGACGCGGCGCAGGTCAGGCTGGGCGGCGCCCCATAGCAACATGTCGGCCGGAACCTGTCAACGTGCTCCGGCAGGCCCGGGCCGTGTCCCCCTGCGGACGGCTCGGGGCAGGTCGCGCCCGAGGCCGCCGCACGGGTCAAGTGGTCCTAGGGGACGTACACGTAGGGGGTCGTCGTGGTGAGGGGGGCGAAGCCCAGGCGCTGGAGGATCGGGCGGCTGGTGTCGGCCGCGTCGACCTGGACGAAGCGGTGGCCGCGCTCGACGGCGATCCGGGTCCGGAAGGCGACCAGGGCCCGGTAGAGGCCCTTGCCCCGCCAGGGTTCGACCGTGCCGCCGCCCCAGAGGCCGGCGAAGTCCGTGCCGGGGTACAGCTCGAGGCGCGCGGCGCTGACGGGCTCGTCGCCGGCCATGGCGAGGACGGCGGCGACGGTGTCGGGCGTGGTGGCCAGCTGGTCGAGGAGCTGACGGCCGATGTGGGAGCTGTCGCCGCCGAACGCCCGGTCGTGGACCTCGGTCACCAGCTTCACCCCCGCCGCGTCGGTGACCGGGACCAGTTCGACGCCCTCGGGCAGCGCGACGTCCGTGGGGAGCGTGGCCGCCTCGGCGACCATCAGGGTCTCCTGGTCCTCGGCGGTGAACCCGGCCGCGAGAAGCCTCGCCGCGAGGTCGGCCGGGCCGTCGTGCCCGTACACCTTCCACTCGAAGGGCAGGCCGAGGGCGGTGAAGTGGCGGATCTGTTCGGCGATGGCCGCGTCGGCGCCCGTCTCGTCGAGGCCGGACCAGAGGATGCCGTTCCAGGCGTGGGCCGGGCCGGTCTGCCGTACGACCGGGCCGTCGCGCTCGACCCGGGTGCCGGGCCCGTCGGGGCGGGCGCCGAGGCGGAGCTGGCGGTCGTACCGGGTGCGTATCGCTGCGTGATCCATGCGGTCACTCCAGCACCGGCCGTCGGAGTGCGGCAAGCGGATTTCCCCGCTCCGACGGCGCGGTCCGGGAGTCCACCCGGGGCCCCACATGGCGTCGAAAGGTCAGACTCGATCGGCGACGATCATCAGGTAGTGGAAGCTGCCTTCCTTGTACGCCATGAGGAAGGGATCCTCGATGCCGGTGGCCACCGAAGACTTGGCCCGCAGCTCCCAGTACGGAATCGTCGCCGCCGTCAGGTCGACGACCTCGATGGGGACGAGGTTGTTCTCGGCGAGCGCGCGGAAGTACGCGCTGCGCGGGTGGATGTTGCAGGTGTAGTGCTCGTCGATCCGGCTGACGGCCTTGGAGCGCAGGCCGGTGACGTCGTTGGAGCAGCCGGTGATGCAGACGTAGCGGCCGCCGTGCTCCAGGAGCCGGGAGAACTCGTCGAAGAGCTCGAAGAGGTCCACGTACATCGTGGTCTCGTTGGTCCAGACGGCCTGGCGGGAACCCGTCGCGAAGCCGGTGTCCAGCATGTTCCGGAAGTGGAACTTCACGCGGTCGGCGACCCCGCGCTTCTCGGCCTGCGCGTTGGCGAAACCGACCTGGTACTCGGAGATCGAGACTCCGTCGACATGGCAGCCGAAGCGCTGCTCGGCCATGATGCTGGTGCCGCCGCGGCCCGAGCCCGCGTCGAGGAGGTGGTCGTCGGGCGTGCGCTTGCCCAGACGGTCGAGGAGCAGGTCGGCCTGGGCGGTCTCCAGTCGGTGCAGCTCCTGGATGATGCGGGCGTCACGGGCGTTCTCGGGGCCGGCGAGGACGGCGGGATCGTAGTCGCCGATGCCGTAGTGGTGGTGGTACAGCCCGTCGATCTCGCCGAGCCGCAGGTTCACTGGGTCCTGCTGGTTGGTGTTCCAGTAGCGGGCCACGGACTCCTGATACGGAGTACGCAGCACGGCGGACTGCGTGGACGCGGTCATGCGTGTGGTTCCTTACCTGGTTCTTGTGGGGGGACAGAGGGGAACACGGGGCCTGCCGCGGCGGCCATGCGGGAGGGCACGGACATGCCTCAGCCCCCCCTGCCCGCGCGGTCCGCCGCCCACCCGGAGGTGTGGGTCAGGCACGCGGACGCACCTCGACGTTCTCCAGGATGCCGATGGCGTCCGGGACGAGGACGGCGGCCGAGTAGTAGGTGGAGACGAGGTAGGAGATGATCGCCTTCTCGTCGATCCCCATGAAGCGGCAGTTGAGGCCGGGTTCGATCTCGTCGGGGATGCCGGTCTGGTACAGCCCGATGACGCCCTCGTTGTTCTCGCCGGTCCGCATCGCGATGATCGAGGAGGTCTGGTGCTTGCTGATGCCGATCTTGCCGCAGGGCAGGATCGGGACACCGCGCCAGGCCGGGATGGCGTGCCCGTCCACCTCGACGGAACGGAGCATGAGCCCGCGCTTGTTGCACTCCTTGCCGAAGGCGGCGATGGCCCGGGGGTGGGCGAAGAGGTACTGGGTGCCGCGGCGCATGCTCAGCAGGTCGTCGAGGTCGTCCGGAGTGGGCGGGCCCGAGTGGGTCTGGATGCGCTGGTCGAAGTCCGTGTTGTTGAGCAGTCCGAACTCCGGGTTGTTGACCAGCTCGTACTCCTGTCGTTCGCGCAGCTCCTGGATGGTCAGGCGCAACTGCTGCTGCGTCTGGTTCATCGGCTGGTTGTAGAGGTCGGCGACCCGGCTGTGCACCTTCAGGACGGTCTGGGCGACGCTCAGCTCGTACTCGCGCGGCTTGAGTTCGTAGTCCGCGAAGGCGCCGGGCAGCCGGGCCTCGCCGACGTGGCCGGCGCTGAGTTCGATGGCCGCCTCGCCCGCCTTGTTGGTGCGCCGCTGGTGGCCGTTGGAGCTGATGTCCCGGACGTGGGCGCTCAGATTCTCGTACTGGTCCGCGACGGCCTTGTATGCCGTCTGGGGCAGGGCCAGGATCGTTACCCCGGTCGTCGCCTTGGCCGTGAACTCCCACTTGCCGTCCCCGGCGAGGACGTGGCCGCCGAACGTGTCGCCGTCGCCGAGCCGGCCGAGCAGGGTCTCGTCGCCGTACTTGCCGGTCCCGAGCTTCTCGACCTTGCCATGGGCGATCAGATAGACGTGGTCGGCCTTCTTGCCGGAGTGCACGATGACCTGACCGGGCTCGTACTCCTTCTGCACGAACCGGTCGGCGAGCGCGCCGAGCGCGGTCGGGTCGTCGAAGCCGCGCAGCAGGGGCAGCTCGGCCAGCTCGGCCGGGATGACCTCGACCTTGGAGCCGTTCTTGACGAAGGTCACGCGGCCGTCGCCGACCGTGTACGAGAGGCGCCGGTTGACGCGGTACGTGCCGCCGGGCGTGTGGACCCAGGGCAGCTTGCGCATGAGCCAGCGGGAGCTGATGCCCTGCATCTGGGGTTCGGACTTGGTGGTGGTCGCGAGGTTGCGCGCCGCCGCGGTGCTGAGGCTGAGCTGGACCTGGCGTACCTCGGCGGTGGGGGCGGGCGCGGGCGCCGCCGGCTCTGTGTCGACCGACATGGACTGACTCCGTTTCCTGGGACTCTCTGCGTTCGTCACTCTCCGCATTCAGATGTAACGCATCGTTGCCGACGTCATATGCGGGCGGCGCGCCCGTGCCGCAGCACTCGGCGGCGTGGGGCGCCCCTCGAGCGCCGTGCGCGCTCCGCCGTCCGGGCACCGCCGGGCCCGGGGGTCGCCCACAGGATCAGAAAGTCGCCGCCGCCCCCTTGCCACGGGCCGGGTCCGGCCGGATTTACTGGCTTCGAAAGGATCTACCGAATGATCGGTAGTCCGTTTTCGGATGTTCAGGACGGTCGGACGGGAGTGGGCGGCACATGACGGATCTGCTGGACAGCGGCGAACGGCTCGGACGCGCGGAGCTGGAGGCGCTCCAGCTGGAGCGGCTGCGGGCCACCCTGCGTCACGCGTACGAGAACGTGGGCTTCTACCGGCAGTCCTTCGACAAGGCGGGGATCCGTCCCGAGGACTGCCGCTCGCTCGCCGACCTCGCCCGCTTCCCCTTCACCGCCAAGACCGATCTGCGGGACCACTACCCCTTCGGCATGTTCGCCGTCGACCAGTCGGAGATCCGGCGCATCCACGCCTCCAGCGGCACCACCGGCCGGCCGACCGTCGTCGGCTACACCCAGCGCGACCTGGACACCTGGGCCGACGTCGTCGCCCGCTCCCTCCGCGCGGCCGGCGCCCGGCCCGGTCACAAGGTCCATGTGGCCTACGGATACGGCCTCTTCACGGGCGGACTCGGCGCGCACTACGGCGCGGAGCGGCTCGGCTGCACGGTCATCCCGGCCTCCGGCGGCATGACGGCCCGCCAGGTCCAGCTGATCCAGGACTTCAGGCCCGAGATCATCATGGTGACGCCCTCGTACATGCTGACGCTGCTCGACGAGTTCGAGCGCCAGGGCGTCGATCCGCGGACCACGTCGCTCAAGGTCGGCGTCTTCGGCGCCGAGCCGTGGACGGAGGCGATGCGGCGGGAGATCGAGGAGCGGTGCGCCCTCGACGCCGTCGACATCTATGGGCTCTCGGAGGTGATGGGGCCGGGCGTCGCGCAGGAGTGCGTGGAGACCAAGGACGGGCTGCACATCTGGGAGGACCACTTCTACCCGGAGATCGTGGACCCGTTCACGGGTGAGGTGCTGCCGGACGGCGAGGAGGGCGAGCTGGTCTTCACCTCGCTCACCAAGGAGGCCATGCCCGTCATCCGCTACCGCACGCGCGATCTGACACGACTGCTGCCGGGTACGGCCCGGGTGTTCCGGCGGATGGAGAAGGTCACCGGCCGCAGTGACGACATGGTGATCCTGCGCGGGGTGAACCTCTTCCCCACCCAGATCGAGGAGATCGTGCTGCGCACGGCGGGGGTCGCCCCGCACTTCCAGCTGAGGCTGACGCGCGAGGGGCGGCTCGACGCGATGACGGTACGGGCCGAGGCGCGACCGGAGGCGACGCCCGAGCAGCGCGCGGAGGCGGCCCGGGCGATCGCGCAGTCGGTCAAGGACGGGATCGGGGTCTCGGTCGGGGTCGAGGTGGTCGACCCCGAGACGCTGGAGCGGTCGGTGGGCAAGATCAAGCGGATCGTGGACCTGCGCGGCGAGCGCTGAGCACCCGCTCCCGGGGGTCTGTGCCCGCTCCCGGGGTCTGGGCCAGCCCCGGGTCGGGGCCCGCTCTCGGGGGTCTGGGCCGGCCCCGGGTCTGGGCCCGCTCTCGGGGAACTGGGCCCGCTCGGTCACCCCGGGTCGCGGTCCGGTCACCCACACGGCGTGCCCGGCCCGCTCGACCTGTGGCCCGGCAGGCCGCTGCGTAGCCTGGATGGAGGAGGTGGTTTCGATGCTGTCCGACTCACCCGTTGTCGCGATCATTCCGGTCAACGACCTTGCCCGGGCGAAGCGCTTCTACACCGAGACCCTCGGCCTCACCATGACGAAGGAGACGGCCGAGGACACCAGGTTCGACTGCGGCGGTACGACGATAGGCGTCTATGAGACGCCCTACGGCGGCCAGGCCGCGCACACCCTGGCGAGCTGGAAGGTCGCCGACCTCGACGCCGAGATGAAGGAGCTGCGGTCCAAGGGCGTGGCGTTCGAGGACTACGATCTGCCCGGCCTCAAGACGGTCGACGGCGTCGCCGAGACGGAGACCATGCGGGGTTGCTGGTTCAAGGACAGCGAGGGCAACATCCTCTGCCTGACGGAGGAACGTACGAGCTGACATCGGTCATCGGTGCGGCGGGGCCGGGCCGTGCGGCACGGCCCCACCGTAGTCGGCCGGGACCCGGGGAGCGCTCCGACGAGGTCATGAAGCGGCGAAGCGGTCCCTCAGTTCGCGCTTGAGGATCTTCCCGCTGGCGTTGCGGGGCAGCTCGTCCACGAACAGGACCTTCTTCGGGGCCTTGAAGTGGGCGAGCTTCTCGCGTGCGTGGGCGAGGAGTTCGTCCTCGGTGACCTCGTTCCTGGGGACGACGACGGCCGTGACCGCCTCGATCCAGCGCTCGTCGGGCAGGCCGACGACGGCGACCTCGGCGACGCCCGGATGGGTGTACAGGGCGTCCTCCACCTGGCGGGAGGCCACCAGCACTCCCCCGGAGTTGATGACGTCCTTCACCCGGTCCACGACGGTGTAGTAGCCCTCGGCGTCGCGCACCGCGAGATCGCCGGAGCGGAACCACTCGCCCCGGAAAGCCTGCCTGGTCTCCTCCGGCTTGTCCCAGTAGCCGTCGCACAACTGCGGTGAGCGGTAGACGATTTCCCCCGGGGTGCCGTCCGGGACCTCCTCGCCGTCCTCGTCGACGACCTTGGCCTCGACGAAACGGACCGGCTTGCCGCAGGAGTCCATCCGGCCCTCGTGCTCGTCGGGACCGAGGACGGTGGCGAGCGGACCGATCTCGCTCTGCCCGAAGCAGTTGTAGAAGCGAAGCCCTGGCAGCCGGCCGCGCAGCCGCTCCAGGACGGGCACCGGCATGATCGAGGCGCCGTAGTACGCCTTGCGCAGGCCGGACAGGTCGCGGTCGGCGAACTCGGGGTGGTTGGACAGGCCGATCCAGACGGTAGGCGGCGCGAAGAGACTGTCGGCGCGGCCCGCCTCGACGAGGTCGAAGAGCACCTTCGGATCGGGCCCGTCGACGATGGTGTTCTCGGCGCCGACGGCCAGGTACGGCAGCAGGAAGACGTGCATCTGCGCGGAGTGGTAGAGCGGCAGCGAGTGGACCGGCTTGTCGTCCTCGTGGAGGTCGAGGGCCTCGATGGCACTGGCGTACTCGTGGACCAGGGCGCGGTGGGTCATCCGGGCGCCCTTGGGCAGCGCGGTCGTCCCGGAGGTGTAGAGCAGCTGGACGTACTCGCGGGCGTCGCGGTCGGTGTCGTACGTGTCGGGCTCGGCGAGCGCCGCGAGGAACGAGTCGTCGGTGTCCCGCAGGGCACGGACGGGCAGGTCGGCGGGGACCCGGTCGGCGAGCGCGGGGTCGGCGAGGACGAGTGAACTGCCGGACTGGCGCAGGATGTAGGCGAGGTCCTCGCCGGTGAGGTGGTGGTTGACCGGGACGTGGATCAGATCCGCGCGGGAGCAGGCGAGGAAGGCGATCAGATAGGCGTCGGAGTTGTGCCCGTAGGTCGCGACGCGGGCGCGCTCCTCCAGCCCGTACCGCTCCCGCAGCACGGCGGCCGCGGTGGTCACGGCCGCGTCCAGCTCCGCGTAGGTCCAGGTCCGGTCGGCGTACCGTACGGCGATCCGCTCGGGGGTGCGCTGCGCGCTCATCCGCAGGACACCGTCGACGGTCCGGGTGAGGAGTCGTTCCATGGCTGGATCCTCGGTGGGCCCGGAGGGGCGGGTCAAGTACCGCGACGCACCGCATGGCGCCGGACCTCGGATACCGAACGGCATGTTGACAAAGCAAGCGCTCAGCTGCGTGCATGGTCCAACCCGCAATCACCACCCCTCTGTTGGGAGGCACGTTGCACTTCCGCACCCGCCTGAGACACCTCGTGCTCGCCGGCGCGGCCCTCGCCACCGTCACCGCGTCGCTGCCCGCCGCAGCCGCCGCCGACTCCGGCGAGCGCCACCACCACCCTTCCGACCGGGGCCTGTCGGCCGTCATCCGGTACACCGAGTACGGCATCCCCCACATCGTCGCCAAGGACTACGCCAACCTGGGCTTCGGCACCGGCTGGGCACAGGCCGCCGACCAGATATGCACGCTCGCCGACGGCTTCGTGACCGTGAACGGCGAGCGCTCCCGCTGGTTCGGCCCGGACGGGGCGCCGGACGGCTCGCTCTCCTCGGCCACCAAGAACCTCTCCAGCGACCTGTACTTCCGTGGGGTACGGGACGCGGGCACGGTCGAGGGCCTGCTGCGCACCCCCGCTCCGGCCGGTCCGAGCGCACGGCTCAAGGAGCTGATGCGGGGGTGGGCGGCCGGCTACAACGCCTGGCTGAAGCAGAACCGGATCACCGACCCCGCCTGCAAGGACGCCGCCTGGGTCCGGCCGGTGACCGGGCTCGACGTCGCCCGGCGCGGGTTCGCGGTCTCCGTGCTCGGCGGGCAGGGTCGCGGCATCGACGGCATCACCGCCGCCCGGCCACCGGCCTCCCCCGCGGCCGTGAACGCGCCCGATTCCGGGATCACAAGCGCTCCCGATCCCGCCCGCACGGCCGCCGCGGCCCGCGAGCTGTTCGCGGCGGAGAACGCGACGATGGGTTCCAACGCCGTCGCCTTCCACGGCAGTACGACGGCGAACGGACGCGGGCTGCTGCTCGGCAATCCGCACTACCCCTGGCAGGGCGGCCGCCGCTTCTGGCAGTCGCAGCAGACCATCCCGGGCGAACTCAACGTCTCCGGCGCCTCGTTGCTCGGTACGACCGTGGTCAACATCGGCTTCAACGACAAGGTCGCCTGGAGCCACACGGTCGCGACCGGCGTCACTCTCAATCTGCACCAGCTCACGCTGGACCCGGCCGACCCGACCACCTATCTCGTCGACGGGAAGCCGGAGCGGATGACCCGGCGGACCGTCACCGTGCCGGTGCAGGACGGCGCGCCTGTGACGCGCACCCAGTACTGGACCCGGTACGGCCCGGTGATCACCGGCCTGGGAAGCCAGCTGCCGCTGCCCTGGACGGCGACGACGGCCTACGCCCTCAACGATCCCAACGCCGCCAACCTGCGCGGCTCGGACACCGCGCTCGGCTTCGGCAGGGCGCGCTCCACGCAGGACGTCCTCGACACCCTGCGCCGTACGCAGGGCCTCCCGTGGGTGAACACCGTCGCCGCGGACTCGGCCGGCAACTCGCTGTTCACCCAGTCGCAGGTGCTTCCCCGGATCACCGACGAGCTCGCGCAGCGCTGCTCCACCCCGCTGGGCAGGGCGACGTACCCGGCCTCGGGGGTGGCGGTCCTGGACGGCTCGCGGGGTGACTGCGCACTCGGCTCCGACCCCGACGCGGTGCAGCCGGGTGTCTTCGGGCCCTCGAAGATGCCGGTGATACAGAACGCCCCGTACGTGGAGAACTCCAACGACAGCGCGTGGCTGACGAACGCGGACCGGCCCATCACCGGCTACGAGCGGATCTTCGGCAATGTGAACACCCCGCGCTCGCTGCGTACCCGCGGCGGCATCGAGGACGTGGCGGCCATGGCCGGCAGGGGGCGGCTGACGGTGGCTGACCTCCAGACCCAGCAGTTCGCGAACCGCGCCCCGGCCGGTGACCTGGCCGCCGCCGACGCGGCGAAGGCGTGCCCGACGGCGCTCCCTGACGACCAGGAGGCGTGCCGGGTGATCGGCGCCTGGGACCGGACGGTGAACTCCGACAGTGAGGGAGCGCTGCTCTTCGACCGGTTCTGGCGGAAGTTCGTCGGGTCGGTCCCGCTCGCCGAGCAGTGGAAGGTGCCGTTCTCGGCCGCCGACCCGGTCCGCACGCCGAACACCCTGAACACCGCCTCGCCCGGCTTCGCCAAGGCACTGAAGGACGCGGTGACCGAGCTGCGGGCGGCCGGCATCCCGCTGGACGCGCCGCTCGGCGCGCACCAGTTCGTGGTACGGAACGGGGCGCGCATTCCGGTCAGCGGCGGCACGGAGTCGCTGGGCATCTGGAACAAGACCGAGCCCGTGTGGAACCCGGCGGGCGGCGGCTACACGGAGGTGGCGCACGGAACGAGCCATGTCCAGGCGGTGGGCTGGGACGGCAGCAGATGCCCGGTGGCCCGCACTCTGCTGACGTACTCCCAGTCCTCGAACTCCCAGTCCGCGCACTACAGCGATCAGACCCGGCTCTACGCGGGCGAGCGCTGGGTGACGTCCCGGTTCTGCGAGAAGGACATCCTGCGCTCGCCCGCCCTGAAGGTGGTGCGCGTCAGGGACTGAGCCGGCTCATGGGCTGAACGACAGGAACACGAAGGCGGCGAAGATCGAGAGATGGACGCCGCCCTGGAGGAGCGTGGCCCGTCCGGGCACCACGGTCAGTGCGCTCACCACCGCGGTGAGCACGAGCAGGACCATGTGGACGGGCCCGACGCCCAGGACCAGGGGCCCGGACAGCCAGATGGAGGCGAGCGCGATCGCCGGAATCGTCAGGCCGATGCTGGCGATCGCGGAGCCGTAGGCGAGGTTGAGGCTGGTCTGCATCCGGTCCCGGCGGGCGGCACGTACGGCGGCGAGCGTCTCCGGGAGCAGCACCATCAGGGCGATGATCACGCCGACGACGGCCTTGGGCAGACCGGCCGACTCGACGCCGTCCTCGATGGTCGGCGAGATGAGCTTGGCCAGGCCCACGACGGCGACGAGCGCCAGGACGAGGAGGCCGAGGCTCGCCCACGTCTGCCGGTCGGTCGGCGGATCGGCGTGGTCCTCCTCCGACTCCTGGCCCTCGCGCGCGACCGGAAGGAAGTAGTCGCGGTGCCGGAAGGTCTGGACGGTGACGAACACGCCGTACAGACAGAGTGAGGCGACGGCGGCGAAGGCGAGCTGCGCCCCCGAGAACTCCGGGCCGGGCTGGCTCGTCGTGAAGGTCGGCAGGACGAGGGTCATGGTCGCGAGGGTGCAGACCGTGGCGATCGCGCCGCCGGACCCCTCGGCGTTGAAGACGGCGACGCGGGTGCGCAGGGCGCCCACGAGCAGGGAGAGTCCGACGATCCCGTTGCAGGTGATCATGACGGCCGCGAAGACGGTGTCGCGGGCATAGGTGGAGGTCTTCTCGCCGCCGCCCGCCATCAGGGTGACGATCAGTCCGACCTCGATGACCGTGACGGCGACGGCGAGGACGAGCGAGCCGAAGGGCTCGCCGACGCGGTGGGCGACGACCTCGGCGTGGTGGACGGCGGCGAGCACCGCACCCATCAGGCAGACCGCGATGAGCCCGACGACGAAGCCGGGCAGTCCATGGCCCCACGCGAGCCCGAGAACGACGGCCGCCACGACCGGTCCCCACGTCGTCCACCGCCGGGTCAGGCCTGCCGTGCTCGAACTCATGATCAGCATGCTGCCACAGGCGGGCGGGATTCTTCATACCTGTGCGTCATGTCATTGCGCCGGGCTGCCCCTCGCTGCTGTCACGCTGCCAAAGCACCGTTGATGCACCCAGACAGTCAGGGAGTACGAGCGTCGATGCAGGATCGAACGGAGAAGGCGGGGGCCACATCGCAGCCGCCCGGCAGGGAGGCCCCGGGGATGTACCGCTCACGAGCAGTACCGTGCGCGCTGGCCGTCGCCCTGCTGGCCGTGGCCGGTTGCTCGCTGCCGGAACCCTATGTCCCGCCCCGCAAGAACACCGCCGCGGGATACACGTTCTATGTGAGTCCCGACGGCAACGACGACAACGACGGGCTCGCCCCGGACCGGGCCTGGCGGACACTGCGCAAGGCCGACAAGGTCAGTTACAAGCCCGGCGACCGGCTGCGTCTGCGCGGTGGCGCGCGCCATCGGGGCACTCTCACCCTCGGCCCGAAGGAGGCGGGTGACGCGCGCAGGCCCGTCGTGATCGACTCGTACGGCGGCGGGCGTGCGACCATCGCGGCCGCCGGCACGGCGGGCATCTCCGTCTACAACACGGCGGGGGTCGAATTCCGCGACCTCGCCGTGGTCGGTGACGACCGCTCCTACGCCTGGAGCCCGGGAATCCGGTTCCTCAGCAACCTTCCGGACGACCGGAAGCTGCCGCATGTCGTGCTGACCGGCGTCGACGTCTCGCACTTCCGCAACGGCCTCGTTCTCGCCGGTGAGCGGGGCGGGACCGGCTTCCTCGATGTCCGGGTCAGTGAGTCCAGGTTCCACGGGAACAAGGACGCGGGTATCTCCACCGTGGGCCCCGAGTTCGACGCGGACGATCCGCAGTACGCGCACGAGCGGCTGTCCCTCACCCGTGTCCAGGCGTACGAGAACGCCGGCGACCCGGAGGTGAGCTGGCGCAACACCGGCAGCGGCATCATGCTGGGCAGCGTCCGGGACGCGAAGGTGCAGCGGTCGACGGCGCATCACAACGGGCTGAAGTCGTCGAGCCGGGCCGAGGAAGGGCCCGAGGGGATCTGGACCTTCGACTCCACCCGTGTGGTCATCGAGCACAACGTCTCCTACGCCAACCGATCGGGCTCCCACGTGGACGGCGGCGGCTTCGGCCTGGACAACAACGTCTCCTCGTCGGTCCTGCAGTACAACCTGGCCTACGGCAACGACGGACCGGGCTATCTCGTCTACACGCGCGACGCGAACGGCGCGCACCGCGACAACGTCGTCCGGTTCAACCTCAGCCACGACGACTCGCGCAAGCACCCGCTGTACGGCGGGATCGTCGCGTACGGCGGGCTCGTCAGCGACCTGGACATCTACCACAACACGGTGGTGATGAAGGCGTCGGACCGGGCCTCGCAGGACGCCCCCGCCCTGCGCCTCGAGAGGGGACTGACGCGGGCCAGGATCCGGAACAACATCTTCGTCACGGAGGGCGCGCCCCTCGTGTACTCGAACAAGGCCTTCAGGTCGGACGACGTGGTGCTGCAGGGCAACGACTACTTCAGCACGAGCAGGTGGAAGGTGTTCTGGGGCGACGAAAGCTACCCGACGCTCCAGGCCTGGCGGACCGCGGGCGGCCAGGAGCAGAACGCCTCAGGGCCGACCGGCACGGACGCCGATCCGTGCATGGAGAGCACGACGACCCCCGTCAGAAGTGTGAAGGGGGCCGCCATGATGGTGCCGGGTTGCTCGGAGGAACTCACGGATGCGGCGCTGACTCTCAAGGAGCTGGGCGTCGATCCCGGGGCCGTCGACTACTTCGGCGAGCGCCTCGCCCCGACGGCCGCCGCCGGGGCCG
Source organism: Streptomyces sp. NPDC046712 (assembly GCF_040645695.1). Lineage (NCBI taxonomy): Bacteria > Bacillati > Actinomycetota > Actinomycetes > Kitasatosporales > Streptomycetaceae > Streptomyces > Streptomyces sp. NPDC046712. The sequence continues at coordinate 98,138 of NZ_JBEYYW010000021.1, read as the reverse complement.
CTCAGCCCGGTCAGGACGAGTAGACCGCCGCCGTGGGGGCCGCCGCCTGCTGGTTCGGCAGAGCCGGGGGCGTCGGCCTCCCGAGCGCGCGCACGGTCCAGCCGGCGGAGCGCCAGAGTGCGGCGTCCAGGGCGTTGCGCGCGTCGAGGATCCTCGGGTGTGACGTCGACACCGCGAGCACCGCGGGGTCGATCCGGCGGAACTCGGACCACTCCGTGAGGTGCAGGACGAGGTCGGCGTCCTCGCACGCCTTCGCCACGTCGTGGACGTACTCGAGCTGCGGCAGCACGGACCGGGCGTTCTCGATCCCCTCCGGGTCGTACAGCCGCACCGCCGCGCCCTCCCGGTGGACGGCGGCGGCGACGGCGAGCGCCGGCGAGTCGCGCACGTCGTCGCTGTCCGGCTTGAACGTGGCGCCGAGGACGGCGATCCGCCGGCCGGCGAAGTCCCCACCGACCATGTCCCGGGCGATGTCGACCGTGCGGCGCCGCTGGCGCCCATTGATCTCGTCGACCTGCCGCAGGAACGCCACGGAATCGCCGACACCGAGGTCCCCTGCGCAGGCCATGAAGGCGCGGATGTCCTTGGGCAGACAGCCGCCGCCGAATCCGAGCCCCGCGGAGAGGAAGCGGCGGCCGATGCGGTTGTCGTGCCCGAGGGCGTCGGCGAGCGTGGTCACGTCCGCGCCGGCCGCGTCGCACACCTCGGCCATCGCGTTGATGAACGAGATCTTGGTGGCCAGGAAGGAGTTCGCCGCCACCTTCACCAGCTCCGCGGTCGCCGGATCGGTGCTGATGTACGGGACGCCTGCCCGCAGCATCGGTGCGTACACCGACCGCAGGACGGCGTCGGCCCGCGGGGACGAGACGCCCGCAACCAGCCGGTCGGGCCGCAGGGTGTCCTCGACGGCGAAACCCTCCCGCAGGAACTCGGGGTTCCAGGCGACCTCGACGTCGGCGCCCTCCGGGGCGAGCGCGGTGACCCGCTCCGCGACTCGGGCCGTCGTGCCGGCTGGCACGGTCGACTTACCCACGATCAGGCAGGGGCGGCGCAGATGGGGTGCGAGGCCGTCGACGACGGCGTCGAGGTGACGCAGGTCCGCGGCCTGCGAGTCGGGCCGCTGTGGGGTGCCCACACAGATGAAGTGGACCTCCCCGAAATCGGCGGCCTCCCTGAGAGAGGTGGTGAAGCGCAGCCGTCCGGAGCCGAGCGCCCGGGTGAGCGTCTCCTGGAGGCCGGGCTCGTAGAACGGGGTCGTGCCCGCGCCGAGCGCCGCGATCTTCCGGGCGTCGATGTCGACGCCCAGGACCTCGTGTCCGATGTCGGCCATGCACACGGCGTGCACGGCGCCCAGGTATCCCGTGCCGATGACGGTCAGCCGCATGTCGATTGCTCCTGTCTTGGTGTCAGTTCGGGTAGCCGGACGGGTTCATCTGCTGGAAGCGCCAGGCGTCCTCGACCATGGCCGTCAGGTTCCGGGTGGTGGTCCAGTCCCAGGCCAGGGCCACGGCCGTGGGGTCGGCGACCAGCTCGGCCACGTCGCCGGGGCGCCGGCCGGTGATCTCGTACGGGATCGGTGTCCCGGAGGCGCCCGAGAACGCCGAGACCAGTTCGAGCACGGAGGTGCCGCGCCCCGTACCGAGGTTGAAGACCCTCATGCCGGGCTCGTCGTCGAGGTGGTCCAGGGCGATGCGGTGGCCTTCGGCGACGTCCATCACATGGACGTAGTCACGGACACCGGTGCCGTCCGGGGTGGGGTAGTCGTCACCGAAGACCTGGAGCCGGTCGAGGCGGCCGTCGGCGACCTGGGCGATGTAGGGCATCACATTGTTCGGGACTCCGTTCGGCACTTCGCCGAGCAGCCCGGAAGGGTGCGCGCCGACCGGGTTGAAGTAGCGCAGGGCCAGCACGGACAGCTCGGGGACGTACTGGCAGACGTCCGCGAGGATCCGCTCGCACAACCACTTCGTGGTGGCGTACGGGTTGGTGGGGCGCGCCGGGTCCCGCTCGGTCAGGGGCACCTTGGTGGTGTCGCCGTAGATCGAGCAGGAGGAGGAGAACACCATTCGGTGCACCCCGTGTTCGCGCATCGCGCCCAGCAGCGCGGTGGTGCCTCCGACGTTGATGTCGTAGTACTCGACGGGCAGTTGCACCGATTCGCCGACGGCCTTCTTCGCGGCGAAGTGGACGACGGCGTCGAAGGAGTGGCGGTCGAACACCTCGGTGAGCGCCCGCCGGTCGCGCAGGTCGGCCCGGTAGACGGCGGCCGGGGGGCGGCCCGCGACCTTGGCGATGCGTTCCACGGCGCCCGGTGAGCTGTTGGAGTGGTCGTCGACGATCACGACCTCATGTCCGTGGTCGAGGAGTTCGACGGCGGTGTGGCTGCCGATGAAGCCGGCACCGCCGGTCACGAGAACGGTGGAGGGCATGGAGCACCTTTCCTGGGCGGTGGGAACCGGGAGGGGATGTCGCCGGTGTGTGGGGCGGGCCGGGTCACCAGTCCACGAATCCGGCCAGGTAGACCGGGTACAGGGCGACGGCCAAGGAGAGCGGGAGGAGCGAGACCGCCCCCGCGAGCAGCGGCGGCCAGGCGGTCACCAGGGCGCGGTGGACCCGGACGCCCGCTCCCCTGGCCGCTTCGACGATGTGGAGGAACGACACGGCGAACGTGACCAGGGTGTACGCCAGGGCGCCGAGGATGCAGAGGAAGACATAGCCCGCCGCGGGGCCGGTGAGCTCGCCGACGACCGCCGCCGACGAGAGCGTGCAGCTGATCAGGGCGTGCGGGAGGAGCAGGCGCAGCGGCAGCGGTTCGAGGCCGTTGCGGGACTTGGGGGTGACCTTGAAGGTGACCGGGCGGGGTCGTAGCCGTTGCACGAGCGCCGCCGTGATGCCCCAGACGGCGAAGGGCCAGCGGGCCAGTCCGAAGAGCCAGTTCTCCCAGCTGAGGGCGGGGGCGTTGTGCGGGCGCAACAGACCGCGGCGGCGGGCGAGCAGCATGAGGAGGATCAGCCAGACCGACGTCCCCCAGAAGCATGCGAGGAAGGCGAAGTAGTTGACGTCGATCCAGGAGTCTCCTGTGACGGCCGCGATGGGCGGGAGGGCCGTGCCGATGACGGTCGTCGTCGCGAGGAGGGGGTAGTACGTGGCGATGACCCCGAACCGCAGGTGGAGCCGGAGGCGCATCCGGCCCAGGTGCTTGGGGAGCATGCCGAAGAGCAGGACGACGAGACTGCGCGACCACTGGAACTCCTGGGTGGCCATCGCCGCGAAGGTGAGCGGTCCTTCTCCGTGGGCCTCGGCGTCGATCGCGAACGCCCCTTGCCAGCCTGCCGAGGTGAGCAGGAAGGTCGTGGAGAAGTCCTCGGCGAGTTCGGGTCCGAGGCCGCCGATGTCACGCAGGGCCTGGGTGCGTACGGCGTAGTGGGAGCCGATGCACAGCGGGGCATACCCGTCGGAGTGACCGAGCTGGAACGGACCGTGGAAGCTCGCCTCGCGGTAGAGCCGGCCGCGGGCCGACCAGGAGGTGCCGGCGTTGGAGTCGCAGATGCTGGGTGCGGCGACATAGCCGACGGCCGGGTCGGCGAAGGGCCGTACGATCTCGGTCAGATAGTCCGGGCGGGGGACGTGGTCGCAGTCGAGCTGGGCGACGACGTCGTAGTGCTCGTATCCCCAATGGTCGTAGAAGTAGGCGAGGTTGCCCTCCTTGCACCGGGTCCGGCGGGGCCAGGTGGCGCGATGGTACGCGGCCACCCCGCGCCGGCAGGACAGCCGGACGCCGTGCTCCCGACACCAGGCGGCGATCTCCTCGGTGGGGTCCTCGTCGCAGAGCCAGACGTCGTACGGATACGGGAACCTCTGGTCCAGCATGGCGCACAGCGTCGTCCGGGCCACGTCCCAGTGCTCCGACGGGGCGCGCGTGACGACGAAGGCGGTCCGCAGGTCGGGGACGGCGACCGTCGGGTTGAAGCGGCGCATCCGCAAGAAGGCGAGGGCGAAGTGGAAGGGCAGGACGGTCAGATAGAGCAGCAGGGCGCTGTTGACCACGAGGCCCACCCAGCCGACGCGGTGCTCGGGCCGCAGCCACCAGACCCAGAACCAGACGATGCCGGCCAGCCAGCCGGCGCTGAGCAACGCCACCCTGAACCGGTCGGCCCGGGAGAACTGGCAGACGAAGCTGTCGGCTCGTGTCGGGACCGTGCGGGGAGGGGCGCCGAACACGGGCCCGTCGGCGGAGATCCGCACCACGTTCCCGGCGGAGATCGCGTGGATCTCGCCGGGAAGCGTCCCGGACGACGGGCGGGTGATCGTGTCGCTCTTGGGGGCAGGGCCTGGCGCGGCCTGCGTCATGGGTGTGCTCCAGGGAGGAGGTCGCCGGGGGGGACTGTCGGGCGGGGCGGGGCTCAGGGAACGGGGACCGTGTCCTGCTGTCCGCCGCGGATCGCCGCGGCCCCCACAGCGATGTCCTCGGGCCGGCTCAGGAACCAGTCGACGGTCCTGCGCAGCCCTTGCTCGACCGTCACCTCCGGGTCCCAGCCGAGCTGTTCCTGGGCCCGGGTGATCACCGGTCGCCGGCGGGTCGGGTCGTCCGTGGGAAGCGGGTGGTACTGAACGTCCGACATCGACCCGGTGAGTTCGAGTACGAGCTCCGCGAGTTCGAGGACCGTGCGCTCCTCGGGATTTCCCAGGTTCACGGGCCCGGTGGCGGACGAGTCGAGCATGGCGACAATTCCGCGGATCAGGTCGTCGACATAGCAGAAGCTGCGTGTCTGCTTTCCGTCTCCGTAAATGGTGAGCGGTTCGCCGGCGAGTGCCTGGGTGATGAAACTGGATACGACGCGGCCGTCGTGCGGGCGCATACGGGGACCGTAGGTGTTGAAGATGCGCACGATCCCCACGTCGACGCCGTGGCTGCGGTGATAGGCCATCGTGACGGCTTCCGCGTAGCGCTTGGCCTCGTCGTAGACGCTGCGGGGGCCGACGGGGTTGACGTTCCCCCAGTAGTCCTCGTCCTGCGGGTGGATCACCGGGTCGCCGTAGACCTCGCTGGTCGAGGCGAGCAGGAAGCGCGCGCCGTTGCGCTGCGCCACGCGCAGCATGTTCTCGGTACCGCGGCTGCCCACCGCGAGGGTCTGCAGCGGTTGGCGCAGGTAGTCGGGCGGTGAGGCGGGGCTGGCGAGATGGGCGACCGCGTCGATCGGTCCGGGCACATGGACGGCTTCGCTCACGTCGGCGAGAATGAATTCGAACGCCGGGAACTCATGCAGATGTGCGATGTTCTCGGGCTTTCCCGTGGCGAAGTTGTCGAGGCAGACAACGGCGTCCCCACGCCGCAGCAACGCCTCGCACAGATGCGAACCCAGGAATCCCCCACCGCCGGTCACGGCAACGCGCATGCTTTTCTCCAGGAGGAGGTGAAGACGGAAAGCGGCTCTTGGAAACCGCGAGAAAAGCATATGGGTGGATAGAAGGAAGACCCGGATGTACTGCCGGGAAATGCGCTGTTCGGTCGCCACGCGAAAGGAGCCTCCGCCGAACCTCCCCACGCGGCCGGACCCAGCCCCGCCGCAGGTCACACCGCGACCGACACCTCGGGCATGCGCACCTGGCCTTCACTCGCGCGTGTGAACGACCGCCGCGCGCGTCGGCGCGGACGGGGCTCCGGGCGAGCGGCCCTCTGGGCGGGCGTGGAACGCGCGCCGGGCATGGAACGCGCGGCCAGGCGTGGAACGCGCGGCAGGGCATGGAACGCGCGCCGGGCTCCCCATGCGGGGCAGTCCCGGCGCGCGGGGTCACAGCTGCCTGTCCCGGCCCTCCCAGTACGGCTCGCGCAGCCGCCGCTTGTAGAGCTTGCCGTTGGGGTCGCGGGGCATGGCGGCGATGAAGTCGACAGACTTGGGGCGCTTGTAGCCGGCGAGGCGCTCCTCGCAGTGCGCCAGGATGTCCGCGGCGAGCGCCTCGCCCGGCTCATGGCCCTCGGCCGCTTCGACGACCGCCTTGACCTCCTCGCCCCAGTCGGCGTGCGGGATGCCGAAGGCCGCGGCGTCGGCGACCGCGGGGTGGGTGAGGAGCGCCGACTCGATCTCGGCGGGATAGATGTTGACCCCGCCCGAGATGATCATGTCGATCTTGCGGTCGCGGAGGAAGAGGTAGCCGTCCTCGTCGAGCACGCCCAGGTCGCCGACGGTGAAGAAATCGCCGATGCGGTTCTTCGCGGTCTTCGCCTCGTCCTTGTGGTACGAGAATCCGCCCGTGGTCATCTTCATGTAGACGGTGCCGAGTTCACCGGGCGCCAGGCGGTTGCCGTCGTCGTCGAAGACGGCGAGTTCACTGATGGGCCAGGCCTTGCCGACCGTGCCCGGCTTCTTCAGCCAGTCCTCGGCGGTGGCGAAGGCCCCGCCGCCCTCGCTCGCCGCGTAGTACTCCTCCACACAACTCCCCCACCAGTCGATCATCGCCCGCTTGACGTGGTCCGGGCAGGGGGCGGCGCCGTGGATGGCATGGCGCATCGACGAGACGTCGTACCGGCTCCGTACCTCCTCGGGAAGCGCGAGCAGCCGGTGGAACTGGGTCGGGACCATGTGGGTGTGGGTGCACGCGTGGGTGTCGATGAGGCGCAGCATCTGCTCGGGGGTCCACTTGTCCATGAGGACGAGCGGATGGCCGATGTGCAGGGCGGCGCCCGCGAATTGGAGCACGGCCGTGTGGTAGAGCGGCGAGCAGACGAGGTGGACGTTGCCGTCGAAGGGCCGGATCCCGAAGATGCCGAGGAAGCCGCCGAGGTACGTCTCCTCGGGGAGCTTGCCGGGCAGGGGGCGGCGGATGCCGCGTGGCCGGCCCGTGGTGCCGGAGGTGTAGTTCATGACCCAGCCGAGGGTGCGGCCCTCGGGCGGGGACTCCGGGAAGCCGTCGAGGAGTTCGGCGTAGGGGCGGAAACCTTCCACGGTGCCCACGGCGTAGCGGTGGGTCTCCTGCAGCCCGGCCTCGTCGGCGGCGGCCGTAGCCGCGGCCCCGAACCGCTCGTGGGCGATGAGGACCTTGGCGCCGGAGTCGGCGACGATCCAGGCGATCTCGGGACCGACGAGGTGATGGTTCACGGGGACGAGGTAGAGGCCCGCCTGGGAGGCGGCGAGGTACGCGGTGAGGAACTCCACCCCGTTGGGCAGGACGACGGCGAAGGCGTCGCCGCGCTCCAGGCCGGCCGCGCGCAGTCCGTGGACGAGACGGTTGACGTCGGCGTGGAGCCGGCCGGCGGTCCACCCCTCGCCGTCGGGCGCGATGAGGACCGTACGGGACGGGTCTGCGGCGGCCTGGGACCAGAAACCGTTGGGCTGCTCGCTCACACCTGGCTCCTTCCGGCGATGCGGTTCAGACGGTCCATGGCGCGTTCGAAACCGCGCGTGAGTTCGTCGAAGACCTGCTGCACGCTGCGCTCGGAGTTCATCCGGCCGACGATCTGCCCGACGGGCGTGCCGAGCAGCGGCTCGACCTCGTACTTCTGGATACGGGAGACGGCCTCGGCGACCAGCAGTCCCTGAAGGGGCATGGGCAGGGTGCCGGGGCCGGCCGGGTCGTCCCAGGCGTCGGTCCACTCGGTGCGCAGTTGCCGGGCGGGCTTGCCGGTCAGCGCGCGGGAGCGGACGGTGTCGCCGGAGCCGGCGGCGAGGAGTTTGGCGGTCAGGGCGCGCGAGTGGAGTTCGGCCTCGGTCGTGGTGAGCCAGAGGGAGCCGAGCCACACGCCCTGGGCGCCGAGCGCGAGCCCGGCGGCGATCTGTTCGCCGCTGCCGATGCCGCCTGCGGCGAGGACGGGCAGCGGGGAGACGGCGTCGACGACCTCGGGGGTCAGGACCATGGAGGCGATCTCGCCGGTGTGGCCGCCGGCCTCGTAGCCCTGGGCGACGACGATGTCGATGCCGGCCTCGGCGTGGTGGCGGGCGTGCCGGGCGCTGCCGGCGAGCGCGGCGACGAGGACGTCGTGGTCGTGGGCGCGCTGGACGACGTCGGCGGGCGGGGAGCCGAGGGCGTTGGCGAGGAGCTTGATGGGGTAGTCGAAGGCGACGTCGAGCTGGTTGCGGGCGACCTGCTCCATCCAGCCGGTGATGCGCCAGCCGGAGGCCTCTCCCTCGGCGAGTTCGGGGACACCATGCTTGGCGAGGGTCGCGCGGACGAACTCCCGGTGGCCTTCGGGGATCATCGCCTCGACGTCGGCCTCGCTCACCCCTTCGACCTTCTTGGCGGGCATGACGACGTCGAGTCCGTAGGGCAGTCCGTCGGTGTGGTCCTGCATCCAGTCGAGGTCACGGGCGAGATCGTCGGGGGCGGTGTAGCGCACCGCGCCGAGCACGCCGAATCCGCCGGCTCTGGTGATGGCGGCGGCCACCGCGGGGAAGGGCGTGAAGCCGAAGATGGCGTGCTCGATCCCCAGTATTTGGCTCAGCTCCGTCTTCATGGGCGGCAGGATGCCGCAGCGGGTCGGCCGAGGGAAGAGATTTTCTGATGCAGTGTCAGATTCTTTGCCCTGTCGCCCGCTTCCTTGACCCACCCCCGCCCCGGTAAGAAAGTTTCAGTCGTGCGCGTGTGACCGAAGGATTCTTTCAGAGGCGTGGGAGAGGGTAGGGATGACGGAGGAATCGGCAGGGAGAGCGGTGGGCCGGGGATTCGGTCGCCGCGCGTTCGGCGGCCGGCTTCTCGCCCTGGGAGGTGCGTTGATGGTCGGCTCGATTCCGGGGGCCGCCGCGGCCTCCGCGCCCGAAGGCGGGCGGACGACTCTGCGGCACGGGTCCGCCGAGCGGGCCGGGCTGCTGCCCGGGCATCTCGACCGGCTGGTCGCCGATACCGAGGCCTTCCTCGCCCCCTCCCCGAAGCATCCCTGGTACGCGGGCGCGGTGCTGCTCGCCGGGCGGGGCGGAACGGTCGCGCTGCACCGTCCGATCGGGATGGCGGTGCGGTACGCCGGATACGACGAGAAGACGGACACCGGCATCGAGCTGTCGCCGGACCGGCAGATCCCGATGGCCGAGGACACGGTCTTCGACCTGGCGTCCGTCTCGAAGCTCTTCACGTCGATCCTGGCGGTCCAGCAGATCGAGCGCGGGGCCCTGGAGCTGGAGGCCAAGGTCACGGCGTATCTGCCGGAGCTCGGGGGCGGCGGGAAGCAGGACATCACGGTCCGTCAGCTGCTCACCCACACCTCCGGGTTCCGCTCCTGGATCCCGCTGTACAAGGAGCCGACGCGGGAGGGGAAGCTGCGGCTGCTGTGGAACGAGGCCCCGGCGAACGCGCCCGGGACCCGCTATCTGTACTCCGATCTGAATCTGATCTCGCTTCAGCTGATCCTGGAGCAGATCACCGGTGACCCTCTGGATGCACTGCTCCGGAGCGAGATCACCGCTCCACTCGGGATGCACCGCACGCGTTTCAATCCCCCGCTCTCCTGGAAACCGAAGATCGCGGCGACGGAGGACGCCCGGCTCCCCTGGTCCGGTCTCGACCGGGGCATGGTGTGGGGCGAGGTCCACGACGAGAACGCGTACAGCCTCGGCGGTGTGGCCGGCCACGCCGGGGTCTTCTCCTGCGCCTGGGACCTCGCGGTGCTCGCCCGGACGCTGCTCAACGGCGGGGCGTACGGCGGCGCCCGGATCCTCTCCCCCGAGTCCGTGGACCTGATGTTCACCGACTTCAACACGGCCTTTCCCGGCGACGAGCACGGCCTCGGCTTCGAGCTCTACCAGCACTGGTACATGGGCGCGATGGCCACCCCGCGCTCGGCGGGCCACACCGGCTTCACCGGCACGAGTCTGGTCCTGGACCCGACCACCGACGCGTTCCTCGTCGTCCTCGGCAACTCCGTCCACCCCGTCCGCACCTGGCGCTCCGGCTCCGCCCCCCGGGTCGCCGCGGCGAACAACCTGGCCCGCGCCGTCCCCGTCCGCCCGGCTCGCGGCCGGACCTCCTGGTTCTCGGGCATGGCGAGCGCGGCCACGGCCACCCTCACCCTGCCCCCGCTCGACGGGGCCCGTCGGCTGGAGTGCGCCCTGTGGTGGGACACCGAGCCGGGCGCGGACGCGGCGGTCCTGGAGTCCTCGGCGGACGGGGGCGGGACCTGGACGCCGGTCCCGTTCACCACCGCTCGACGGGGCTGGGAGCCGCTGGAGCACCCGGGCGGCTCGGTGAGCGGCTGGTCGGGGCGGGTATGGCACAGGCTTGCGGCGGACCTGTCGGGGCGCGAACTCGAATCCGTACGACTGCGCTGGCGGTACACGACCGACCAGCGGTACGTCGGACGGGGCGTGTACGTGGACGCGCTGCGGGTTCTCGACGGGACGGGGCGACCTGTGTTCGACGAGGCCCGGCCGGTGGACGGGGCGAGGATCGAGGCGGTGGGCTGGACAAGATCGGAGGACTGACCCGTCGGCCTGGCGGACCGTCAGGTTCCAGATGCGAACTGGTGATCGACTGAGGTAGCGTCGCCGCATCCACCGCGACCATGCCGGCCGCCCCCGTGGTGGCGGGGACCGAGCCGGTCGACGACACGAACCTCACTCCACCCGGGCAGTTCAACATCCACGTCGGCGCACGGCCGGACTTCCCCAACCAGCCGGCCGGGGTCGAGGACCGCTTCCGCGGCACCCTCGACGACGTCCGCCTCTGCACGACCGCACTGACCACGGACGAGGCCGTCGCCGTCAAGAACGGCGCCCTGGACGTCGCGACGGACAAGGAGAAGCTCCGGCTCGGATTCAGCACCATCTGGTAGCGGCCGAAAGGCCGTAGGGGCGGACTGAGCACGGACCCCCTCAGTCCGCCTCCACCTCGGACAGGAAGCCCGCCACGACCTGGCGGTAGTGCTCAGGTTCCTCGATCGAGGGGAGATGGGCGCTCTTCTCGAAGAGCACCCACTCCGCGCCGGGGATGCCCTCGACGATCGGGCGCACCACGGCTGGTGTGGTGACGTCGTACCGGCCGGAGGTCACCAGCACCGGCACGTCCAGTTCGCCGAGTCGGTCGGTGACGTCCCAGTCCTTCAGGTTGCCGGTGATGTTCCACTCCGAGCCCCACATGGTCGCGTAGACGTCCTCGCGCACCTGGGCCAGGGAGCGCACGAGGTGGTGGGGCCACGGGTCGGTACGGCACAGGAACCGGCGGTAGTAGGCCATGGTGGCCCCGACGTACTCCTCGTCGTCGACGGTGCCCGCCGCCTCGTGCCGGTCGAGGGTCTCCTGTACCTCTGCCGGCAACGTGGCCTTCAGCCGCCGTGCCTCCTCCTGGTAGAGCGGCGCGCTGGAGAGCGGCCCGGCCAGCACCAGTGAAGCCACTCCGGTCGGCTTGCCGAGCATGTACTCGAGGGCCACCTGGGTGCCGAAGGAGTGCCCGTACAGGTGGACGGGGTCGAGTCCGAGCGTCTCGCGGACGGCGGCGATCTCGTCGACGAAGGTGTCCATCACCCACAGGGCCGGGGCGTCCTGGTGCGCGGACCTGCCGCAGCCGAACTGGTCGTAGAAGACGACGGTGCGCCCACCGCCCTCGGCCAGGAGCGCGAGGTCCTGCAGGTAGTCGTGCGGGCAGCCCGGCCCTCCGTTCACCACGAGCAGCGGCGGCTTCCCTCCCCGGCCGGGCGATCCGCCCACGGCCTGGTACCAGGTGTGGAATCCGCGGAACGGCACAGTGCCTTCGGTGACGGCCATGGCTCGACTCCCGACGAGAGCAGCGTCCCCTTCCATCATGGGCGGGACGCCCGAACCTCCGCCAGGGCGGCCGGCCGCGCTCAGATGCCGGGCTCCGCCGCCGCCCGCAGGGCCGCGAGGACCGGGCTGATCAGGGGGTGCTCCTCGGCACCCCGGCGCACCGCCGCGAACACGCGGCGCGTCGGGGCTACGCCGTCGACCGGACGTATCACCACCGCGTCGAGTGCCATGCCGCGCAGCGCGGAGCGCGGGACAAGGGCGACGCCCGCCCCCGCGGAGGCGAGGGCGACCACGGCCCGGAAGTCGTCGGAGGAGTGTTCGAGGCGCGGCGCGAATCCCGCGTACTCGCAGGCCAGGACCGTCACGTCATGGCAGGGATTGCCCGCGGACTGCCCGATCCAGGCGTCTTTGGCCAGGTCGGCGAGGGCGACCCGGTCGCCGTCAGCCAGCGGATGTCCTGGGGGCAGGACGGCGTCGAAGGGTTCCGCGTAGAGCGGTACGCGGGTGAGCCGGGCGTCGTCCTCGCCGGGCGCGCCGCGGTACTCCACCGCCACGGCCACGTCGACCTGCCGGTCCAGGACCATGAGCAGGCTCTCGTCGCCCTCCGCGTCCCGCACGCGCACCCGGATGCCGGGCGAGGTCCGGGCCAGGCCGGTGATCGCCGGGGCGACGACCAGGCCGATGCCGGTGGCGAAGGCTGCCACCGTGACCGTGCCGGCCTCGCCGGAGCCGTAGGCGGCGAGCTCCGACTCGGCGCGCTCCAGCTGGGCGAGCACGGCGTTGGCGTGGCTGAGCAGGATCTCGCCGGCCGGTGTGAGCCGGGCACCGCGGGCGCTGCGCTCGACCAGCCGGTGGCCGGTCTCCTGCTCCAGCGCGGCGAGCTGCTGGGAGACCGCGGAGGGGGTGAGGTAGAGCGCGGCGGCAGCGGCCGTGACCGTGCGGTGGTCGGCCACCGCACGGAGGATGTGCAGCCGCCGCGCTTCGATCATTCCCCTAGTCTCGCAGGGCGGCGCGGGCGTCGACGAACGCGTCCACAGCCCGGTTCACATCATCGGACGAATGGGCCGCCGAGAGCTGGACGCGGATGCGGGCCTGGCCCTGCGGAACGACGGGGTACGAGAAGCCGATCACGTACACGCCGCGCTCCAGGAGCAGCTCCGCCATCCGACCGGCCTCGGACGCGTCGCCGATCATGACGGGCGCGATGGCGTGGTCGCCGGGGAGGATGTCGAAGCCCTCCGCCGTCATGCGGGTCCGGAACAGCTCGGTGTTGGCGCGCAGCCGCTCGCGCAGGTCGCCGGCCGACTCCAGCAGGTCGAGGACCTTGAGCGAGGCGGCCGCGATGACCGGGGCGAGGGTGTTGGAGAAGAGGTACGGGCGGGAGCGCTGGCGCAGCAGGGCGACGATCTCGGCGCGGGCGGCGACGTAACCGCCGGACGCGCCGCCGAGGGCCTTGCCGAGGGTGCCGGTGATGATGTCGACGCGGTCCATGACGCCGTGCAGCTCGGGGGTGCCGCGGCCGCCGGGGCCGACGAAGCCGACGGCGTGCGAGTCGTCGACCATCACCATGGCGTCGTAGCGCTCCGCGAGGTCGCAGATCTCGTCGAGCGGGGCGACGTAGCCGTCCATCGAGAACACGCCGTCGGTGACGATCAGCTTGCGGCGGGCGCCGCCCTCCGTGGCCTCCTTGAGCTGCTGCTCCAGGTCGGCCATGTCGCGGTTGGCGTAGCGGAAGCGGCGGGCCTTGGAGAGGCGGATGCCGTCGATGATGGAGGCGTGGTTGAGGGCGTCGGAGATGACGGCGTCCTCGGAGCCGAGGAGCGTCTCGAACACGCCGCCGTTGGCGTCGAAGCAGGAGGAGTAGAGGATCGTGTCCTCCTGGCCGAGGAAGGAGGACAGTCGCGCCTCCAGCTCCTTGTGCACCTCCTGCGTACCGCAGATGAACCGCACGGACGCCATGCCGTAGCCCCAGCGGTCGAGCGCCTCGTGGGCGGAGGCGATCACCTCGGGGTGGTCGGCGAGGCCGAGGTAGTTGTTGGCACAGAAGTTGAGCACCTCACCGGGCTGCCCACCGGCGGTGACGGCGACGGTGGCGGACTGGGGGGTGCCGATGACGCGCTCGGGCTTGTGCAGCCCTGCGGCGCGGATCTCGTCGAGGGTGGTACGGAGGTCGTCGCGTACGGAGTCGAACATGGTGGGTTCCTTTGAGGAGATCAGCCGAGTGAGGAGATCAGCCGAGGGAGATCAGCCGAGGGAGATCAGCCGAGGGAGATCAGCCGAGAGGAGGTCGGACGCGTGAGGGGCGGACGCGTGGAGATCAGACGGTCCAGTCGAGGATGATCTTGCCGCCCTTGCCGGACGCGGCGTCGTCGAAGGCGGCCTCGAAGTCGGTGTACGCGTAACGGCCGGTGATCACCGGGGCGAGGTCGAGCCCACCCTCCAGGAGGACGGACATGGCGTACCAGGTCTCGAACATCTCGCGGCCGTAGATGCCCTTGATGGTGATCATGGAGGTGACGATCTTCGCCCAGTCGACGGAGAAGTCCTCGCTGGGCAGACCCAGCATCGCGATCTTGCCGCCGTTGGTCATGTTCGCGACCATGTCGCGCATCGCGTGCGGGTTGCCGGACATCTCCAGGCCGACGTCGAAGCCCTCCTTGAGGCCCAGCGTGCGCTGGCCGTCGGCGATCGTCTGCTCGGCGACGTTGAGGGCGAGCGAGACGCCCGCCTTGCGGGCCAGGTCGAGGCGCTCCTCGCTCACGTCCGTGATGACCACGTTGCGCGCGCCGGCGTGCTTGGCGACCGCGGCCGCCATGATGCCGATCGGGCCCGCGCCCGTGACGAGGACGTCCTCGCCGACCAGCGGGAAGGACAGCGCGGTGTGCACGGCGTTGCCGAACGGGTCGAAGATCGCGGCGACGTCGAGGTCGACGGGGACGCGGTGGACCCACACGTTCGAGGCCGGCAGGGCGACGTACTCGGCGAACGCGCCGTCGCGGCCGACGCCGAGGCCGACGGTGGCGCGGCACAGGTGACGGCGGCCGGCCAGACAGTTGCGGCACTTGCCGCAGACGAGGTGGCCCTCGCCGCTGACCAGGTCGCCGACGGCGATGTCCACGACGTCACGGCCGGTCTCGACGACCTCGCCGACGAACTCGTGGCCGAGGGTCAGCGGCGTGGCGATGGTCTTCTGGGCCCAGCCGTCCCAGGACCGGATGTGGAGGTCCGTACCGCAGATTCCGGTGCGCTTGACCTTGATCAGTACGTCTCCGCTGCCGATCTCCGGCTCCGGCACGTCCGTCAGCCAGAGTCCCGGCTCCGCCTTCTGCTTGACCAGCGCCTTCAATGCCATGGCTCCTGACGTACGTGTCCTGTGACCTACGGGGTTCGGGCACGATTTCGCGCCCAAGATCCTTGAAGAGAATCTTCCGTATGACGTGCATCGGGGTCCATCGAGGTTTTCTTAAGCGCTGCCACAGGTGAGCTTCACGCCACTGGCGGGACCTCTAGTTACGTCAACGTCTGAGCGCCGCCATCGCCGCGTTGTGGCCGGGGATCCCGCTCACTCCACCGCCCCTTACGGCGCCCGCGCCGCAGAGCAGGACGTTGGCGTGCGCGGTCTCCACGCCCCAGCGGCCGGTGCCTTCTTCCCCGTAGGGGAAGGAGAGGTCGCTGTGGAAGATGTGACCGCCGGGCAGCCGCAGATCGCGTTCGAGGTCGAGCGGGGTCTTCGCCTCGATGCAGGGCCGGCCCTCGGCGTCGAGGGCGAGGCAGTCGGCGATCGGCTCGTCCAGGACGGCGTCGAGCTCGGCCAGGGTCGCCTTGAGGAGCGTGGAGCGGGCGGTGTCGTTGTCGGCGGCGAACAGCCGGGCGGGGGTGTGCAGGCCGAAGAGCGTGAGGGTCTGGTAGCCGCGCTCGGCGAGGTCGGGGCCGAGGATGCTCGGGTCGGTCAGCGAGTGGCAGTAGATCTCGGAGGGCGGCGCGCTCGGCAGCCGGCCGGCGGCGGCTTCGGCGAACGCGGTCGCCAACTGCCCGTACCCCTCCGCGATGTGGAAGGTGCCGGCGAAGGCCTCGCGCGGGTCGACGGAGCGGTCGCGCAGCCGGGGCAGCCGGGTGAGCAGCATGTTGACCTTGAGCTGGGCTCCTTCGGCGGGCGGTGGGGGTGTGTCGCCGAGCAGGCCGGCGAGGGCCTGCGGGGAGGCGTTCACCAGGACCTGCTCTGCCGCGACCACGCCTTCGCCGTCCGCCGTGCGGTAGGTGATCTCGGCGCGGGTGCCGTCGGTCTCGATCCGGGTGGCCTCGTGCCCGGTGCGGATCTCCGCGCCCGCGGTGCGGGCCGCGTCCGCGAGGGCGTCGGTGAGGGCGCCCATGCCTCCGACGGGGACGTCCCAGTCCCCCGTGCCGCCGCCGATGACGTGGTAGAGGAAGCAGCGGTTCTGGAGCAGGCCGGGATCGTGGGCGTCGGCGAAGGTGCCGATGAGCGCGTCGGTGAGGACGACTCCGCGGACGAGGTCGTCGGTGAAGCTCTCCTCCACCGCGACGCCGATGGGCTGCTCGAAGAGCATCCGCCAGGCGGTCTCGTCGGCCACGCGGGCGCGGAGCTCCTCGCGGGTGGGCAGCGGCTCCGTGAGGGTGGGGAAGACACGCTCGGCCACCTCTCCCGTACGGCCGTAGAACGCCTGCCACGCCTCGTACTCCCGGTCGGAGCCGGTGAGCGCCGCGAAGGAGGCACGGGTCCGGTCGGGGCCGCCGCCGACGAGCAGCCCGCCGTCGCCCTTCGGGGTGTACGAGGAGATGGACCGTTTCCGTACGGAGAAGCGGAGTCCCAGCTCGCGCACGATCTTCCGCGGCAGGAGCGAGACCAGATAGGAGTACCGGGAGAGCCGGGCGTCGACCCCGTCGAAGGGCCGCGTGGACACGGCTGCGCCACCGGTGGTGCCGAGCCGTTCCAGGACGAGGACGGTGCGTCCGGCGCGGGCCAGGTAAGCGGCGGCGACGAGTCCGTTGTGGCCACCGCCGACGATGACGGCGTCGTACGAGCGCTGTGGGGTCATGTCTCTTGCTAACACGCGAAGATCGCCTGCGGAACCCCGCATTCACCCCGCGGTCGGGGTGAAGGCGAGTTCCCTTTCGAATCCGGACAACAGCGCGTCGAGTGCGAAGGCGAAGCGCGCCTGGGCCGCGTCCTCGCCCGCCTCCCTGGCGGCGCCGACCAGCAACGGGTACGCCTCCGGGTCCAACGCGGCCATGCTGCCGGTCCCGCCGACGTCGCCCGCCTGCGCGGCGGCGTGCCCGACGACGAAACTGGTCAGCGAGTAGAGGACGTCCAGGGTTCTGGGCAGGGGGAAGCCCGCCTCGTACAGCATCCCCACCACGGCCTCCAGCGTCCGCAGATTGCGGGGGGTCATGGCGGGCCGGGACAGCAGCAGCGGCACGGCGTGCGGATGCGCGCCGAGCGCGGCGATCAGCGCGTGGGCGTAGGCGCTCAGGTCGTCCCGCCAGGTGGCAGCGCCGAACTCCGGGGGTACGGCCTCGGCGACGACCTGCTCGATCACCCCGTCCAGCAGGGCGATCTTGTTCGGCACATGGTGGTAGAGGGTCATCGCCTCCACGCCCAGTTCGGCGCCGAGCCGCCGCATCGACAGGGCCTTCAGCCCTTCCCTGTCGACGAGTTGCAGGGCCGCCTCCAGCACGGCCTGCCGAGTGAGCCCCGCACGCTGCCCGCGAGCCCTGTTGGCCGCCATGGCGCCTCACCTTCCGCACCGGATGTCTCACGATCCGATTGACGATTCTTACGGCGTAAGTATAACGTCCGTCGGCGCAGCCTTACATCGTAAGAATCCCTGGGTGCCCAGCGGCCGACGAGAACGAGAGGGCGATGACCACCACCGAACTCGCCGAGGCGAGGAATCAGTCCCCACGACCACCGGATGACGCCGGTCCCGCGAAGCAGCAGCACCCGGAGGGGCAGGGCGTGGCAGGGCTGCTACGGCCGTACGTGGCGGGCTTCGCCGCCGTGATCGTCCTGCAGGTCGTCGGCGCGGTGGCGGGGCTGGCGCCGCTGCTCGCGGTCGTCGAGCTGGCCCGCGCCCTGCTCGCGCCCGGCACGGTCGACCATGGCCATGTCTGGTTCGTCGTGGTCGCGGGCGCGGTCGGCCTTTTCATCAAGTTGCTGTTGACGGCCGCCGCGGCGGGAATCGGGCATCTGCTCGACGGTCGGGTGCAGTTGGCGTTACGCCGGCAGCTGGCAGCGCGGCTCGGTCGGGTGCCGATCGGCTGGCTCTCCCGGCGCCGCAGCGGTGAGCTGGCCAAGCTGGTGGGCGAGGACGTCGGCGCCGTGCACCCGTTCATCGCCCACACTCCGGGCGAGCTGGCCTCGGCCTTCGTCGTGCCGCTGGTGTCGCTGGTCTACCTGTTCACCGTCGACTGGCGGCTGACGCTGATCACCCTGATTCCGGTGGTCGCGGCGGTATCGCTGGTGCCGCTGATGATGACCCCGGCCCGGCTGCGCGAACAGGCCGACTTCGACGCGGCGATGGCGCGGATAGCGAGCTCCGTCGTGGAGTTCGTCCAGGGCATCGCCGTGGTCAAGGCCTTCGGCGGGGGCGAGCGCGCCCACCGCGAGTTCCGTGTCGCTGCCGACGACTTCGTCGCCGTCTTCCGCCGCTGGGTGCACGGAATCTCCCCGATCGCCGCGGGGATGCAGCTGGCGCTCTCGCCCCCGTTCGTGCTGCTGGCCGTGCTGATCGGCGGCGCGGGGCTGATCAGCAGCGGAGGGATGGCCCCGGCCGATCTGCTGCCGTTCCTGCTCCTCGGCCTCGGACTGACCGCCCCGGTGGCGGCGCTCGGGCACGGCTTCGACGAGCTGCAGGCCGCCCGCCGCGCGGTCGGCCGGATCCGCGACGTGCTCGCCGTGCCGCCGCTGCCGGAGCCGGCGAACCCCGTCGCGCCGCACGGCCACCGGGTGGAGCTGCGCGGCGTCCGCTTCGCCTACGAACCCGGCCGCGACGTGCTGCGCGGGATCGACCTCACGCTGGAGCCGGGGACGGTCACCGCGCTCGTCGGACCGTCGGGAAGCGGCAAGTCCACACTGGTCCAACTGCTGCCACGGTTCGTCGACCCGACGAGAGGTTCGGTCCGCCTGGGCGGCGTCGACCTGCGCGAGCTGGGCAGCCGGGAGCTGTACCGACAGGTGTCCTTCGTCTTCCAGGACGTCCGCCTGCTGCGCGCCTCGGTCGCGGACAACATCGCGCTGGCGGTGCCGGACGCCGGTCCGGACGACGTGGTGCGCGCCGCCCGGCTGGCGAACGTCCACGACCGCATTCTCGAACTGCCGCGCGGATACGAGACGGTGATCGGCGAGGACGCCCGGCTGTCGGGCGGTGAGGCCCAACGGGTCGCGCTCGCCCGCGCGCTGCTGGCCGACACCCCCGTCCTGGTGCTCGACGAGGCGACATCCTTCGCCGACCCGCACACCGAGCAGGCGGTGCGCCGCGCCCTGGACACGCTGCGGGGCGACCGGACGGTCCTGGTCATCGCGCATCGTCTGGAGACCGTCGTCGGCGCCGACGTCGTCGCGGTCCTGGAGGACGGAGTGATCGTCGAGCACGGCAGGCCCGCGGAACTACTCGACGCGGATGGCAAGTTCGCCGCGCTGTGGCGCTCCCGGCAGGCGACGGGCTCCGCAGAAGGGGGTGAGCGGCTGTGACGACGCACCGCCCGACCGATCCACCGGAGTCGTGTCCGCGGACCCGCATCGAACAGCAAGGAGACGACCCCCGATGATCCGTATGCTGCTGCGCGTACTGGGCCACCAGTACTCCCGCCCGATGCGCCGCACCCTCGCCCTGATGACGACGACCGCGGTCGTCGAGGGTCTGTCGTACGCCCTGCTGGCGCCCGTGCTGCACGCGCTGCTCGGGGGCACACCGGACCATGCCTGGCCCTGGCTGGGCGCGTTCGGGGCCGCGCTTGCGGCCTATGCGGTGCTGCGCTACCTCAGCGACCTGTCGGGGTTCCGTGTCGGCACCGCGCTGCTGCGCGGCGTGTACCACCGCCTCGGCGACCATCTGGCCCGGCTGCCACTCGGCTGGTACGGCGCGGCCCGGGTGGGAGAACTGTCCGTCCTGGCCGGTCACGGCGTTCTGCAGGCGATGAGCGTGATCGCGCACCTGCTGGCGCCGTTCGTCTCCGCGGCCGTGACGCCCCTGACGATCGTCGCGGTGATCCTCTCCCTCGACTGGCAGTTGGGCCTGGCCGCGCTGACCGCCGTCCCTGTCGTGACGGCGATCCAGCTGCTGACCGGACGTTCGACGGCGGCCGAGGACGCGGAACGCGCCACGCGCGACCGCGAAGCCACCGGCAGGGTCGTCGAATACATCCAGGCCCAACCGGTACTGCGCGCCGGCGGCCGGACCGCCGAACGGTTCCGGCTGCTCGACGACGCCCTGCGGCAGGTCCAGCGCGCCTCCCGCCGTTCGACGCTGTCGACGCTGCCCGGTGCGTTGGGCCTGACTCTGACGGTGCAGGCGGTGTTCACCGCGGTGCTGGTCCTGGGCGCGTACCAAGCGCTCGGTGGGGACGTCGGAGCGGCGGGGTTGCTGACGATCCTGGTGCTGGCCGCCCGCTGCGCGGATCCGCTGCTGTCGCTGGCCGACCTCGGCGGCAAACTGCGCGCCGCGCGCGGCGAACTGGCCAGGCTCGACGCGGTGCTGCGCACCGAACCGCTGCCGCAGGCCCCCGACCCGGTCGAACCGGTCGGCCACGGGGTGGAGTTGGAGTCGGTCGCCCTCCGGCACGACGGGCACACGGTGTTCGACAACCTGTCCCTGTCCGTCCCCGAGGGGCAGCGGCTGGCCGTGGTGGGGCCGTCAGGGGCGGGCAAGAGCACCCTGTTGCAGTTGCTCGCGCGGTTCTACGACGTGGACGCCGGCGCCGTGCGCGTCGGCGGTGCGGACGTGCGCGCGATCGGCACCGAGGCGCTGATGGCGCGGTTCGCCATCGTCTTCCAGGACGTCTATCTCTTCGACGGCACGATCGAGGACAACGTGCGCCTGGGCCGCCCCGACGCCACCGTCGCCGAGGTGCGGGCAGCGGCGGCCGCGGCGCGTCTGGACCAGGTGGTCGAGCGCCTGCCCGACGGATGGGCGACCACCGTCGGCGAGGGCGGCGCCCGGCTGTCGGGCGGCGAGCGCCAGCGTGTCTCGATCGCCCGGGCGCTCTTGAAGGACGCGCCGATCGTGCTGCTGGACGAGGTCACCTCCGCGCTGGACCCCGTCAACGAGGCGGCCGTCCACGCCGGCATCGAGCGCCTGATGGCGGGTCGGACCGTGGTGATGGTGGCCCACCGGTTGCGCACCGTCCGACACGCCGACCGCATCGTCTTCCTCGACGCCGGCAGGATCGTCGAAGAAGGCGGCCACGACGAACTACTGCGCCGCGGGAGCCGCTACGCCGATTTCTGGAACCTGTCCCTGGCGCCCGCGGCGACGAGGCCGACGACGCCGGACAGGCCCTAGGGCCTGTTCCTCTCCCCCTCGGCGCGGCGGAGGGAGGCCACGCGGCGGTAGAGATCGACGGCCTCCGCGTGGTGGCCGAGCTGTTCCAGGCAGTGGGCCTCGTCGTGGCGGCTGGCCAGGGTGTCGGGGTGGTCGGCGCCGAGGACCCGCTCGCGGGCGTCGGCGACCTGGCGGTAGACGGCGAGCGCGTCCGACCAGCGGGCGAGCCAGCCGAGGCCGACGGCGATCTCCCGGCGGCTGACGAGGGTGTCGGGGTGGTCTCCGCCGAGGACCCGCTCGCGGATCGCGCACACGTCCCGGGCCTCCTCCACGGCCTCCTCCCAGCGGGAGAGGCGGCCCAGGTTGACGCCGAGACCGTGGCGGGCGCGCAGCGTCTCGGGGTCGTCGGGGCCGTGCACACGGGTGCGGGCGTCGACCAGGTCGCGGTAGAGCTCCAGGGCCTCGGCGCTCCGGCCGAGCCGGCCCAGACAGATGCCGACCTCGTAGCGGGCCGCGAGCGTGTCGGGATGGTCGGGGCCCAGGACGGCGCCGCGTGCGGATGCGACGTCCCTGTACGTGGCGAGTGCCTCCGGCCAGCGGTCCAACTGCCCGAGGGTGTACGCCACTTCGTAGCGCGTCACGAGCGTGTCGGGGTGCTCGTCGCCGAGCAGCCGGGTGCGTGCCTCGGCCACCTCTCGGGCCATCCGGTACGACTCGTCCAGGCGTCCGAGCCGGCCCAGGTTGAACGCCAGGTTGTGGCGGCAGCGCAGGGTGTCGGGGTGGTCCGGGCCCATCGTGCGCTCGCGGGAGGCGAGCACCGCCGCGTACACCTGGTGCGCCTCGAAGTGCCGTCCGAGGCGGCCGAGTACGTACGCCGTCTCCTGGCGTGCGGCCAGGGTGTCGGCGTGGTCGGGGCCGAGGACCCGCTCGCGGGCCTCGGTGACCCGGGCGAACGCGCGCAGGGCGTCGGCCGGGCGCCCCAGTCTGCTGAGCGTGAAGCCGACTTCGTACCGGCTGGTGAGGGTGTCGGGGTGGTCGGGGCCGAGGACCCGCTCGCGGTCCTCGGCGACGGAGCTGTGCACGTCCGCCGCCTCCTCCCAGCGGCCGAGCCGCCCGAGGCTGAGGCCGGCCTTGTGCCGGCTGGCGAGCACGGCGAGGAGTTCGGGCGGCGGTGTGGCCCGCTCCACGCGGGCGGCGGGCTGCTGGGGGAGGGCCCGGACCGGCGACGTCCACTCCCCCGTGAGCCCGGCGGTCGGGTCGTGCGCCACGGTCCGCAGTGCGAGGGATCCCGCGGTGGCCCGGTGGCCGCTGGTCATCCGCCTGGCCCAGGAGGGGAGCCGGGCCGGGGCCGGCTCCCGTACCCGTACGTGGCCGAAGACCCGGTCCGGAGCAGCCGGACCGATCGAACCGGCCGGACCGGTCCGGGCCGAGACGATACGGCGGCGCAGGTCGGTCGCGTCGGTGGGCCGTTCCTCCGGCGTCTTGGCGAGCAGGTCGAGGACGATCCGGTCCAGGTAGTCGGGGAGTTCGGCGCGGTGGGTCCGCAGCGGCTCGGGCGGGGTGTCGCGGTGGCCGACGAGGATGGCCCACGCGTCGTCGAGGTCGAAGGGCGGGGCTCCGGTGGCGATCTCGTACAGCACGCAGCCCAGCGAGTACAGGTCGCTGCGGTGGTCGACCTCGCCGCCGCTGATCTGCTCGGGCGACATGTAGTGCGGGGTGCCCATCGCGATGCCGGTGCCGGTGAGCCGGGAGGTGAAGCCGATGTCGGCGCCGAGGCGCGCTATCCCGAAGTCGCAGATCTTCACTGCGCCGTCGCCGAGCCGCATGATGTTGGCCGGCTTGAGGTCGCGGTGCACGATCCCCTGGCGGTGGGTGTAGGCGAGCGCGTCGGCGACCTGCTCGGCGATGTCGACGACGTCCTGCACCGGCAGCGGGTGCTGCTTGTTCTCCTCCAGGAGCTGGCTGAGGTTGTGGCCCTCCAGGAGCTCCATGACGAGGAAGAGAACTCCCTCGGACTCGCCGAAGTCGTGGACGACGGTGACGCCGCGGTGCTGGAGCGAGGCGGCGACGCGCGCCTCGCGCCGGAACCGCTCCCGCAGCACCGTCACGAAGTTCGCGTCCTGCTGAGGTCCCAGCGGCTTGAGGCATTTGACCGCGACGCGGCGGCCGAGCGACTCGTCGGTGGCGCGCCACACCTCGCCCATGCCCCCGCGTCCGATCACGTCGTGCAGCCGGTACCGGCCCTGGATCAGCCTGGTTTCCCCCATCGCGTGCTGTCGCCCCCGTCGATTCGCTGCGCCCTCCCCGGCCCGTCCAGTATGGCCGTCTGGCTGCGGAGTTTGTACGGGGCGGGGCGCGTGGCGGGGCCCAGACGGGCCATCGCGTTCAAGATGTGACCTGGGGGAAGCCGCCACCGCAGCCGGGCCGGGATGCAGCGCAGCAGATTGCCCACCGCGGTGAGCTGATACGTGACGGTGTCCGTCGGCGGTGCGGGGCGGCCGTACAGCGCGTGGGCGTAAGGGGGCAGTGAGTTGTACGCGAGTGCGGCCACGCGCCGCCAGACGATCTCGCGCGCCGGGCGCAGCGCGGGTTGGATCGGAGGACGGCGGAGGAACGCGTCGACGGTGTGCGCGTCCTCGCCGACGGCGAGCCGGGGCCGTACGGCGTCGAAGTAGTCGGCGAGTTCGCCGGCGGTGGCGGGCACATCGCGTGGGTCGAGCCCGACGAGCCGGGCGGACACCCGGTGTTCGTCGATGTAGCGGTCGGCCTGGGCGTCGGTGAGGGGGACGCCGGACCGGCGGACGACGGAGAGGTACGAGTCGACCTCGGCGCAGTGCACCCAGAGGAGGAGTTCGGGGTCGTCGACCCCGAGGAGCCGGTGGATCTTCCGCACGCGGGCGCCGGCTGCCTCGGCGGCGTCGGTCGTGCCGTAGCTGATCGTGCCCACGAAGCTCGCCGTCCGCAGGAGCCGGCCCCAGGCGTCCTTCCTGAAGTCGCTGTTGATCATGACGCCGCGCACCGCGACGGGATGCAGCGCCTGTAGATAGAGGGCGCGGACGCCCGCGATCCACATCACCGGGTCGCCGTGCAGGTGCCAGGTGACGGAGTCGGGGCCGAAGAGCCCGGGGTCGGCGTCCTGCCTCATGCCGGTCAGGCTACGCCGGACGCCGCCACCGGCGCCGGTGCTTCACCGCTCTTCGGCTGTCGTGACGACGCGCGTGGTCGGCGTTCCGGCCAGGGCCGAGGACCCAGGTGTGGGTGGACCACACCTGGGCCGCGCACCGCGGAGGGATCGGCGATCCGGCGTTCTCAGCCGTGGAGCTCGGGATCGTCGGTCCAGGTGAGGGACTGGATGAGCCACTCGCCGGAGGCGTCGGTGGCGAGCTCGACGTGCCGGCGCCCCCACCCGGCGAAGGGCACGCCGTCGCGGACGCCGTGCTTGTGGAGCAGCGAGCTGCGCAGCGCCCGACCTGCGGTGACCATGGTCGAGAACGAGACCTCGAACTCGTGGAACTCGGTCAACTCAGGGCCGTTCAGCGGAGTGTGACGTGCCGCCAGGTAGTCGTCGACCCCCATGCGGTCGACACCGCCGTCCTCCCGTACGCGCTCGATCACGGCGTCGGGCGCGAGGACCGCGCGGGCGGCTTCCAGGCCGACCGGCTCTCCGGCCCGGCGGGTGAACGCGGAGTGGAACGTGGCGACCGCCCTGTCGACGGCCCGCTCCTCGGCCGAGGGCGGCGGGGTCCGTCGCCACTCGCCGGCCAGCACCGCGAACACCGAGTCGCTGCACCAGGCGCCCTTGAGGAAGGTGCCGTCGCGCAGGACGGACTCGTGGCGCATGCCGATGCGCCGCATCAGGGCAGCGGACGCGACGTTGCGCACGTCGCAGATCCCGATCACGCGGTGCCAGCCGAAGTGGTCGAAGGCGATGTCGAGTCCCGCCGTGACCGCCTCGGTGGCGATGCCGGTGCCGTGCACGTCCGGGTGGAAGGCGAACCCGATCTGGCCGGTGGCCGGTTCGTCGGGTTCCCGCCGGAGGAACACCTCGCCGACGACCCGGCCCGACTCGTTCTCCACGGCCATGCCGAACCAGTCGCCGGGAGTGGCGAGCGCCTCCCCGGCCATCAGGCGAGCCAGCGTCTGCCGGGTCACCTCCCTGGTGTGCGGCTCGTGCGGCAGGTAGAGCGCGACCTCGGGCAACGAGCGGTGGGCGTAGATCGCTTCGAGGTCGTCCGCGCGCACGGGTCGCAGACGCAGCCGCTTCGTCCGAACCGGGTACTCCGGATGCGTCGGGGCGCCGAGGGTTGTCGGGTCGGTCGGGTCGGACATCGAATCTCCGTTCGCGCGGTGGACCCGCACAATATGACGCATCACGACCCGCCCGAGCGATCGTGTTCTTTCAGACCCGGCGCAGGACATGGAGCAGGTACTCCTTCCTGTTCAGCGGGTTGTGGTCCGTACGGGCCCGGGTCGGGGCGGGGCCGGCGACCGGGCGGTAGTGGGAGAAGGAGCTCTCCAGGAGGCCTTCCCCCTGGGTGAGCGAGGGCAGGCGTTGCTGCAGGTCGTGCACGCGGGCCGCCGGGATGTCGCCCTCCAGGGCGAGGGAGCGGCCGTGCTGGGTCGTCGCGCCCGGCAGTGCGCCGAGCCGGGTCAGGAGGGGCAGCATCGTGTCGAGGGTCTCCTCGGGGAGCTCCAGCCGGAACCGGTGGACCGGTTCGTGCACCCGCGTCCCGGCGTCGAGCAGGGCGCTCATCAGGACGAGTGGGGTCAGGTTGCGGAAGTCCCCCGCGGTGCTCGACATGCTCTTGTCGAAGGTGCCGTGGGCGTGACTCTGGCGGGCGAGGTAGCGGGAGCGGGTCAGGGTGACGGTGCAGTCGGGGATACGCCAGCCGTGGACGCCCTGGCGGAGCGTCGCGTCGACGGTCTCGCGGACGGCCTTGAGGAAGGCGAGCGGGAGCGAGCCGAGTTCGATGCCGAGGCGGAACTCCACGCCGGCGCCGTCCGGTGCCGGTTCGACCCGCAGTCCGATCGCGGCGAGGAAGGGGTTGGCGCTCTCGCCGATCGCCTCGAACGCCGAACCGGTGCCGGTCAGTCGCTCGATGCAGAGCGTGGTGGTCTCACGGAAGGCGACACCGATGCCGTAGTCGTCGGCGAGGGTCGCCTGGATCACCTCCTTCTGCACCTCGCCGTAGAGCGAGATGTGGGTCTCCTGCCGGAGTTCGTCGCGGCGGAGGTCGATCAGCGGATCCTGCTCGGCGAGTTGGGTGAGGGCGACATGGAGTCGTCCTCGGTCGGAAGCCCGCTCGGGAACGACGACCGTCTCCAGGGTCGGCGGGGAGAAGTGGCCTTGTGCGTCCTCGTGGATCGGGGCGGGCGCTCCCGGGGCGCTGATGGTGTCCCCGATACGGATGCCGGTGAGGCCGCGCAGTCGCGCGATCCGGCCGGCGGACACCGCGTCGCGACCGACCGCGGCACCACGGTCGAAGACGTCGAGGGCGGTGACCTTTCCCTCGGCCGACCGGTCGTCGGCCTTCCCCCGGCCGAACCGCACGGTCTCCCGGGTCCGTACGGTCCCGGAGAGCATGCGGACGTACGCGATCCGCTCGCCGGCCGTGCCGCGTTCCATCTTGAAGACCGTGCCGAGGAGCGGCCCTTCACCGTCTCCCCGGACGGCGGGCAGGAACTCCCTGACGCCCGCCATCAGGCTCGTCACTCCCGCGCCGGTCGTGACGGAGCCGAAGAAGACGGGGTGGGCCAGCACGTGCGCGGTCTGGTGCGCGAGTTCCGCCCTCAGCCGCTCGTACGGGATGGGCTGCGGGTTCTCCAGGCAGTGGGCGAGAAACGCGTCGTCCTGCGTGGTGAGGAGGTCGAGCAGCCCGGCGGTGAAGGTGCTGTCGGTCTCGCCGGAGGGCAGGAAGGCGGCCGTGCTCGTGCCCTGGGAACGCGTCGAACCCATGGGGACGACGGCGGGGGTGAGCTTCTCCCTGATGGCGCGGAGGGTGCCGTCGTGGTCGGCGCCACGGCGGTCGATCTTGTTGACGAAGATCAGGGTCGGAATGCGCAGCCGCCTCAACGTCCGCATCAGGACACGGGTCTGCGCCTGAACGCCTTCGACGGCGGACACGACGAGCACCGCCCCGTCCAGCACGCTCAGGACGCGCTCCACCTCGGCGATGAAGTCCGGGTGACCGGGGGTGTCGATCAGATTGACGGTGACGTCGTCGACGGCGAAGGACACGACGGCGGATTTGATCGTGATTCCGCGCTGTCGTTCCAGGTCCAGGGAATCGGTCTGCGTACTCCCCGCGTCGACGCTGCCGATCTCGTCGATGACGCCGGCGGTGTGCAGCAGCCGCTCGGTGAGACTGGTCTTGCCCGCGTCAATGTGCGCGAGAATGCCCAGGTTCAGGGTCTTCGGGTCGAGCGATGAGCTCATCAAGCCTCAGGTCCTCTTCGTGGATGGTGACTCCTTCCTCGTGGGCGGGCTTGGCAGGCACGCGCATGGTGGTACTCCTTGCCGATGTGTGCGGTTCTCGGGCCGTGACGCGCGCGACGCTACCCCGGGGGCGCCGGGCGGTCATGTCGTTTTCCTCCTCGCCACCGAGGGACAGGTCACCGGCACCCCATGTCACCTGCGACTTCGAGGACGAGGCCGGCTGCGGCTTCGAGCACGACCCGATCACCTGGGTGACAGCCTCTGTTCACCTGCGCTCCACCCAACCCTCCCGCGTGTCCATGAACATCTGTGTCTCGGGCCGGCGGTGTACGGCGGCCGTCCATCCGTGTGGCCCCTAGGGAGATCAGCGTGCGAAACCAACCTGCGTCGCAGGATGGCCGGTGGAAGAGGGCGGCGGTTCTGGCCCTCGGGGCAGGGCTGCTGGTCAGCTGCGGAGCGGGGGGCACGAGCGACGAGGCGAAGCCGGCCGTCTCGGCGGCCGTGCCCGACATCGAGTGCCCGGCCGGCGGCGGCCAGGTGCGTGGCTCGGGGTCGAGCGCCCAGCAGAACGCGATGAAGCGGTGGATGCAGCAGTACCAGTTGGCATGCGGCGAGGTCCGACTCGCTTACAACCCCCTCGGGTCGGGCGCCGGAGTCGCTCAGTTCCAGAGGGGCGCCACCAATTTCGGCGGGACCGACCAGGCCCTGACGAGTGAGGACCGGAGCGTCCCCGAGGATGTCTGCCGCGGAGGACGGGCCATCGACCTTCCCATGGTCGGCGGACCGATAGCCATCGGCTTCAACATCCCCGGCGTGACCGACCTGGTGCTCGACGCTCCGACCCTGGCCCGCATCCTCGACGCGCGGATCACGAAGTGGAACCACCCGGCGATCCAACGGCTCAACCCGGACGTGAAGCTGCCGGACCTCCCCGTGGTCCCCGTGCATCGCGCGGACGACTCCGGCACCACCCAGAACCTCAACGCCTACCTCAAGGGTGCGGCCGGCGACCGATGGCCGTACCCGGCAGACAAGAAGTGGCAGGCGAGAGGCGGTCATTCGGCCAACGGATCGGACGCGGTCTCCACCGCGGTCACGCAGACCGAGGGCGCCATCGGCTACTTCGAGCTGTCGTTCGCGGTGAAGCGGAAGATCGACACCGTGGCCATCGCGACGGGCGCGGCCGAACCGGTGGCGCCGAGCACGAAGAGCGCCTCGGCCGGCATCGCCGCCGCGAAGGTGGCGGGCGAGGGCAAGGACCTGCGGCTGAAGTTCGACTACAAGACCTCCGCCGAGGGGGCGTACCCCCTCGTCCTGGTGACGTACGAGATCGTGTGCGACACCGGAAACAAGCCGGAGAGCCTGCCGGCGCTGAAGTCCTTCCTCGCCTACACGGCCAGCGAGGAGGGACAGCAGGAGCTGCACTCCATCCACTACGCGCCGCTGCCCGACTCCGTCGCGGCGCAGGTGCGCGAGGTCATCAGCACGTTGTCGTGACCGTGCCGCCCCTTCGCCGCAGGTCGGTGGAGGGGCCCCGGTCCGTCAGTCCTTGGGCCGGGCGAAGACGACCGCCACCATCGCGAGGCCCACGACCGCGCCGATCAGCTGCACGCCGACGAAGCCCGGGACGGAGGCGGGGGCGATGCCGGCGAAGGTGTCGGTGAAGGCGCGGCCGATGGTCACCGCCGGGTTCGCGAAGGAGGTGGAGGAGGTGAACCAGTAGGCGGCGCCGATGTACGAGGCGACCGCGACGGGGGCGAACCGCAGCCGGTCGGTACGGGCCAGGCCGAAGATCAGCAGGATCAGACCGGCCGTCGCCACGACCTCGCCGAGGAGCAGGTTCCCTGCCGAGCGGTCGTGGGTGGACCACTTCACCAGCGGCTCGCCGAACATCGCGTCCGCGAGCACCGCGCCCGCGATCGCGCCCAGGATCTGGGCGGGGACGTACGCGCCGAGCTCGCGGGCGTTCACGCCGGCGCCGCCACGGCGGGCGGTCCACCATTCGGCCAGCGTGACGGCAGGGTTGAAGTGCGCGCCGGAGACGGGGCCGAGGAGGGCGATCAGGACGCCGAGGCCGAAGACCGTGGCGGTGGAGTTGGCGAGCAGCTGCAGCGCGACATCGTCCGTGAGCCGGGTCGCCTGGATACCGGACCCGACGACGATCGCGACCAGTGCGGCGGTGCCGATGAGCTCGGCGGCGGCGCGGGCGGCGAGCGGGGTACGGGGCGGGGTGGCGCCGGGCGCGGGCTGCGGCGACGTGTCGGCGGCTATGGCGTCGCTCGCGGCGGGCTCGGTGACGGTCACGGGCAGGTTCTCCTCGGGCAGGTGAAACGAGAGACTACGGGCAGGCTCTCTTGGTGTCGGCGTTGGCGCGCGCGGTCTCGGCCAGGGCGGCGAACTGACCGGCGAGCGCTTCGATGACGTCCGGCCTGAGCCGGTAGTAGGTGAACCGGCCGCAGGGCTCGGTGTCCACGACCCCAGCCTCGCGCAGCACTCTCAGGTGATTGGAGAGGTTGGTCTGCCTGGCACCAGTCTCCTCCACGAGGTGGGTGGTGCAGAGCGTCTCGCGGGCGAGCAGGGTCACGATCCGGAGGCGCAGGGGATCACCCAGAACCCGGATCAGATCAGCATCGACTGACGTCATCATGGACTGATACTGTCACATCATCTGACGCTGATGCCAGACCGACGGCGTCTGCCCCCCAGTCCTTCCCGTCCCTGCCGCAAGGAAGAAACGATGACCACCGCTCCGCTCGCGTCCGTGCTCTTCGTCTGTGTGCACAACGCCGGCCGCTCGCAGATGGCCGCCGGTTTCCTGCACCATCTGGCAGGCGACCGCATCGAGGTCCGGTCCGCCGGTTCCGTCCCGGGCGACCAGGTCAACCCGGCCGCCGTCGAGGCGATGCGGGAGGCCGGCGTCGACATCTCCGACCAGAGGCCGAAGGTGCTCACCACCGAGGCCGTCCAGGCGTCCGACTACGTCATCACCATGGGCTGCGGCGACGCCTGCCCGATCTTCCCCGGCAAGAAGTACCTGGACTGGGCCCTGGAGGACCCGGCCGGCCAGGGCGTGGAGGCGGTCCGCCCGATCCGCGACGAGATCAAGGGCCTCATCGAGGGCCTCATCGCGGAGATCGACGCGACGCGGGGCGCGTAACCGGCCTCGGCCCGTCGCCGGAACGGCGACGTCAGGGAGGCAGCGCAGCTCCGACCACCGCGCCCTCGGCCACACCACCGCGCGCCTTCCCCCGCCGCAACCGTCACCGTGCGAGGGACCCGGCAGCCGCGCATGCTCGAAGCATGTCCCAGGTGACCACCACCGACCTGTACGAGGTCACGATGGCGCTCTCGTACCTGCGGGAGGACATGCGGGCCCCGGCCACCTTCAGCCTCTTCGTACGCGACCTGCCACCGGGCCGGGGGTTCCTCGTCGCCGCCGGGCTCGAAGCGGGGCTCGACTACCTCTCCCGGTTCCGGGTGGGACGCTCCGAGGTCCAGGAGTTCGCCGAGGCGATGCGGCGACCCGTCGAGGACCTCGAACCACTCCGCGGCATGTCCTTCGACGGACAGGTCCGCGCCGTGCCCGAAGGACGGCTCGTCTTCGCCGGCGAGCCGCTCCTGGAGGTCACCGCGCCGCTGCCGCAGGCGCAGCTCGTGGAGACGTACCTGTTGTCCCTCTTCTGCCACCAGACGGCGGTCGCCTCCAAGGCGGCACGCTGTGTGCTCGCCGCCGCCGGGCGGCCCCTGGTGGACTTCTCGCTGCGCCGGACCCACGGACCCGAGGCCGGCCTGCAGGCGGCGCGCCTCTGCGCCCTGGTCGGCTTCACCGGTACCAGCAACGTCGCCGCCGCGACCCGGTACGGCATCCCGGCCGTCGGCACGATGGCCCACTCGTACATCGAGGCTTTCGCCTCGGAGGAGGACGCGTTCAGGGCCTTCGCCCGCACCCATCCGGGCCCCGTGACCTTCCTTGTCGACACCTACGACACCGAGCGCGGCGTCGCTACCGCCGCACGCGTCCTCGCTGACCTCGGGCTCGGTCGTGGCTGCGGGATCCGCCTGGACAGCGGCGACCTGGGCGCGCTCGCCCGCCGGGCCCGTACCGCACTCGACGAGGCCGGGCTGAGGGACGTGCAGATCGTCGCGAGCGGCGGACTGGACGAGTACGGCGTCGCCTCACTCGTACGGGAGGGGGCGCCGATCGACACGTTCGCCGTGGGAACGAAGGTCGGCGTGGCCGCCGACGCCCCGTTCCTGGACGCGGCGTACAAGCTGGTCGAGTACGACGGGCGGCCTGTCATGAAGCTCTCGTCTGCGAAGGCGACGGCTCCGGGCCCGAAGCAGGTCTTCCGCGGCCCCGGCATCCGTGACGTCGTCGGCCTGGCGAACGAGGAGCCGCCCGAGGGCACGGAGACGCTCCTGCGGACCGTGATGCGCGGCGGGCTGCGTACGGAGCCGCCCGACACCCTGACCGCCGCCCGCGCCCGCTTCGAGGCGGATCTCGCCGCGCTGCCGGACGAGGCACGGCGTATCGATGACCCGGTGGCACCGGCGCCCACGATGTCGACGCGGCTGACGGTCCTGACGACCGTCGTACGACACCGGATCGAGGCGCGGACGGCCGCCGGGCAGGAGACATAGAGCGCCGCCCGCGCCCGGCTGCACCCGGGGAGCAGCCCGCCTCTCGCAGACGGGCCGACCTCGGCGCGCCCCCGGCCGCCGACCGCCTCCCGCCGACCGCCTCCCGCCGTCCGCCACCGGGCTGAGATCGGCGGCCGACGGCGGGCGTGCGTCGCCGCCGGGGGAAGAGTGCCGGAATGACGTGGCTTCCGATGCTCGCGGGCGCTGTCCTGGTGCTGTTCATCCTCCGGGACCTCTTCCACACCCTCTGGCACCCGACCCGCCACGGCGGTCTGAGCAGGCTGGTGATGAGGTCCGTGTGGTGGCTGTCGGCCCATCCCGGCGCGCGGTGGAGGCCGGCCGGCCTCGCCGGCCCGATGGGCATGGTGACGGTCCTCGCCGTCTGGGCGCTCACCGTGGCCGTGGGATGGGGGCTCATCTACTGGCCCCACATGCCCGGGGACTTCTCGTACGCCGCGGGACTCGCCCCCGCCCAGCACGCGGGTCCGCTCGACGCTCTCTACGTCTCCCTGGTCACCCTGGCCACGCTCGGTCTGGGGGACATCGCGCCGGCCTCGGGCTGGCTGCGTGTGCTCGCCCCCATGGAGGCCCTGGTGGGCTTCGTCCTGCTGTCGGCGACCGTCGCCTGGATCCTCGGCATCTACCCGGCGCTGGCCCGCCGCAGGGCGCTCGCCCTGCGGCTGTCCCACGTGCGGCGCAGCCGGGTCACCGCCGAGGCCCTGGACTCCGACGGGGGCGCCGCGCTCCTGGACGGTCTCGCCTCGGCCCTCTCCACCATCACCGTCGACTTCCTGCAGTACGCCGAGTCGTACTACTTCTACGACGGGGACGAGAACACGTCCCTGGCCGGACAGCTCGGCCACGCCCTCGGCCTGGCGAACCAGGCGGCCGAGGCCCGTCACCCGGACGTCCGGCTCTCCGCGTCGGTGCTGCGCACGGCACTGGAGGACCTGGCCACCGTGCTCGACGAGCGCTTCCTGCGCACGGGAGAGGCCCCTGAGCACGTCTTCAGGGCCTACGCCGACGACCACGGACGCTCCCCGGAGCCGGCCCGACCTGCGCCGGGCGGCGGAAGCGGGTGATCCTGAGAGGTGGGGGGCGCCACGGGCGGCGTACGCACGGGAAGATCTGGCGAGGAAGTGACGACCATGGACATACAGCACGCCCCTCAGCCTCCGGTGGCCGTGACCGCCGAGCTGGAGACCCCGCTGTCCCGCTGGCTGTGGCTGGTCAAATGGATCCTGGTGATCCCCCACTGGATCGTGCTGTTCTTCCTCTGGATCGCCTTCCTCGTCGTGACGGTGATCGCGTTCTTCGCCATCCTGTTCACCGAGCGCTTCCCACGGGGCCTGTTCGACTTCAACCTCGGCGTGCTCCGCTGGTCCTGGCGCGTGTCCTACTACTCGTACGGCGCCCTCGGCACCGACCGCTACCCGCCCTTCAGCCTGGGACCCGAACCCGACTACCCCGCCCGGCTCGACATCGCCTACCCGGAGCGGCTCTCCCGCTCACTGGTCCTGGTCAAGTGGTGGCTGCTCGCCATCCCCCAGTACCTGGTGATCGCCTTCTTCACCGGCGGCATGCGCGCCGGCTGGTGGAGCGGCGGCCTGATCACGCTGCTCACGCTCATCGCGGGCTTCGCCGTGGCCTTCACCGACCGGTATCCGCGCGACCTGTTCGCCCTGATCGTCGGCCTGAACCGCTGGGTCCTGCGCGTCGCCGCCTACGCGAGCCTCATGACGGACGCCTACCCGCCCTTCCGCCTCGACCAGGGCGGTACGGAGCCGGCCGGGACCGAGCGCGTCACCGACGGCCGCTGACAGCCGCTGACGGTCAGGCCCTGGGGACTGTTCCGAAAGTCTTCGCGGGCGTGGCCTGCTTGACCGGCCGGGCCGCCGCCTGCAGAGTCGGGATGCGGCACCGTAGGGCCTGTCCGGCGGATCAGGGTCGGATAGGTCGCGGCGTCTGGTGCGGTGCATCGCAAGGCGCCGGAGCGCCTCGATAGCGGAGCTATTGGGGCGTTTCGGCAACGCGGCGAGGTGCCGTGCCAGGCGTCGCGGACCCGGCCATGATCCGCCGGACAGGCCCTAGCAGCGCCGCCTCCCTCCGCGGCCGGTCCCTCGTCCAGAGGTGGCGAGCGGCCCTGACACCCAGGAGCGACTGACCCGATGGTCCTCGACCTGGTGCTGATCGGCACGGCCATCACCCTGGGGCCTTTGCACAACAGCGCCTTCATCCTGCTGCTCTCCTCGCGGCGCGGCGTTCGTCAGGGGCTGGCGTTCCTGCTGTCATGGCTGGCCAACCTGGTGGCGGTGATCGCCGTCGTGGTGCTGCTGACCGGCGGTCAGCCCCCGGCCCGTCACACCGCGCCCTCGACCGCCGCGATCGCCGCGAAACTCGCCATCGGCCTGGCGCTGGTGCTGTACGGCGCGTACCGGCACCGCCGACCGCCCCGCCCGCACGGCCCGCCACGCTGGACCGCCCGGATCGACAACGCATCCCTGGGTACGGCAGCCGGTTTGGCATGGCTGTTGCAGCCCTGGGCACTGGTGGGCGCCGGCGCCGCGACCGCCCTCGACGCGAACCTCTCCACCCTCACCGACTGGCTCGTACTGACCGGCTACTGCCTGCTGGCCACGCTCAGCCTCATCGTCATGGAGATGTACGCGGTCTGGGCGCCCGCGGCCGCGAACGCCCGCTTGAACGCCCTGCGGAGCTGGCTGGAGCAGCACCAGGATCAGCTGGTGGTCACGCTCTCCTTGCTGATCGGCCTGTGGCTGACGGCCCGGAGCATCTACGAGCTGGTCGCCTGACGCCGGCGGGCCGCGGGGCGATCGTCCTCGCCCTCCACGCCGCGCGCGCTCAGCGCAGAATTTCGAGCCGCACCCTCTCGTTCGGCGTCGCGATGTCCCAGAAGCGGGCGATGCCCCGCGCGTTACGGTAAGCGCCCGTACCGCCGGTGATGGCCATGTCGAGGGAAGCTGCTCCCTTCGTCCACAAGGACTGCATCGTCAGAGAACCCTGCTCGACCTCCATCGTGATCAGGCACTGCGACGTGAGTTCTTCGCCTTTCACATGAATGACCTGACAGGACCCACCCCCACGTCCGACATTGTGCCCATCTTTTATGGCAGTGCCGGAGTACACGTCCATATCACCCAAGCTCGGCCCCGCGGGCCCGAGATCGGCAGCCGTGTACTGATCGTTCTGAACCTTGAGTTCGAGAACTTCGACACGCCCCGTTTTCGGAGTTCCGGCATGTGCGCTGTCAACAGCCCACACCCCGACGGCAACTGCAGCGAGCGATGCCGCGGCGAACCTCATGACCGTCGCTCGTCCGCGCGGATTCCATCGTTTCCCCCGATGCATGGCAGTGGCTCCCGAATCGCTGGTGATCATGGTGGTGCTCCTCACTGTGAATTCCATGTGCGAACGCCTTCGACGCCGGCCGAGGGTCAGGCGAGCTGGTTCTTGTCGGAGGGGAGCCAGACCGTCATGGTCGCCGGGTCGATCGGAATCGAGATGTGCTCGTGCGTGATCGACCACGTGCCGTTCGACCGCTGGAGGCAGACACTCTCCCGTACCCATATCGAGGCCTGGAGCCCGCCCTTGCGCTCCCCCGAGTCCAGGTGGAGCATGTGCGCGAACGCGGTGTCCCCGCTGGTCGCGAGGGTGAGGTCGTGCGTCTCCAGGCTGATGGGCCCGACGTATCCGTCGAACCAGCGCAGGAAGTTGCGCCGGATCTCGTCAGGGCCCGTGAACCGCAGCGGGGGGACGACGTCGTAGTAGACGGCGTCGGCGGCGTAGAAGGACATGAGCCGGTCGATGTCCTTGGTCTGCTGGGCGTCGGCGCGGCTCGCCAGAAGCGCCCGGATCTCGGACTCATGGGTGGTCATCGCGTACTCCTTCGGTTGTGGTGTGCTGCGGAATGTCATCAGGCGGCGCGGCCGGCCTTGAGCGCGGCGGCGACTTCGACGACACGGCGGGCCTGGTGGCGAGCTGCCTCCAGGCTCACCTCGCCGGGTTCCCCGTCGCCGACCACGTGTGAAGTTCCGTAGGGATTACCCGACTTGAACTGGATCGGGTCGGTGTAGCCAGGGGGCACGATGACGCCGCCCCAGTGATAGAAGGTGTTGCCGAGCGCCAGGAGGGTCGATTCCTGGCCTCCGTGGGCGCTGTTGGAGGCGGTGAAAGCGGAGTACACCTTGTCCGCGAGCTTGCCCTCGAACCACAGAGGTCCGGTGGTGTCGATGAACTGCCGCAACTGGGCGGCAGGGTTGCCGAAGCGGGTCGGGGTGCCGAACAGCACCGCGTCCGCCCACTCCAGGTCGCGGTGCCCGGCCTCGGTGACATCGGCGGTGTCCTGGTGGTGGCGGGCCCAGGCCGGATGGGCGTCGATCGCCTCGGGCGGGGCCGTCTCGGCCACCTTGCGGAGCCGGACGTACGCGCCGGCCTTCTCGGCGCCCTCGACGGCGGCTCGCGCCAGGGCGTGCACATTGCCGCTGGTGCTGTAGTAGATGACTGCGACGTTCACGGGCTCCATGCCGGTGTACCTCCGTTTGCTTCCGTCGCGTTCCGTTGTCGGGTACGACGAGACGGCCCGGCGGAATGTGAGGCGGGGTGCCGATCTCACATTTCGGGGCGCTGCCTCGTCATAGAGGGGAGGGAAGATCCGACCGAGGGAGCCTCAAGACCATGACGCCCAGTTCGACACCACCGCAGGACGGCCGACTCGACCCGATGTCGAGCGCGCTCACGGGTGAACGCCGTCGGCTGATCAACCTCGCCTACCGGATGCTGGGCTCCCTGGCCGAGGCCGAGGACGTCGTGCAGGAGACGTACGCCCGCTGGTACGCGCTGTCCCGGCGGCAGCAGGAGGCCGTCGCCTCCCCCGGGGGGTGGTTGACCAAGGTCGCCGGCCGTATCTGCCTCGACGTGCTTCGCTCGGCCCGGGTCCGCCGCGAGAGGTACGTGGGGGAATGGGTCCCCGAGCCGCTGCCCGCACGCACCGAGTGGCCCACCGGCGCGATGGACGACAGCACGGCCGATCCCGCCGATCGCGTCACGCTCGACGAGTCGGTCAGCATGGCCTTCCTCGTCGTGCTGGAGGCGATGACCCCGGCGGAGCGCGTGGCGTTCGTCCTCCACGACGTCTTCCGCTACCCCTTCGCCGATGTGGCCGACATCGTCGGCCGCACCCCGGCGGCCTGCCGCCAGTTGGCGACCTCGGCCCGCCGCCGCGTCGACGCCTCGCGGGCTCCCGTGTCGCCGACGGCCCAACGGGCCCGTGTCGTCAGGGAGTTCAGGCTGGCGTGGCAGGCCAAGGACATCAACGCCCTCATCGGCCTGCTCGACCCCGACGCCACCGCCGTCGGAGACGGAGGCGGAATCGTCACGGCGCAGCTCCGCCCGATCGAGGGCGCCGAGCAAATCGCCCGCTTCTTCGCCGACCGGACCCGCCCGGGTCGGCTGGCGGTCCGGGAGTGCACGGTCAACGGTCAGCCTGGTCTGGCAGCCCACCTGGACGGCGCCCTCGTGTCGGTGTACGCGTTCGACATCGCGGACGACAGGATCCGACGGATCTGGGCCGTGCTCAACCCCGAGAAGCTCCGGCCATGGAAGAGGGAATGACGCCCGCCCCGCCGGCGGGCCGGCGTCTCCAGCCTCTTTCGCACACAGGCCCTAGGCGTCCCGGTACAGGTCCCGGACCTCGGGGCGTGGCTCGTAGCCGGCTGACTTGTAGGTGGCGACGGCGCCGACGTTGGAGCTCGGGGTGCAGACGTTCGCGCTCGACGAGCCCAGCTCCTTGAGTGCGGCGGCCGCGGCGACGGTGATCGCCTCGCCGTGGCCGCGGCGGCGATGTTCCGGGTGCACGCCCATCGGTTCGAGCAGCCCGGGCCTGCCCGGACCGGCCGACCACACCGTCACCGCCGCCACCGCGTCGCCCCGGCCGTCGTACGCGACCAGACACCGGGCGTCGGCGTACGGCAGTCCGGCCGCCATCGCGTGCCAGCGCTCGTCCGTGAAGCTCGACCCGTCGAACGCCGACCGATGTACGGCGGCGAACACGTGCGCCTGCTCCGGCCCGACCACCTCGATCCGCACGCCCGGGTCCTGCACCGGCTCCGTGAGGTCGCGGCGCAGCGGCGTCCACGGCTCGTCGGCTCTCCATCCGTCCTCGGACAGCAGATCGTGGACCAGCGCACCTGTCGGCGCCTCGATGTTCACCTTCCCCTGGGGCAGCACACCGCGCTCCGGCTCGGTCACGTCTTCGACCAGCTGCTGCGCCAGTTCCTCGTCCCGCCGAGCGTCCGGAGCGAGCGTCAGCCGCAACAGCCCGGGGCCGTCCAGCAGCCCGACGGCGAGGATCTGTCCGTCCCGGCTCCACGTCCTGACCGCCGCGGCGGTCGCTTCCGCACCCGACCGCCAGAACCAGCCGAGGTCCCCCGGATGCAGTTGCATCGGCGCCCCGTCGTACTGCCACTCCCGCAGCACGCCCACAACCTCGGTCAGCCCGTCGACTCCCGGCTTGCCCAATGCGATCGCCATACCCCCGATCACACCTCACCGCACCGAGAGTCCGCACCCGGTTTCCGAGAGCACTGCGGATCAGGCCTCACCCTGATCCACAAACCCTTGACAATGGGTCATATTCCTGACAGCTGTTGCACTGCACCATGAACGGCACCACGAACCGAAGGGGGCGATCAAGGCATGACCAGGCCTGAGAGCGCGGGGCACGACTACGACGTCGTCATCAGCGGAGCCAGCCTCGCCGGCAGCGCCGCGGCGATCCTGCTCGCTCGGCGCGGCGTCCGCGTCGCACTGCTGGAACGCCGCTCGGACCCCGAGGCGTACAAGGTGCTGTGCACCCACTCCATCACGGCCAACGCCTACCCGGTGCTGGAGGAACTCGGTCTCATCCCCGCTCTCGAGAAGGCGGGAGCCGTCCGCAACCATGCCCGCTGGTACACCCGCTGGGGATGGATCGAGCCGAGGGCGGCGCCGACGGGCCCCGAGCTGCCGTACGGGTACAACATCCGGCGCAGCACCCTCGACCCGTTGATCAGGTCCCATGCGGCGGAGACCCCCGGCGTCGATCTGCTCCTCGGTCACCAGGTGACCGGGCTGGTCCAGGAGGCCGGGCACACCGTGGGGGTGCGCGTGTCGACTCCGGACGGCGAACGTGAGATCCGGGCCCGCCTGGTGGTCGGCGCCGACGGCAAGGACTCGGACGTGGCGAAGTCGGCCGGGGTGCCTGCTCGGCAGTACGAGAACACACGGTTCGGCTATCTCGCGCACTTCCGCAACCTTCCGCTGCCCGGCGGGGTCGCTCACGCCTGGTTCCTCGAGCCCCACATGGCGTACGCGTTTCCGAACGACGACGGGGTGACGGTCCTCGCGGTGCTCCCGGACAAGAAACGGCTGCCGGCCTTCCGGGAAGACCTGGAGGGCAGCTTCCTCGAATTCGTCCGCGCGCTGCCCGAGGGCCCGCCCATCGACTCCGCCGAACGCATCACGAAGCTGATCGGAACGGTCAACTACCCGCTCCACAGCCGCAAGCCGACCGCACCGGGAGTCGCGCTCATCGGCGACGCCGCCCTGACCGGCGATCCCCTCTGGGGGGTGGGATGCGGGTGGGCTCTGCAGTCCGCGCAATGGCTGGCGGACGCGGTCGCCTCGGCCGCGACCGGTCGGGGCGACCTCGACAAGTCGCTCGCGGCGTACGCACGCATCCACCAGCGCCGCCTGCGCGGTCACCAGCAGCTGGCCGCCGACTTCGCCAAGGCCCGTCCGTTCAACCCCGGGGAGCGGCTGATGTTCTCGGCAGCGGCGCGCGATGAATCGATGGCGCGGCACATGTATCTGTTCGCATCCCGCCTGATCGGTCCGCTGCGATTCCTGAACCCCGTGGCAGTGGCCAAGGCGTCGATCGTCAACCTCAAGCATCGCGGGGAGGCCGTGCCACCCGCACCCCTGTCACACACAAGGTCATGACCCGCTCCGTCCAGCACGTGAGACCGGCTGCGGGGGCCGCCCGCCGACGGCCTCCGCCCCGTTAAGGTGCCCGTACCCGTGGCCGGTACGCGATGACCCGGCCACCTCTTATGCACGATTCGTACGAGGATGCCCATGTTTACGGTCAATGAGTATTTCGACGGCACGGTCAAGTCGATCGCGTTCACCCAGGAGCAAGGCTCGGCGACCATCGGCGTCATGGCTCCGGGGGAATACGAGTTCGGCACCGCCGCTCCGGAGATCATGCACGTGGTCAGCGGCGCTCTGACGGTCAAGCTGCCCGGCGCCGGCGACTGGGAGATCTTCGCCGCCGGGGACCACTTCAAGGTCCCCGGCGACAGCAGCTTCCAGCTCAAGGTCGCGGTGGAGACCGCCTACCTCTGCGAATACCGCTGACCTGACCTGACCGGGCCGGCAGGGCTTCCAGTTCTGCCTGCCGGTCAAGCACGACCCAGTGCGGAGCGGCCCGCGAAGCGCGCCGAGTCGCCCAACTCCTCCTCGATCCGGATCAGTTGGTTGTACTTCGCCGTGCGGTCGGAGCGGGAGAGCGAGCCGGTCTTGATCTGACCGCAACCGGTCGCCACCGCCAGATCCGCGATGGTGGTGTCCTCCGTCTCGCCCGAGCGGTGCGACATGACGGCCGTCCAGCCCGCCTGCTGGGCCGTGGCCACCGCGGACAGCGCCTCGGTCAGGGTCCCGATCTGATTGACCTTGACCAGGATCGAGTTGCCGACGCCGGTGCGGATGCCCTCGCGCAGCAGCGTCTCGTTGGTGCAGAACACGTCGTCACCGGTGAGCTGACAGCGGTCGCCGACGCGGGCGGTGAGCTCGCGCCAACCGTCCAGGTCGTTCTCCGCCATCGGGTCCTCGATGGAGACGACCGGGTAGGCGTCGATGAGCTTGGCCAGGTAGTCGGCGTTCTCGGAGGGGGTGCGGCGCACCCCCTCCCCGGCGTAGTCGTACACCCCGTCGCGGAAGAACTCCGACGACGCCGGATCCATGACCAGGCCGATGTCCGCACCGGGGCGATAGCCGGTGCGCTCGATGGCGGTCATCACGAAGTCGAGCGCCTCCTCTGCGGTACGGAGCTCGGGCGCGAAGCCACCCTCGTCGCCGACGCCCGTGGAGTGCCCGGCGGCCAGCAGATCGCGGCGCAGGGTGTGGAAGACCTCGCTGCCCATGCGCACGGCTTCGGCGAAGGTGTCCGCACCCACGGGCACGATCATGAACTCCTGGAAATCCAGCGGATTGTCGGCGTGGGCGCCGCCGTTGACGATGTTCATCATCGGCAGCGGCAGGAGGTGGGCGTCGGCGCCGCCCAGGTAGCGGTAGAGGGGCTGCCGGTGGGCCGCCGCGGCGGCCTTGGCGGCGGCGAGGGAGACGCCGAGGATCGCGTTGGCGCCGAGCCGAGACTTCGTGGCGGTGCCGTCGAGGGCGACCAGCGCGGCGTCGAGACCCGCCTGGTCCGCCGCGTCCCGGCCGCGCACGGACGCCGCGATCTCCCCGTTGACGTGGGCCACCGCGCGGTCGACGCCCTTGCCGTGCCAGCGCGCGGAGTCTCCGTCGCGCAGTTCCACGGCCTCCCGGGCACCGGTGGAGGCGCCGGAGGGTACAGCCGCGCGCCCCAGGGAACCGTCCGCCAGGACGACGTCGACCTCGACCGTGGGGTTGCCCCGGCTGTCGATGATCCGGCGGGCGGTGACGGTCTCGATGGCGGCGTCGACGGTTCCGTCTGCCGTTGTGGACATGGGAGGCCCTTCCCGTTGTCGTGTGCCGTGGCCCCGGCTGCGACAGCGCTGGCGCTGAGCCCGACAACGCCAAACCATACAGCAATGCTGTTCAGTTTCGCTGTACAGCATTGCTGTACAGGTCAGGTGCACAGCTTTGCTGACCAACGGGGTAAAGTGCCCTATGCCCACCTCGGAAGCCGCCGCCATCGCCGCCGAACTGCGCACCGCGATGGGCAAGCTCACCCGACGCGTCAAACACGAGGACCGCATCCCTCTGGGCCAGGCCGCCGTGCTCGGCGCGCTCGACCGCAACGGCGCCATGACCACCAGCGACCTCGCTGCCGATCAGCGCGTACGCCCCCAGTCGATGGCCCGGTCGGTGGGGCTTCTCATGGAACAGAACCTGATCACGCGCCGGGCGCACCCCACGGACGGCCGCAAGTCGCTGGTCGAGCTGTCGGACGCGGGCCGGGCCGCGCTCGAAGCGGAGCGCGGCCGAAGAGCCGGTTGGCTCGCGCAGGCCATCGAGGCCGAACTCACGGATGAGGAGCGGGCGCTGCTGGCACGGAGCGCCGCCCTGCTGGAGCGGCTCGCCACGCGCTAGAGCCGTCCGCCGCGCTACCGAAGCCCAACTACTGGTCGGCACGCAGAGAGTTGTCGCGCCAGGATCGGTTTCTTGATCCCGTCACACGAGCTCAGCGCCGGACGCGGGGCATTCCGAGGCCGATCCAGGAGATGATCTCGCGCTGGATCTCGTTGTTGCCGCCGCCGAAGGTGAAGATGACCGCCGAGCGGTAGCCCCGTTCGAGCTCGCCGTGGAGGACCGTTCCGGCCGAACCCTCCTTGAGGGCTCCGGCGGCTCCCACGACCTCCATGAGCCAGGCGTAGGCGTCGCGGCGCGCCTCGGAGCCGTAGACCTTCACGGCCGAGGCGTCCTGGGGGGTGAGGGTGCCCTGCTGGACGGCGTTCACCATCTGCCAGTTGAGGAGTTTCATCGCGTCGAGCCGGGTGTGCGTACGGGCGAGGCTGCGGCGCACCCAGCCGAGGTCGATCACCCGCCGGCCGTCGGCGAGCTTGGTGTCGGCGGCCCAGCGCTGCACGTCGTGCAGGGCGCGGATCGCCATGGTGCCGTGCGCGGCGAGGGTCACGCGCTCGTGGTTGAGTTGGTTGGTGATCAGCCGCCAGCCCTTGTTCTCCTCGCCGACGCGGTGGGAGACCGGGACGCGCACGTTCTCGTAGTAGCTGGCCGTGGTGTCGTGCGAGGCCAGGGTGTTGATGAGCGTGCAGGAGTAGCCGGGGTCGCTCGTGGGGACGAGCAGCATCGTGATGCCCTTGTGGG
The DNA here is from genome assembly GCF_040645695.1 of Streptomyces sp. NPDC046712. Taxonomy (NCBI): domain Bacteria; kingdom Bacillati; phylum Actinomycetota; class Actinomycetes; order Kitasatosporales; family Streptomycetaceae; genus Streptomyces; species Streptomyces sp. NPDC046712. The sequence goes on along the minus strand of NZ_JBEYYW010000021.1, from coordinate 54,792 downwards.
CGGGGGCGTCCGGGTCGGTGCGGACGGCGAGCCAGACCCAGTCGGCCGTGTCGCCGTTGGTCGTCCAGATCTTCTGTCCGTTCACGACGTACGCGTCGCCGTCCCGGACCGCTCGGGTCTTGAGCGCCGCGAGGTCGGTGCCCGCGTCGGGCTCGCTGTATCCGATGGCGAAGTCGATCTCTCCGGAGAGGATCTTCGGCAGGAAGAACGCCTTCTGCTCGTCGGTGCCGAACTGCATGATCGTGGGGCCGACCGTGTTCAGGGCCATCAGCGGCAGCGGGACACCGGCCTGGGCGGCCTCGTCGAAGAAGATGAACTGCTCCATGGGGCTCAGCCCGCGCCCGCCGTACTCGGTGGGCCACCCCACCCCGAGCCAGCCGTCGGTGCCGAGCCTGCGTACGGTCTCGCGGTAGAACCGCTTCTGGGCGGCCGGGTCGGCGTACCGGGCGTGGACGTCGTCGGGGACGAGCTCGGCGAAGTACGCACGCAGCTCCGCGCGCAAGCGGTGCTGGGCGGGCGTGTACTCGAGGTGCATGGGGCCTCCCGTGGCAGCGTCCTGGGTACCGTGCGCGCGACGGCGGCCACGGTAGAACGTGTTTCACAAATGGGGAAGCCCCACGACGGGCCTGGCCCACGGGCACGCACCACCGCCCGGGCCCGGCCGGGTGGTCGGACCGAGGCGGTGGTGCGTGGTCCGGGGGTGCAGGTGTCAGGGCAGGAGCTCGTCCAGGGAGGCGCGTCCCTTCTCCGCCATACGGCGCTCCGCCCACGCGAGGTTCTTCGGATTCACATCACGCCCGGAAGCGAGGACCAGGTCCTCCGGCGTGTACTCGCCCTCCGACCCGGCATGCAAGAGGCGGTCGGGCGTCGGGCGCTCCCCCGGAGATGTCTTGTCGGACTCAGCGTTCATGCCGCCTCCTACTAGTTCTTCCGGCTCTCGCCATTCTCGTTTCCCGCCACCGGTCCCGCATCCCGGCCGTGCCGCCGCGTCGGTTCCGTGTCGGCGGCGTGTCGGCGGGGGCGGGGAGGGTGGGTGGCCGAGCCACGACACACGGGAGCCCTTGATGCCTCAGCCCACGACGTCCACGACCTTTCCCCTGCGCCGAATCCGGGTGGCCGCCGTCCGGCCGATCACCCCTCGCATGATGAGGGTCACCTTCGGTGGTGACGCCCTCTCGGGCCTCCGACTCACCGGGCCCGACCAGCAGGTGAAGCTGTACTTCCCCCGGCGCGAGCGGACCGAGCCCGTGCTGCCCGCCCCGGACCCGGACGGTGACGTGATGCGCTGGTACACGGCGTACGCCGCGATTCCGGAGGCCGAGCGCCCGTGGATGCGCAGCTACACCGTCCGGGCGCATGATCCGGGCGCGGCCACGGTGGACATCGACTTCTTCCTCCACGGCGAGGACGGGGAGGGCGAGGAGGGCGGGGAGGGTCCCGCGACACGCTGGGCGCGGGCTGCGCGGCCCGGCGACACGCTGGGCATGTTCGGGCCGTCGGATCACTTCGCCCAGCCGGTCACCGTCGGGACGGCCGACTGGACGCTGCTGGTCGCCGACGGGTGCTCGCTCCCCGCGCTCGCCACCATCGCCGAGGCGCTCCCGCCCGGCCACCGCGCCCTCGCCTTCGTCCAGGTCCCGGACGCTGCGGAGCAGCAGCCGCCGGCGACGGCGGGCGAGCTGACCGTGCACTGGCTGCACGGGGACGCGTCGGTCGAGGACGCGGTGCGGGCGGCCGCGCTCCCGTCCGGCAGGCCGTACGTCTGGCTGGCCGGCGAGGCCGGGGCCGTACGGGCGCTGCGGCGGCACCTGGTCGAGGAGCGCGGTTACGACAAGCGTGCGGTCGACTTCACGGGGTACTGGCGCCGGCGCCTCACCCAGGACGACGCGCCCACACCGGAGGATCTCGCGGAGGCGAGGGAGCGACTGGAGGCGGCGGGCGGGGGCGGCGGGGCGGCCTGAGGTCCGGCGACGGCCCGGTGGCGCGTGGCATCGCACAACCGGCCCGGGACCTCGGGGCCCGGCACTCGAACCTGGCCCTCAGGCACGGTGGCTCGTGGTGTCGGCCCACCCGCCCGGGACCTCGGGCCCGGAACCCGAGGCTGGTTCCTCAGGCACGGTGGCTCGGCGGCGTCGGGCAACCCGCCCGGGAGCTCGGGACCGGCCCGTCGGGCCCCGAAACTCAACCGGGGGCCTCAGGGCCGAGACCTCACGTCCGGGAGGCCACACCGCGCCGGACGAGCGCGGCGGCCTCCTGGACCGAGAGGCCGCTGCCCTCCTCGTACCGCCGGGTGTACGTCTCCGGGTCCAGGGCCGCCCGCAGGGCCCGCTCGGCGTGTTCCCGCATCGACGCCTCCGTCTGGCCGGTGAACGGGCGGAAGCCGGCCCCTCCGGCGTGTCCACGGTGGGCGTCGTACGCGCCCAGGAGACGGGCTCCGTCCTCGGCGTCGCCCGCCGTGCCGAGTCCGGCCCTGGCCCAGGCCGCCGTCACGAACTGGCCGACGACGAGGTACGGCGCCACGAGGTATGCGAGGGTCTCGACGTCCCGCACGGCATGGGCCAGGTGTCCGACGGCCTCGGCGTAGGCCCCGTCGAGGCAGTCGAGCCAGCCCCGCAGGCCGCCGGTCAGACCGGCGAAGAGGTCGGGCGTGTCGCCTCGGAACTCACCCTCGATGCGCCGGAGTTGCTCTCGCGCGAGGGCCGTTCGCCCGGTGTGTCCGTAGTGCTGGGCGAGCAGCAGCCGGGCCGTGCTGACCGGCTCACCGGTCGGCTCCCCGGTGTGCTCGGCGGCTTCGACCAGCAGGCGTTCGGCATCCGCCCATGCCGCCGGGTCGGCGGCCGGAAAACGGAGCCGTACGGCGGCGAGGCGGGCCGTGAAGACGGGGACCTGAGAGCGGGCACCGAGCCGGGCGGAGGCCTGCGCGGCGCGCTCGAAGTCGGCGGCGGCCTCGGCGAGACGGCCGGCCCGCTCGTACGCCTCTCCGCGCGCTGAGAGGGACTCGGCGATCGCCCAAGAGTCCTGGGCCCGCTCGAAGAGGGCGAGCGCCTGTTCGGCGTCGTCGAGGCGGTCACCGAGGAGCTTGGCCCGCAGGAGGAAGGCGAAGGCGAGCTCCCAGTGGGCGCCCTCGGCGCGGCAGGCGGCGGCCATGGCCTCCAGCGTGTCGTCGAGGCCGGTGAACTCGCCGGTCATCAGGCGGGCGAAGAACCACATCGAGCCGGGTTGGCGGCAGTTCTGCGGCATGCCGGGGCGGTAGGCGGTGACGACGGCGTCCAGCCGGGCGCGGGTCTCGGGCCGCTCCAGAGCCGTCGCACCCTCGCCGCCCTCGGCCGAGAGGACGAGCAGCCGGCAGCCGCGCCGGGCCTCCCATAGCTGCTCCTCGCTCCACGGTGGCGGCGTGTCGGTGCAGCGCTCGGCGAGGGGGACGGCGCGCCGTACGGGCGGGGCGAACGGGTCGGGGCCGAGGGCGGCCGCCGCCAGGGACCAGACGCGGGCGTCGGACTGCCGGGCACGGAGCTGCCAGAACCAGCTCATGGACAGGACGAGGCAGAGCGCCTCCTGCTCCTCGCGACGGTCGACGGCGGTCCGCAAAGCGGCCGTCAGGTTGTCGTGCTCGCTCTCGAAACGGCGCAGCCAGACGTCCTGACCCGGCCCCCGGAGTGCGGGGTCTCCGGTGCGGGCGAGTTCCCGGTAGTGGACGAGGTGACGCCGCTCGGCGGCGGCGCGGTCCCCGGCTTCGTCGAGACGCTCGGCGGCGTACTCGGCGACGGTCTCCAGGAGCCGGTAACGCATGGCCCCTTCGCCGTCGGGCACCGCGACGACGAGCGACTTGTCGACGAGCGCGCCGAGAAGGCCGAGGACGCGATCGGCGGGCACGGCCGCCGTCGCATCCCGGCCTGTGCCGTCGGCCGCGCCGTCGGCCGCACCGTGAGCCGCGCCATCGGCCACGCCGTGAGCCGCACCGTCGGCCGCACGGTGAGCCACGCCGTGGACCTCGCCATCGGCCACCCCGTCATCCGCACCGTGGACCCCACCACCGGCCGCGTCCCCGCCCGCGCCGTCGGTCGCGCCGGGGGCGGCCGTCGTGCAGACGGCCTCCGCTGCCTCCAGGTCGCAGCCGCCCGAGAAGACCGACAGTCGGCGCAGAACTGTCCGTTCGCTCTCGTCCAGGAGGTCCCAGGACCAGTCGACCACCGCGCGCAGGGTCTGCTGTCGGGGCAGCACGGTCCTGGCCCCGGATGTCAGCAACGGGAAGCGGTCGTCGAGCCGGTCCGCGATCTGGCGCGGGGCCAGCAGCCGCAGGCGCGCCGCCGCCAGCTCGATCGCCAGCGGCAGACCGTCGAGGCGGCGGCAGATCTCCGCGCACGCCTCGGGGTCGTCCGCCGGGTCGAATCCGGCCCGCGCGGCCGCCCCTCGCTCGGCCAGCAGACGCAGCGCGCCGTCCGGCGGCAGCGGCTCCACCGGACGTACGAACTCCCCCGGCACGCCCAGCCGCTCGCGGCTGGTGGCGAGGACGGTGACGCCGGGACAGCGGACCAGCAGCTGCTCCACCAGCTCCGCCGCCGCGCCCACCACGTGCTCGCAGTTGTCCAGGACCAGCAGCAGGCGACGTGACGCGCAGTGCTCCACGAGCCGGGTGAGCGCGTCACGCTCGCCCGGCTCGACGGCCGACGTCCCGCTCCACAGCTGCGTCTCCCGGGCACCGAGTGCGGTGAGGACGGCGGAGGGGACGTCGGACTCCGCGCGTACGGAGGCGAGTTCGGCGACCCGTACTCCTTCCGGCCAGTGCGGCGAGCCCCGTTCGGCGGCCTCCAGGGCGAGCCGGGTCTTGCCGACCCCGCCGGTCCCGAGCAGCGTGACGAGACGCCGTTCGCGCAACTCGGCAACGAGGGCGTCGAGTTCGGTATCGCGTCCGACGAAGGACGTGAGCCGGGCGGGGACGCGAGGACGTTCCGCCACCGGGGCCACGGCGGCCGCGGGCGTCGCAGGAGCCAAGGGGGCTGGGGCGTCGCCCGTCAGCAACTCGGCGTGGAGACCCTTCAGTTCCGGCCCCGGATCCGTGCCCAGGCGGTCCGCGAGGACCGTGCGGACCTCGCCGTACGCCTGCAGGGCCTGGGCGGGCCTGCCCGCCGCCCGCAGAGCCCGGATGCGGAGCGCCTGGAGGGGCTCGTCCAGCGGATGTTCGGCGGCCAGGGCAGTCAGTGGGTCCAGCGCGCTCGCCGCCCGGCCGAGGGCCACGTCGGCTGCGAGGCGGTCCCGCTGGGCCTGGGCGTGGCGCCGGTCCACCCGTACGACGAGGGGGTCGGTCTCCCGGCCCGGGAGGTCGGCGAGCGCGGGTCCGCCCCACAGCCCGAGCGCCTCGTCGAGGAGTCGGGCCGCTCGTCCCGGATCCCCCGCCGTGAGCGCGTCGGCCCCCTCGGCGGCCAGCCGCTCGAACACATGGAGGTCGACGTCCTCGGGGCCGGCGCCGAGCCGGTATCCGCCGGCCGTGGAGGCGACGGCCTCCCGGCCGAGCGTCCGGCGCAGGCGCCCGACCAGCGCCTGCAGCGCCCCGGTGGGATCCTCGGGCGGGCCGTCCTGCCAGATCCGGTCGATCAGCTCGCCCACCCCGACGCCGCGTCCGCCCGCGGCGGCCAGCGCGGCGAGGAGGGCCCGGAGCCGGGCGCCGCTGAGCACGGCCTCGCGGCCGTCGGCCCGGAGGGCCCGGCTGGGGCCGAGGACGCGGTAGCGGGGGATCACCGGCCCATTCTGCCCCGGCGCGAGAAATCTCCGGCACGACGCGTGTCGCCGCCATGGCGTCGGAGGGGTGCGGGTTCGACAATGGTGAGGATGACCGATGACGACCGGGGCACGCGCAGTGGCGAGATCGGGCCCAACGAGCGGCTCGCCATGAATCGGACCGGCAGCTTCGACTGGGACCTCGACACGGGCACCATCGACGTCGACGAGGCCGGGCTGCTGGTGTTCGGGCTGGGGCCGAGCGGGTTCGACGGGCGCCCCGCCTCGCTCGTCCAGCGCCTCGACGCCGAGGAGCGGGCCCGGCTCGACGCGGTGGTCCGCCGTGCGATCACCAGTGGCGAGACCTCGTACTCCGCGCACTTCCGGACCGAGGAGGAGAACGGCACACCTCAGTGGACGCATGTGCAGGCACGTATTCTGCGCTCGGCCGACGGCAGGGCCCACCGGATCGTCGGCGTCGTCCGGGACACCACCGCCGAGGTGGCGCACTCCGCGTTCGTCCTGGACCTGGAGAAGCGCCGTGAGGTGCAGACCAGCATCGTGGAGCGGACCACGCACGCGCTCTCGCGGGCGGTGACGGTCGACGACGTGACGGCCGCGATGACGGGCCCCGGCGGACTCGCCCGGCTCGGCGCCGACGGTCTCGCGCTCGGCCTGGTCGAGAACGGCTCGCTGAACGTCATCGCGCTGAGCGGGGAGTCCCTGGACGCCCTGAACGACTTCCGTTCGCGCCGGCTGGACCGGGGGCTGCCGCTCGCCGAGGCGGTACTGAGCGGGCGGCCCCGGTTCGTGCCCGCGTTCCCCACGCTCGGACGGGACTTCCCGGAGCTGGCCCCGTACGTCGAGCGGCTGAGGTTCAAGTCCGCCTGCTATCTGCCCCTGGTCGCCCAGGCGCGCTCGCTCGGCGGCATGGCGCTCTTCTACCGGCGCCGTTCGTCGTTCAACGCCGACGAGCGCAATCTGCTGCTCGGCCTCGCCGCGATCGTCGCGCAGTCCCTCCAGCGCGCGATCCTCTTCGACGAGGAGCGCGAGCTGGCCACCGGGCTTCAGGAGACGATGCTCCCGCGCCGGATTCCGGCGATCTCCGGCGGCGAGATCGCCGTCCGCTACCACGCGGCGTGGAGCGGCCGGCAGGTCGGCGGCGACTGGTACGACGTGATCCCGTTGCCCCGCAGCCGGGTCGGCATCGTGGTCGGCGACGTCCAGGGCCACGACACCCACGCCGCCGCGATCATGGGCCAGTTGAGGATCGCGCTCCGGGCGTACGCGGGTGAGGGCCACGCGCCTTCGACCGTACTGGCCCGGGCTTCTCGCTTCCTCGCCGAGCTCGACACGAACCGCTTCGCGACCTGCACCTACGCCCAGGTGGACCTGGGCACCGGCACCGTGCGCGCGGTGCGCGCCGGGCATCTGGGGCCGATGATCCGGCACACGGACGGCCGGGTCGGACGGCCCAAGCTCCGCGGAGGCCTTCCGCTCGGTCTGGCGACGGTGTTCGGGGACGAGGAGTTCCCGGAGACACGGCTCGACCTCGTGCCGGGCGAGACTCTGGTGCTGTGCACGGACGGGCTGGTCGAACAGCCGGGCTCGGACATCGAGTCCGGTCTGGACGCGCTGTCGGGGGCGATGAGCAGCGGTCCGCCTCAGGCGGAGGCGCTCGCGGACCATCTGTCGGACCAGCTGTGGGAGCGGTGGGGCGCGGGGGACGACGTGGCTCTGCTGGTGCTGCGGCGCAGCCCGGACCCGGGGACTCCGCGGGCTCCGCGCATCCACCAGTACATCCACCAGGCGGATCCGCAGGGGCTCTCCGACGCGCGGGCGGCGGTGGGCCAGGCGCTGCGGGACTGGAACATGCCCGAACTGGCGGACGACGCCGAGCTGTTGACGGGCGAGCTGCTGGTGAACGTGCTGCTGCACACCGAGGGCGGGGCGGTGCTCACGCTGGAGGTGCTGCCCGAGCCGGTACGACGGGTACGGCTCTCGGTGCAGGACCGGTCGAGCGCATGGCCCCGCAGGCGCACACCGGGTGAGGCGGCGACCTCTGGGCGCGGACTGCTGCTCCTCGACGCGCTGGCGTCCCGGTGGGGTGTGGAGCCGCGTGGCGAAGGCAAGGCGGTGTGGTGCGAGATCGGCCCGGCGCACGTGCCGGCCGCGGCCGAGGCACCCGTCCGACGGTGAGGTGAGCCCATGGATCCCGTGGCGGCGCTGGACCGCATCGCCTTCCTCCTCGAACGCTCGCAGGCGCCCACGTACCGGGTCCGGGCGTTCCGTACCGCGTCCGCGGCCGTCGCCGCCATGGCGGACGGCGAGGTGGAGCGGCGAGTGGCGGCCGGCACTCTGGAGTCGGTCAAGGGCATCGGGCCGAAGACGGCCGCGGTGATCCGCGAGGCCCTGGAGGGCCGGGTGCCGGAGTATCTGGAACGCCTGGAGGCCGAGATCTCGGTGCCGGTGGTGAACGGCGGCGAGACGCTGCGAGCGGCGTTGCGCGGCGACTGTCATCTGCACTCCGAGTGGTCGGACGGTGGGAGCACGATCGAGGACATGGGCCGCACGGCGGCGGGACTCGGCCACGAGTGGGCGGTCCTGACCGACCACTCGCCCAGCCTGAAGGTCGCCCGCGGGCTGTCGCCGGAGCGGCTGCGCGAGCAACTGGACGTGGTGGAGCGGCTGAACGAGGAGTGGGCGCCGTTCCGGCTGCTGACCGGGATCGAGTGCGACATCCTGGAGGACGGTTCGCTCGACCAGGAGCCGGAGCTGCTCGACCGGCTCGACGTGGTGGTCGGTTCGGTGCACTCGAAGCTGCGGATGGACGCGCCGGCGATGACCCGGCGGATGGAGAAGGCGGTACGCAATCCCCTGATGGACATCCTCGGGCACTGCACGGGACGACTGGTGAGCGGAGGGCGGCTGCGGCCCGAGTCGACCTTCGACGCGGACCGCGTCTTCGCGGCGTGCGCCGAGGCGGGGACCGCGGTGGAGATCAACAGCCGCCCGGAGCGGCTCGATCCGCCACGCCGGCTGCTGCGGAAGGCGGTGGCGGCCGGGGTGTGGTTCGCGGTGGACACGGACGCGCACGCGCCGGGGCAGTTGGAGTGGCAGATCTTCGGCTGCGCGCGGGCGGAGGAGTGCGGGGTGCCGGTGGAACGCGTGATCAACGCGTGGTCGGCGGAGGAGCTGTTGCGGTGGACGCGGGACCGCTAGGTCCTGTCTTTCGGATCGGGTAGGACCTGTCTTTCGGATCAGGCGAGGGAGTGGTCAGGCGCGCTGCCAGACCGTGGTCGCGTTGCAGAACTCGCGGATGCCGTGGCCGGAGAGTTCGCGGCCGTAGCCGGAGCGCTTCACGCCGCCGAACGGGAGCGCCGGGTGGGATGCGGTCATGCCGTTGACGAAGACGCCGCCGGCCTCGAGGTCCCGTACGAAGAAGGCGATGTCCTCGTCGCTTCGGGTCCACACGTTGGAACTGAGGCCGAAGGGCGAGTCGTTGGCGACGGCCACCGCCTCCTCGATGTCGGACACCGGGTAGACGGTGGCGACGGGGCCGAACGCCTCTTCCTGGTGGATGCGCATCTGCGGGGTGATGCCGGTCAGCACGGTGGGCTGGTAGAACCAGCCGCGGGGGCGGTTCTCGGGACGGGCTCCGCCGCACAGGACCGTTGCACCCTTGTTCACCGCGTCGTCGACCAGTTCCTCCAGGTCGGTACGGCCCTGCTCGGTGGCGAGCGGGCCGACGTCGGTGGACTCGTCGAGGGGGTCACCGACGGTCAGCGCGTTCATGGCGGCGGTGAAGCGCTCGGCGAAGTCGTCGTAGACGTCGGTGTGGACGATGAACCGCTTGGCCGCGATACAGGACTGGCCGTTGTTCTGGACGCGTGCGGTGACGGCGGTCTTGACGGCGCGCGGGAGGTCGGCGGAGGGCATGACGATGTACGGGTCGCTGCCGCCGAGTTCCAGGACCGTCTTCTTGACCTCGTCTCCCGCGATGGCGGCGACCGAACGCCCGGCGGGCTCGCTCCCGGTCAGCGTGGCCGCGGCGATCCGGCGGTCGCGCAGCACGGCCTCGACGGCTCCGGAGCCGATGAGGAGGGTCTGGAAGCAGCCTTCGGGGAATCCGGCGCGACGGAAGAGATCACCCAGGTAGAGGGCGGTCCTCGGCACGTTGGAGGCGTGCTTGAGAAGCCCGGTGTTGCCGGCCATGAGGGCGGGCGCGGCGAACCGGACGACCTGCCAGAGCGGGAAGTTCCAGGGCATGACGGCGAGGATCGGACCGAGGGGACGGTAGTGGACCCGGGCGGTCTCGGCCCCGGAGTCGTGGACGTCGGCCTCGGCGGGGTGCTCGTCGGCGAGCAGGGACTCGGCGTGATCGGCGTACCAGCGCATGGCCTTGGCGCACTTGGCCGCCTCGGCTCGGGCCGCGGTGATCGGCTTGCCCATCTCGGTGGTCATCGTGCGGGCGATGTCCTCGGCGTCCTCGTCGAGAAGGTCGGCGGCACGGCGCATGAGGCGGGCGCGTTCGGCGAAGGAGGTGGTGCGGTACTGCCGGAAGGTCTCGTGGGCGGCGGCGATCCGCCGCTCGACCTCGTCGTGCCCGTGGGCGTCGTAGGTCCGCAGCGTCTCACCGGTCGCCGGGTTGACCGTGGCGATGCCCATGTCGTCTCCTCCTGCCCGTCCGCCCCACAGGCACCCTCCCGCGCGGCGTCCCGCACCGCAATCGGGGAGGGGCGCCGGGGTGACGCGCCGCCCCCAGGGCCCGTCAGGGGGCCGGGGGGTGAGGTGAGGCCGGTCCCCCGCCCGAGACCCAGCGCAGCGCCCCCGCCAGATGGCCGCGGAACGTCTCGTCCCGGTACGCCTCCTCGGCATGGCCCAGCGCTGTGAAGAAGACACGCCCGCGGCCGGTCTCGCGGCACCACACCAGGGGGTGGTCCGCGCCCAGCGTTCCGCCCCGGTACGTCGACTCGTCGGCGCGGGCCAGCACCCGCACGCCCGTCCCCCGGGGGTTCGACGTGAAGTTGTACCACTCGTCCGTCCACTCCCATCGCGCCGGCAGCGGGGCCGTACCGGGGTGGTCGTGGGCGTCCACGCACACCACGCCCGGCTGGATCTCCGGGTGTCCGTCGAAGCGGGTGCCGAGAAGTTCTCCGTAGAAGGGCCAGTCCGGCTCAGCGTTGGCCGCCGCGTGGATCGCGAGGAAGCCCCCGCCGCCACGGACGTACGCCTCGAAGGCCGCCCGCCCGGACGGCGTCAGGACCGTGCCGGTCGTCGACAGGAAGACCACCGCCGCGCACCGCTCCAGCGTCTCGGGGGTGAACGCCTCCGGGTCCTCGGTCGTCCCGGCCGTGAGCCCCGCCGACGCAGCCAGCTCCGCGAGCGCCTCCGCGCCGGACGGAATCGAGGCGTGGCGGTAGCCCGCGGTGCGGGTGTAGATCAGGACGTCCGAGTTCGGCACGAGGTCAGCTCCCTGGGGCGAGCGCCCGTCCGTAAGCGCTTTCTACGCGACCGTAGCCAGCGATGCCCGCACGCCGCAAGGCCGTTCCGCCGACGGACCCTGCGCGATCCATTGGCGCATCGGATACATCTCTGTATCTTTTGGCGGGCACCGCGTCACGCCGTCGTGAGGAGCACCCATGAGCACTCTCCCGCCCGCCCTGGCCGCCGCCGTCGGCCCGATGCCCGAGGGCGTCACCCTCCCCCTGCCGCCCACCTTCGAGACCGTCGAGGAGGAGCGCCGCCACCGAAAGGAGCAACTCGCCGCCGGATTCCGGCTCTTCGCCAGGTTCGGGTTCTCCGAGGGGGTCGCCGGGCACATCACCGTGCGCGATCCGGAGAACCCTGAGGCCTTCTGGGTCAATCCGTTCGGGATGAGCTTCAGCCAGATCAAGGCATCCGATCTGATCCTCGTGGACCAGGACGGCACCCTGCTCTCCGGCGACCGCCCCGTGAACCGCGCCGCGTTCGTCATCCACTCGCGGGTCCACGCGGCCCGCCCCGACGCGGTCGCCGCCGCGCACTCGCACTCGCTGCACGGCAAGGCGTTCTCCAGCCTGGGCATCCCGCTGGATCCGATCACCCAGGACGCCTGCGCCTTCTTCGAGGACCACGGCATCTACGACGACTACCGGGGCGTGGTCAACGAGCTGGACGAGGGCGAGCGGGTCGCGAAGGCGCTCGGCGAGCACAAGGCGGTCATCCTCAAGAACCACGGGCTGCTCACGGTCGGGCACTCGGTGGCCGAGGCCGTCTGGTGGTTCATCACCATGGAACGCTCCTGCCAGGCCCAGCTGTTGGCGATGGCGGCGGGTACACCGCAGCTGATCGACCGCGAGACGGCGCTGATCACCCGGGGGCAGGTGGGAACCCACCTCGCCGGCTGGTTCCAGGCCCGCCCGCTGTGGGATCAGATCACGGCGTCGGACCCGGATCTGTTCGACTGACCGGGTCTCCGGCCGGGATCTCCCGCGTCGACGCCGCCAACAGCGGGGCGAGGAACTCCCGTTCGAGGCTGCCCGGTGGAAGCTCCGCCGGTTCGACGTAGCTCTGCGCGAGTCCGCCCTCGCGCAGAGCGATCAGCACCCGGGCGAACCGGTCGGCGTCCACGGTCAGTTCCCGTCCGGCCCGGCGCAGTACGGCCGTGAGTCCGCGGGCGATCTCGGCCCGCAGCCGGGCGTCGTGCCGGGCGAGCACCCACGCCGCCTGAGGGTCACGGATGGCGTGCAGGGTGAACTCGGTGGTGACGAGGTACCAGTCCCGTTCGTCCGGCTCGACTCGGGAGGCGAGTTCGGCCAGCCGCTCCAGGGTGTACTCCTCGGCGGTCAGTGCGTCGATCGCCTCCGCCAGCCGGCGCACGGTCCGCTCGCTGTGCTCGTCGAAGAGGGCGAGGAACAGCTCTTCCTTGCTGGCGAAGTTCGAGTAGTAGGCGCCACGCGTGTACCCGGCCCGCTCGCAGATCTGCTCGATCGAGGTGGCGTGGAAGCCGTGCTCGGCGAAGGTCTCCAGAGCGGCCTTCAGCAGAGCGGCCCGGGTCCGGGGCCGACGCTTGGTGACACCTTTCGGCACGGGTGGGCCCTCCTTCGTCCACGATCGCGCGTCGTCCGCGATCGAGCCGCCCACGATACCGGCGCCTCTCCCAGGCACGGATCCGCCCCGGACGATAAAATTCACGCATGGGAGAGCGGCCCGTCGCGCCCGCCGCACCCGAGCTCGTCCTCGAGATCGACGGGGACGCAACCGTCATGAGTCCGAGCCGGGTTTACCGCATCGGGCGCGACCCCACCAGCGACATCGTGCTCGCGGACGACCGGACGTCCTGGCACCACGCGGTCCTGCGGGCCGTAGGCGGCCACTGGACGCTGGAGGACGAGGGCAGCACGAACGGCACCTTCGCGGACAGCCACCGCGTGGCTCTGCGCGACGTCGGCCCCGGCACGGTCATCCGGTTCGGGCATCCCGGGGACGGCCCGTGCGCCGTCCTCTCCGACCCGGTGGCGGCGCCCCCGGTCGAGCCCGGGCCCCCGACACCGGCGCCACCACCCGTACCGCCCCCCGAGCCACCGACACCCGTCCCTCCCCCGGTGCCCGCCCCGGAGCCGCCGGCTCCCGCGCCGCCGCGGACCCCGCCACGGCCCTCCTCGGTCTCCCATCCGGCCGCCACCGGCACCTTCCGGCAGCCCACCTCCGTCCGCCCGCTCCCCACCCGGACCGTGCGCATCGGCCGTGGGCCGGACAACGACCTGGTCGTCGACGACCTCGTGGTCTCACGCCGCCATGCCGAACTGCGGGCACAGCCGGACGGGACGTACTGGATCCACGACCTCGGCAGCCACAACGGCACCTTCCTCAACGGCCGTCCCGTGGCCAGCGCCCGCGTGACCCCGGACGACATCGTCGGCATCGGACACTCCGCGTTCTGCCTCATCGGCGGCCAGCTCGTCGAGTTCACCGACACCGGTGAGGTCTCGCTCGACGTGCAGGATCTGGCGGTCACCGTCGACCGCGGCCGCAAGACGCTCCTCGAGGACGTCTCGTTCCCCGTCGGGCAGAAGTGTCTGCTCGCCGTCGTCGGGCCGTCCGGCGCGGGCAAGTCCACCCTGCTCGGCGCACTCACGGGTCAGCGCCCCGCCGACCGCGGCACGGTGCTGTACGACGGGCGGGACCTCTACCGGGACTACGCGGAGTTGCGCCAGCGCATCGGGCTCGTCCCGCAGGACGACATCCTGCACCTCCAGCTCACGGTACGGCGGGCCCTCGGATACGCCGCCGAGCTGCGTTTCCCCGAGGACACCGCGGACGCCGAACGCCGGGCCCGGGTCGACGAGGTCATCGGCGAACTCGGCCTCCACGAGCGGGCGAACCAGCCCATCCACAGTCTCTCCGGCGGTCAGCGCAAGCGGGTCAGCGTGGCCCTCGAGCTGCTCACCAAGCCGTCGCTGCTCTTCCTCGACGAGCCGACCTCCGGCCTCGACCCCGGCATGGACCGCTCGGTGATGCACATGCTGCGCGGGCTCGCCGACGACGGCCGTACGGTCATCGTCGTCACCCACAGCGTGCTGAGCCTGGACGTCTGCGACCGGCTGCTGGTGCTCGCGCCGGGCGGTCGGATCGCCTACTACGGGCCGCCGAACGACTCCCTCGGCTACTTCGGGTACGCGCAGTGGCCGGAGGCGTTCGAGGCCTTCGAGAACGAGCGCGACCGCGACTGGGCGGGCCAGTACAGCTCCTCCCGCTTCCACCGGCAGTACATCGCCGACGCGATGGCCCGGCCGGGCCCGCCCCGCTCCGGAGCGGTGCCGGAACCCGGGCCCCCGCCCAAGGCGCAGAGCTGGGGCTCCCAGCTCCGTACGCTGGTGCGCCGCTACACCGCCGCCCTGGCCGCCGACCGGATGTTCCTGGCCATCATGGTCGCCCTGCCGTTCATCATGGGGGCGATGGCCCGGGCTCTGTCGGAGGGCAGCCTCAACCCCGAGTCGACGCTGAACGTCCTGCTCATCCTCTGTGTCGGCGGTGTCCTGACGGGAGCCGCCAACGCGGTGCGCGAGCTGGTCAAGGAGCGCACGATCTACCGGCGGGAGAGAGCCGTCGGCCTGTCGCGCTCCGCGTATCTCATGTCGAAGGTCGTGGTGCTCGGTCTGATCACCATCGTCCAGGCGATCGTCCTGACCCTGGTCGCGCTGATCGGCGTGCCGCTGAACGTGCCGGACGGCAAGGGCGTGCTCTTCCCGCCGCTCGTGGAGCTCACGCTCGCGGTCGCGCTGCTCTCCTTCACCGCGATGATGCTCGGTCTGTTCGTCTCCGCCCTGGTGCGCAAGGAGGAGGTGACCATGCCGCTGCTCGTCCTCCTCGCCATCGTCCAGGTGGTGTTCTGCGGGGCGCTGCTCACGGTCCACGGCGCACCGGTCCTCGAGCAGCTGGCGTGGCTGGTGCCGTCGCGGTGGGCGTTCGCGGCGATGGGCGCGACCATCGACATCGGGAAGACGGCTCCGAGCGAAAAGACGACGGATCCGCTCATGGACCACACCCTGGAAGCGTGGCTGTTCGACATGGGGATGCTGGTCGTGCTCTGTCTCGTCCTCGGCTTCGCCGTCGCGCGGCTGCTGCGGCGGCACGAGCCGGTGATCATGCGCAAGTGAGCAGAGAGGCAGGCGCCGATGGGTATCCCGGTCACTCCCCCGGTACCGGAGTACGTGCCGGACTTCCGGCCGACGCATGTCGTGCCGCGCGACGGTCTGCCCGCCTGGGAGGCGCCGGATCCGGGCATGCCCACGGTGCCGCTCGACGCGTTCCTGCCCGTGGAGCTCATGCAGCGGGTCGGCGACTGGGGGCAGATCCTCTGCTCGAACGGCTGGGCCGCCTGGGTCGACGCACGGCTGCTCGTCTCCGTCCCCGTGGATCCGCCGGAGGCCCGTCAGCCGCTCGCAAGGACCGCCGACCCGCGGCCGCTGATCGCCCGGGCGGAGGAGTCGCTGGGCCGTTTCCGGCGGGCCGCGGAAGAGCTGGCGACGGGCCGGGCGGACCGGGACACGTTCCGGCGGCGCACGTTCGGGCTGCGGGTCGGGATGGTGGTCGACGGCGAGTCGCTGTGGCTGTACGACGGGGAGCACGAGCGCTGGGTGTACTGCGACGGGGTCGGGCTCAGTACGTACGCGGCCTCGGCCGGGCCGTCGGCGGCCGCCGCCGTACCGATGGGTGAGGAGACCGGCGCCGGGCACCAGCCGACCCGGGTGGTGCCACGGTTCGACGAGCCCGAGGGGCCTCAGCGGCACGAGGAGGACGCACCGCCGAGCGAACCGGCCGGTCCACCGCCCACCCGGGTCGTGGACATGGAGGACGCACCGCCGAGCGAACCGGCCGGTCCGCCGCCCACTCAGGTCGTGAACATGGAGGACGCACCGCCGAGCGAACCGGCCGGTCCGCCGCCCACTCAGGTCGTGGACACGGAGGACGCACCGCCGAGCGAACCGGCGGGACCGCCACCCACCCGGGTCGTGGACGTGACGAACCTGCCGGGTGAGGACTGATGGCCGGCGCGACCCGGGACACGGATCTCCCCGTCGGCCGGGAATCGGGGCTCGTCGGCAAGCAGATCGCGAGCTACGTGGTGGAGGCCGAGATCGGCCGCGGCGGGATGGCGGTCGTGTACCGGGCGCGCGATCTGCGCCTCGACCGGACGGTGGCCCTGAAGCTCCTCGCCCCCGAACTGGCCCGCAACGACACCTTCCGCAAGCGGTTCGCGCACGAGTCGCGGGTGGCGGCGGCTATCGACCATCCGCACATCGTGCCGGTCTTCGAGGCGGGCGAGACGGAGGGTGTGCTCTACATCGCGATGCGGTACGTCCCGGGGCAGGACCTGAGGGCGCTCCTGGACCGTGAGGGCGCGCTGCCGCCGGTGAAGGCGGGGCGGATCGCCGTCCAGGTGGCGTCCGCGCTGGACGCGGCGCACGCGCACGATCTGGTGCACCGGGATGTGAAGCCGGGCAACATCCTGGTCGCCGAGGGCACGGACCGCGACCATCCGGAACATGTGTATCTCACGGACTTCGGGCTCACGAAGAAGTCGCTGTCGCTGACCGGCCTGACGACGGTGGGGCAGTTCGTGGGCACGCTCGACTATGTGGCGCCGGAGCAGATCTCGGGGAAGCCCGTGGACGGCCGGTGTGATGTGTACAGCCTGGCGTGCGTGGTCTACGAGACGCTCTGCGGGGTGCCGCCGTTCCGTCGTGACGACGACATGGCGCTGCTCTGGGCGCATCAGTACGATCCGCCGCCACCGCTCTCCTCGGAGCGGCCGGAACTGCCGGAGGCCGGGGACGAGGTGCTCGCGAAGGCGCTGGCCAAGGCACCGGAGGAGCGGTACGGGACGTGCCTGGAGTTCGTCACCGCGCTGCGGGCGGCGCTGGAGCGGGGTGCCACCGGTCCGGGCGGCGGTGGCGGCGGGGTCGGCCTGGAGCCGCCGACCGCTCCGCTCCCGCCGCCGGCATGGGCACGACCGGTGTTCCGCGAGCCGTCCTGACGCCGGGTCTTACCGTCCTCACGCCGGGGAGCGGGCACGGGCGGGGCCTCAGCGCCTGCGGGGGTCCACCTTGCCGGTGGCCGTCTCGCGGGTCTCCACCTCGCCGCGGCGGTGGACGGGGGAGGCGAGCAGGCCGCCGAGGAAGCCCGCGACGAGACCCCAGAGCAGGGCGAGGCCGGCCGTCAGCCAGACGTGGGGCCGGAGCACGACCTGGCCGCCGAGGGATTCGAGCTCGCCGATTCCGAGGATGGAGAGCCCGAACCGCGCCTCGACGAGCGTGACGGGGGCGATGACCAGCATGGTCAGGCCGAAGGCGATCCCCATGCGGAGGGCGTGCTGCCAGAGCCGCGTGCGGGCGGGCGAGCGGACGGCCGCGAGGAAGGACACGGCCAGCACCAGGACGGCGGCCACGGGGAGCAGCCACCAGGCCCGGGAGTCGTACGAGGTGAGGGAGGAGAGGTCCACGGTGGAGAGGCCTGCGGTGTCGGTGCGCAGCACGGCGTCGAGGATCGGGGGCATGGGTAGCCCGAACGGCCCGTCGACCGTGCCCTCCCAGGAGCCTCCGATGCCGACGCCGAGGGCGAGCCAGCTGACGTTGGGCAGGCCGAGCAGGATCACGGCCCAGGTCTCGGCTGCGTGCCCCCTGGTGGTGGCCACGACGATGCCGATGACCAGACCGACGACGACGTACGCGAGCACCAGGAGCAGCATGGAGTGCGCGGCCGGGCGTACGGCTTCCTGATAGCGGACGAGGCGGGGCGGCAGCGGGCTGCGCGAGACCAGCAGGGCGATCAGAAGAACGCCGAGGATCCACAGGAGCCCGAAGCCGAGGGTGGCTCCGATGTCGGTGCGAAAGCCGACGGTGGGGTCCGCCGCGTCGAGGAGTTCGCCGAAGAGGTCGGACATCGTGTCCTGACTCTCGCCGCCGCCGATCGAGACGGGGAAGTCGTGCTGGGCGACGGCCGATACGCAGGCCAGGGCGGCCAGCCAGAGCACGACGGTACGGCCGACCCGGGCGAGGAGATCTCGGGTGCCGGCGACGGCGTGGTGGCGGAGCGGGAGCAGGAAGCAGATTCCGGTGACCAGTGCGCCCACCAGGGTGACGGTGAGCGGCATGGCGGTGAGATCGGCGTTGGTACCGGCGAGCGCGCCTGCGTCGCCGGAGAGGTCGATCTGTCCGCCCGCGGCCATGACGACGACCGCGGCGACAACGCCGGCGAAGCCCCCGGGGAGGTCGGCGGCGCCCGCGGCCCAGAGGCCGAGTGCGGCCACGACGGCCATCGCGAGGAGACCGGCGAGCACGGCGCCCAGGGCCTCGCCCCAATGGCGGGCGAGTTGCTGGGCGCCGTGCGCCGGTCGGGACGTGGTGGGGAGCTGGCTGCTCACGCTGTCCACGCTAGTACCGGCGGGTGCCGTCCGCTTGCGGGCGGAACGGGTGCGCCGCACACAATGGGCGCGGAACGGAAGAAAGGGAAACAACGTGACTTCCCACCCGCCGTCCGGCCGCCCCTCGGTTCCCCCTTCAGGTCCGCCTTCGGGTCCCCTCTCGGGCCCGAGCACCAGTCCGGGGGCGGCCGGCCCCCCGCCACCCCCCGATCGGCCGCACGACGGCTCGGGGGGCGGTCCCGGCGGCCCTGGCGGCCCTGGCGGCCCCGGTGGCGGCGGCACGAGCGGGGGCGGCGAGGGCGGTGGTGCGGGCGGCGGTCCCTGGTGGCGGTCCGTCCCCAAGGTCGCCTCGATCACGGCCGTCCTGGTCGCCGCCGTCGCGCTGGTCGTCGTCCTCACCCGCCCCGACGGCAACGGCGGCGACACCGGTGCGGGCGGCGGTGAGGTGTTCCTGCAGAACGCCTCCGCCTCGGGACCCGACCCGTTCACCAAGTCCACGGCGCGCGCTGACGCCGCCTCCCAGTCGGCGGAGCCACTGCCCAGCCCGACCAAGTCCGTGGACGCGAACACCACGCGCAGCGTGAACGGTTCCTCGGCGGGCCTGTACGGCGGTTCACGGAACACGTCGAGCTGCAACGTCGAGCAACAGGTCCGCTACCTGGCCGAAGAACCCGCCAAGAACGCCGCCTTCGCCTCGGTTCTCAAGATCGGGGCCGAGGAGGTCCCGGGCTATCTGCGCTCCCTGACGCCGCTTCAGCTCCGGGTCGACACCCGTGTGACCAACCACGGCTACCGGAGCGGCTCCCCCACCTCGTACCAGGCGGTGCTCCAGGCCGGCACGGCGGTGCTGGTCGACGACCGAGGCGTGCCACGGGTGCGCTGCGCCTGCGGCAACCCGCTGACGGAGCCGATCGCGCAGAAGTCACCGAAGACGACCGGTACCGCCTGGTCGGGCTATCAGCCCACCCAGGTGATCGTCGTGGCGCCCTCCGTGACCGTGGTGAACATCTTCATCGTCTACGACCCCGAGGACGACGGCTGGTTCGCGCGCGAGCCGGGCGACACGGGGAGGCAGGACAAGCCGACCACCCCGCCGACGGCTCCCCCGTCGCCCTCGATCTCGGACTTGACCGGTTCCCCCACGACCACACCGCCGTCGCCCGTGCCGTGCGTGACGGTGACGGGTGGGGAGACTCCGACGCCGAGTGGCACCGTCACGCCGACACCGTGCCCCTCCGACTCCGCCTCCACGTCCTCGCCGGCCCCGCAGTCACCCGATTCGCCGAGCCCGCCGTCGGAGCCGGCGACGAACGGGACGACCGACGGCACGACGGACGGCACGACCGACCAGTCGGCCTCGGTGGAGGGTCCTCAGACCTCCGTCAGCGCCCCGCTCGCCCCCGGCTCGGTGCCGGGGTCGCGACCGCGGCCCGAGCCCGGGGCTCAGCCGGTCATGTGACCGACCGGGCCCCGCGGCCGACGCCCGCCCTCCGGGATGACCAGCGGCGTGCCGGCCACCGGGCAGGTGATGACGGCGGCGGGCAGGTCGAACACGTCGCGGACCAGCTCGGGAGTGACGATCTCGGTGGGCGGTCCGGCGGCCACGACCCGCCCGTCCCGCATGGCGACGAGGTGGTCGGCGTAGCGGCAGGCCAGGTTGAGCTCGTGCAGCACCATGACGACCGTACGGCCGTCGGCGCGGTTGAGTTCGGCGACGAGTTCGAGGACGTCGACCTGGTGGGCGAGGTCGAGATAGGTCGTGGGCTCGTCCAGGAGCAGGACGGCGGTGTCCTGGGCCAGTGCCATGGCGATCCACACGCGCTGGCGCTGGCCCCCGGAGAGCTCGTCCAGGCTCCGGGCGGCCAGTTCGGCGGTGCCGGTGGCCTCCAGGGCACGGTCCACGACGGCGTCGTCGGCGGAGGACCACTGCCGCCACCAGCGCTGGTGTGGAGTGCGGCCGCGGGCGACGAGATCGCGGACGGTGATGCCCTCGGGGGCGGACGGGCTCTGCGGCAGGAGGGCCAACTTCAGGGCGAGTTCGCGCGCGGGCAGACCTGCGATGTCCTCGGCGTCGAGGTGGACCGCGCCCGCGGTGGGCTTGAGCAGCCGGGCCAGGGCACGCAGGGCGGTGGACTTGCCGCAGGCGTTGGGGCCGACGAGGGCGGTGACCTTGCCGGCGGGGAGGTCGAGGTCGAGGTTCTCGGCGACGACGCGGTCGCCGTAGCCGAGGTGGAGGCCGGTGCCCGTCAGGGCCGTGGCTCCGGTCGCGGTGGTCGTGGCGGTCATGTCAGCCTCCCTGTCCCGCGCGGTTGGCGCGGGCGAGCAACAGCAGCAGGTACGGGGCGCCGACGGCGCCGGTGACGATGCCGACGGGCAGTTCCACGGGCGAGAACAGCAGCCGTCCGGCGAGGTCGGCGAGGAGGAGCAGGGCGGCGCCGGTCAGTCCGCTGAGGACGAGCGGGACGCCCGCGGTGCCGGCGATCCTGCGGGCGATCTGCGGGGCGCCGAGGGCGATGAAGGCGATCGGCCCGGCGGCGGCGGTGGCGAGCGCGGCGAGGCAGGTGGCGAGGATCAGCAGGCCGATCCGGGCGCGGTGCAGCGGGATGCCGAGTCCCATGGCCGTGTCGTCGTCGAACTGGAGGAGTTGGTACGGCCTGGCCAGGGCGAACGTGAGGGGGAGGAGGACGAGCAGGGCGAGTCCGGCCCATTGGACGTGTTCGTAGCCGCGGCCGTTGAGGCTGCCGGTGAGCCAGACCATGGCGCGGGAGGCCTGGTCGATGTCGGCGCGGGCGAGCATCCAGCGGGTGAGGGCGACCAGGGCTCCGTTGGCGGCGATGCCGACGAGGACGAAGCGGTAGCCGGTGATGGTGCCACCGCGGTAGGCGAGGGCGTAGATCACGGCGGCGGTGGCCAGTGCGCCGGCGAGCGCGCCGAGGGGGACGGCCCCGAAACTGCTCGCCCCTGCGGCGGTCACGCCGCCGAGGAGGATGGCGCCGACGGCTCCCGCGCCTGCTCCGGCGGAGATGCCGATGAGGTCGGGGCTGGCGAGCTGGTTGCGGGTGATCGCCTGGTAGACGGCGCCGGCGACGCCGAAGGCGATGCCCACGAGGAGGGCGGTCAGGGCGCGGGGCAGCCGGAGTTCACGGACGATCAGGTCGGCGTCGCCTGAGCCGGTGCCCAGGAGGGCGCCGATGACGTCGGGGACGGGGATCGCGAACGTACCGAGGGAGACGGAGGCGACGAGTCCGGCGAAGGCGGCCAGCGCGAGGGCGGTGGCGGTGAGGGCGATCCGGGGCCGTATCCGTACGCCGACGGGCCCGAGTTCGAGGCGCGTCATCGGGTGTGCTCCTTGAGCTTGCCGCGCTTGACCAGAAGCGCCAGGAACGGGGCGCCGATCAGGGCGGTGACGACACCGGCCTGAAGCTCTCCGGGGCGGGCGACGATGCGGCCGACGACATCGGCGCCGAGCAGCAGGATCGCTCCGCCGAGGGCCGAACAGGGCACGAGGCGGCGGGCGTCGGGGCCGGTGAAGGCGCGGACGACATGGGGCACGACGAGTCCGACGAAGGTGACGGGGCCGCAGGCGGCGACGGCCGCGCCGGTGAGCACGATGACGGCGACGGCGCCGAGCGCGCGGGTGACGACGACCTTGGTGCCGAGCGTCGCGGCGAGGTCGTCGCCCAGTGCGAGGGCGTTGAGCCGTCCGCCGAGTGCGAGGGCGAGGAGGAGGCCGGCGGCGACGAACGGCAGGATCTGGACGCCGAGTCCGGCGTCGCGCCCGGCGAGCGAGCCGACGGCCCAGGAGCGGTACTGGTCGAGGGTCCGGACGTCCAGCAGCACGAGGGCGTTGGTGAACGCTTCGAGCAGGACGGTCACCGCCGCGCCGGCGAGGGCCAGTTTGGCGGGGGTCGCGCCGCCGTGGCCGGTGCCGCCGACCGCGTACGCGAGGAGTCCGGCGAGCGCGCCGCCGACGAAGGCGAACCAGACGTACTGGTAGGAGCTGGTGAGCCCGAACATGCCGATGCCGGCGGCGACGGCGAAGGCCGCTCCGGCGCTGACGCCGATGAGTCCGGGGTCGCCGAGCGGGTTGCGGGTGATGTCCTGGGCGACGGCGCCCGCGGCGCCGAGCGCGAGACCGGCGAGCAGCCCGAGCAGGGTGCGCGGCATCCGCAACTCCCGTACGACGACGGCATCTCCGTCCGTCGATCCGCCGAGTGCGGCGAGCACGTCGCCGAGGGGCACGGATTTGGTGCCGATGGCGAGCGAGGCGCAGACGGCGAGGGCGAGGAGGAGAGTCAGGGCGAGCGGCGCGAGGACCCCGCCCCGGCGCGCGGGTGCGGAGCGGGGCGGCGGACCCGGCGGGGGTGTGGTGGCGGCGGCCGCCGCGGAGGACTTCACAGGCACGCGCCTCAAGCTAAGTGACGCCTTACCTGGCAGGCACCCCCACCCCCCGTGTTCGGCCGGTGGCAGTCTGCCGCTATTCTCGCCCATGACTTACAAAGGCAAGGCTTCCCTAAGCTTTGTTTGATCTTGGAGGAACCCCGTGACCACCCTCAACAGGCGTCGCTGGACCCAGCGGTTCGGCGCTTTCGCCCTCGCGGCAGCCCTGACCGCGGGTCTCACCGCGTGCGGCGGCGAGAGCGGCGACAAGCCGTCCAACTCCGCCTCCTCCGACGCCAAGGCGGACGCGGGCTTCCCCCGCACGATCGAGCACGACAAGGGCAAGACCGAGCTCAAGGCCAAGCCGAAGCGGATCGTCGCGCTCGACAACAGCCTCGTCGAGGCCGTCGTGGCCCTCGACCGGCCGCTGGTCGGCGGCATCGGCTCGTACCGCGACCAGAAGGGCTTCCCGGCCTACCTGGGCGACGCCGTCAAGGACACCAAGGACGTCGGCCCGCTCGACAGCCCGAACCTGGAGCAGATCGCCCTGCTCAAGCCGGACTTGATCGTCTCGGCCACCGTCCGCCACGACGAGCTGTACGAGAAGCTCAGCCAGATCGCGCCGACCGTCTTCGTAAAGACCACCGGCCCGATCTGGAAGGAGAACGTCGGCCTGCTCGGCAAGACGCTGGGTGAGGAGAAGGCGGCGACCGAGAAGATCGCCGCGTACGAGACCCGCGCCAAGAAGATCGGTGACGCGATCAACGCCAAGGCGGGCAAGCCCACCGCCTCCGTCGTCCGCTTCCTCGACGGCCCGACCCGGATCTATCTGCCGGCCACCTTCACCGGCATCATCCTCTCGGACATGGGCATCGCCCGGCCTGCCAACCAGCAGGACCCGAAGGAGTTCAACATCGAGATCAGCGAGGAGCAGATCGCCCAGGCGGACGCCGACGTGATCTTCTACACGACGTTCTCGGGCGGCGAGGAGCGCAAGGCGAAGTTCCTCGCGAACCCGCTGTGGAAGCGGCTGAAGGCCGTCAAGTCCGGCCAGGTGTACGAGGTCAAGGACGAGGTCTGGATGACCTCGGTCTCGCTCCAGGGCGCGCACATGGTCCTCGACGACATGGCCCGCCTCTTCAAGGTCGACCCCGCCAAGGCGTAACCGGCCGCTCCGGCACCGCCCCCAGCTCCATATCCGACCCCGTACCGGCTCCGTCCGGTACGGGGTTTTCGGCGCTCCGCCGCAGCGCCCGCGCCTCGCCCGGCAGCAGCACGGGCCCCGGAACGATCAGGACCGGACAGCGTCCCCGGTGCAGCACGGAGCGCAGTACGGAACGCAGCACCGGCCTCGGACGCCACCGTCCGAGCCGGCCCCTGCCGGAGGACCTGCCGAGCACCAGCAGGTCGCCCGACAGGACGGCGGCGGCGCACAGTGCCGCGACCGGGGCGTCCCTGACGACGCGTCGTACGACACGGAGATCGCCGGGTACGGCCCCGAGGGCCTCTTCGAAGGCGCGGTCGAGCCGCAGCCGCGCCGCCTCGCCCCACATCCGCTCCCAGGCCCGGTCGGGGGCGCGGGCGAACAGCGCCTCGCCCTCGGGCGGCTCCCACGCCAGGACCGCGAGCAGTTCGGCCTCCTCACGCCGGGCGAGGGCGGTCGCGTGGCGCAGCGCGGCCAGCGAGGCGAGCGAGCCGCTCACCCCGACGACGATCCTGCGGCCGTCGCTCCGGGTGTCGCCGACGCTCACGCCGGCTCGCAGGGACGCGGCCGGGCCGCGGCCATCGGGGCGCGCCGAACGCTCTCCGGGCTTTCAGTTCCCCTGCGGTGGGCCACCGCCGCCGCCAGTCGACGGATCCAGGTGCCGATCGGCAGGGGCTCCGCCGCCCGCTCCTCGGCCCTGCGCTGGAACATCCTCTCGTCACGGTCGGTCAGTTCTCGGGACATCTGCCGTCTCCTCTCAGGCACCGGGTGGTACGACCACCAGGCCACTGAGAAGGAGTCTGTAGGCTTATTGGCCTGGACAGCAGAGCCAATGAGGAGTGATTGGCATGGCAGAGGGTCGAGTGGTCCGCACTGTGGTCCACACCGCGGACCGCACACTGACGGGCCGCCAGCTGGCAGCGCTGCTCACCCGGCCGCCGGAGGGCAGGTTCGGCTACCGGGAGCTGGCCCGGGCCATCCGGGAGACCCTCCTCGACGGACGGGTCGCGCTGCGCATGCGGCTGCCCGCCGAGCGCGAGCTCGCCACCGCGCTCACGGTGAGCCGTACGACCGTCACCGGCGCCTACGACCTGCTGCGGGAGAGCGGGTACGCGCACAGCCGACGGGGCGCGGGCACCTGGACGGCGCTGCCGGACAGTCAGGCGCCGATCAGCCTCGCCACGTTCCACGGCCACTCCGACGCCTCGATCGATCTGGCGCTCGCCGCCCCGGAGGCCCCGGTCGACGAACTCGCCGATGCGCTCGCCGTGGCCTCGGCCGAACTGACGCGCTACGCGCGGGCCCAGGGGTACCACCCCTTCGGACTGCCGGAACTGCGCGGCGCCATCGCCGACCGCTACACGCGGCGCGGGCTGCCGACCCGGCCCGAGCAGATCCTCGTCACGACCGGGGCCCAGCAGGCCGTGTCCCTCGCCCTGGCGCTGCTCGGCGGCCCCGGCGACCGGGCGCTCGCCGAGAACCCCTCGTACACCAACGCCCTGGACGCGATGCGCGGCCGGCGGCTGCGCATCACCCCCGTACCGGTCACCGAGTCCGGCTGGGACAGCGGGCTGATCGAGGCGGCGCTGCGTCAGACGGCGCCCCGACTCGCCTATCTGATCCCCGACTTCCACAATCCGACCGGGCATCTGATGCCGGACGCGCAGCGCCGTGAGGTGGCGCGCTCTGCGCACGCCACCGGTACGTGGCTCGTGGTCGACGAGACGCTCGCCGACATCGCCCTGGACGTGCCGGCGCCGCGGCCCTTCGCGGCCGCCGCTGGGCCGGGGCACGGCGAGCAGATCATCAGCGTCGGCTCGCTGAGCAAGGGCTGCTGGGGCGGGCTGCGGGTCGGCTGGGCCCGGGCGTCGGCGCGGGTGATCACCGAGCTGGCGCGGGTCCGGATCACCGCCGATCTGGCGGGGTCGGTCCTCGACCAGCTGGTCGCCGCCGAGCTGATCTGCCGTCTGGACACCATCCTGCCGCGCCGCGCGGAGGAGCTGCGGCTGCGCCGCGAGGCGCTGGCGACGGCGTTGGCGCGCCATGTCCCGGAGTGGCACTGGACCCTGCCGCCCGGCGGGCTGTGCCTCTGGATCGACCTGGGCCGTCCGATCGCCTCCTCGCTGGCGGGCCGGGCGCTGCGTCATGGGGTACGGGTCGAGGGCGGCGCCCGGTTCGGGGTGGACCCGGGCACCCACGAGCACCGGCTGCGCATCCCCTTCGCGCTCCCGGTGGACGTGTACGACACGGCGGCGGAACGTCTGGCGGCGGCCCTGGCGGGTGCTCCGGCGCGGATCTCGGACCCGGATCTCCCGGACTGGGTGGCCTGAGGCGACCGGCCGGTGGGCCGGCCGCGGGGGCGGCGGGACCAGGCGGCCTCGCCCGGGGCCGGGCTGCTCGGCACGGCGGCCGGGAAGCCTGGCCCCGGTCCGGCCCGGGGAGAAATCCGGATGCCCGGGTCCCATAGTGCGTGTACGGTCCACCGAGTGGAACCTCTCACCGACCAACAGATCCGCTCGTCGTTCGTGAACTGCACGAAGGGCGAGGCGAGCAGGCTCAAGCTGCCGCTGGACTTCGCCGAACTCCCCTGGCAGGACCTCGACTTCCTCGGCTGGGTCGACCCGGGCGCGCCGCTGCGCGCCCACCTCGTCGTCCCCCGCGAGGAGGGTCCGCTCGGCATCACCCTGCGGGTGCCCGCGACGAGCCGCACCAGCGCGGTCAAGTCCAGCCTCTGCCAGGTCTGCCTCACGGGGCACGCCTCTTCAGGTGTGACCCTGCTCGCGGCGCCCCTCGCCGGCAGCCGCGGGCGCGAGGGGAACACGGTCGGCATCTACGTCTGCGCCGACCTGGCGTGTTCCCTCTACATCCGCGGCAAGCGGCAGCCCAAGCTGCGGGCCGGACGCCAGGAGGAGTCCCTGACCGTCGACGAGCGGATCCGTCGGACGACCGCCAACCTCGACGCCTTCCTCGCCAAGGTGACGGCGGGCTAGCGCCTGCCGCTCGGATCGGGTCGGATCAGCGGAAGGCCTGTTCGCCCGTGAGCGCCTTGCCGATGACCAGGGAGTGGACCTCGCTGGTGCCCTCGTAGGTGAGCACCGACTCCAGGTTGTTGGCGTGGCGCATCACCGGGTACTCCAGGGTGATGCCGTTCGCGCCCAGGATCGTGCGGCACTCGCGGGCGATGGCGATGGCCTCGCGTACGTTGTTCAGCTTGCCGAGGCTGACCTGCTCGGGCGTGAGGGTCCCCGCGTCCTTGAGGCGTCCCAGGTGGAGCGCGAGCAGCATGCCCTTGCCCAGTTCCAGGGACATGTCCGCGAGCTTCGCCTGCGTCAGCTGGTAGGAGGCGAGGGAGCGTTCGAAGACGATACGGTCGCCGGCGTACGAGATGGCCGTCTCCAGGCAGTCGCGGGCGGCGCCGAGGGCGCCGAAGACGATCCCGAACCGGGCTTCGTTGAGACAGCCGAGCGGTCCGGACAGGCCGCGCGCCGCCGGGAGCATCGCGTCCGCCGGAAGTCGGACGTCCTCCAGGACCAACTCGCTGGTCACGCTCGCGCGCAGCGACAGCTTCTGCTTGATCTCGGGGGCGCTGAAGCCGGGGGTGCCGGCGGGCACCAGGAAGCCGCGGACCCCTTCGTCGGTCCGGGCCCAGACGACGGCGACATCGGCGACCGAGCCGTTCGTGATCCACATCTTGGTGCCGTTGAGCACCCAGTCGCCGCCGTCCCGCTTGGCGCGGGTGCGCATGGATCCGGGATCCGAGCCCGCGTCCGGCTCGGTGAGCCCGAAGCATCCGATGTACTCGCCGGCCGCCATGCCCGGCAGCCACTGCTGCTTCTGCTCCTCCGAGCCGTACTTCCAGATCGCGTACATGGCGAGCGAGCCCTGGACGGAGACCAGGCTGCGCAGACCCGAGTCGACGGCTTCCAGCTCAAGACACGCCAGGCCGTACGCGACGGCGTTGGTGCCCGCGCAGCCGTAGCCCTCCAGGTGCATGCCGAGCACACCGATGCCGCCCAGCTGCCGCGCGAGCTCGCGGGCCGGGATCGCGCCCTCCTCGAACCAGTCGGCCACGTGGGGGCGCAGCTCACGGTCCGCCATGGCCCGGACGGTCCGACGGATCTCCCGCTCCTCGTCGGTCAGCAGTCCGTCGATCGCGAACAGATCGAAGGGGTGGACGGCGGACGACTTCGACGCGTTCGGCGACTGCGGCGACTGCGGCGACTGCTTCACGGACGGCCTCCAGGCTGGTGCGGCTACTCGGCGTGCCGAAGCGTAGCGGGAGATCGGATTTTGGATCCAGTATTGAATATCTGATCTCCGATGCGTACGTTCCCCCTGGATCCGATCGCCGGGCGGAGGAGAGCGGTATGCACGCAGGTCACCAGGGGACGCCCGGCCCGGGCGCCCTGTCCGGGATCGTCGTCGCCGACTTCGGCCGGGTGCTGGCCGGCCCGTACATGACGATGCTCCTGGCCGACCTCGGCGCCGACGTGATCAAGATCGAGCGGCCCGAGTCCGGGGACGACACGCGCGCGTGGGGCCCGCCCTTCGCGGACGGCGAGGCCACCTACTTCCTCGGGGTGAACCGGAACAAGCGCTCCGTCGCCCTCGACCTGACCGACCCGGCGGACCGGGAGACGGCCCGCGCGATCGTCGACCGCGCCGATGTCCTGGTGGAGAATTTCCGGCCCGGCACGATGGAGAAGCTCGGTCTCGGATACGAGGACGTGCGGGGCTCGAACCCCGGGCTCGTCTACTGCTCCGTGACCGGTTTCGGCGCCGCCGAGGGCGCTCACCTGCCCGGCTACGACCTGCTCGTCCAGGCCATGGGCGGCCTGATGAGCGTCACCGGCGAGGCCGGCGGCCAGGGTACGAAGGCGGGGGTGGCGCTCGTCGACGTGATCACCGGACTCCACGCGGGCCTCGGTGTCCTCGCCGCCCTGCGCCACCGGGAACGCACCGGGGAGGGCCAGCGGGTCGAGGTCTCGCTGCTCACCTCACTGCTGTCCGCGCTCACCAATCAGTCGGCCGCCTACCTCGGCGCGGGAGTCGTCCCCCGTGCGATGGGCAACCGGCACCCGAGCATCGCTCCCTACGAGGTGTTCGAGGCCAAGGACCGGCCGCTCGTCCTCGCCGTCGGCAACGACCGTCAGTTCCGGACGCTCTGCGCCCGGCTCGGGCTCTCCGGGCTCGCCGAGGACCCCCGTTTCGCCACCAACACCGCCCGCGTCGCCCACCGCGAGGAGCTGCTCCAAGCCCTGGCCGCTCCGCTCGCCGAGCGGACGGCCGACAGCTGGTTCGAGGAGCTCACCGCCGCCGGGGTGCCCTGCGGACCGATCAACGATCTCGCCGCCGCCTTCGACCTCGCCGACCGCCTCGGCCTGGAACCTCGCGTCCCCACCGAGGCCGCGGGCCCAGGCCAGGTCGTCCACCCGATCGCGTTCGGCGCCACGCCGCCCGCCTACCGCGCCGCTCCACCGCGCCTGGGCGAGCACACCGCGTCCCTGCTCACCGAGCTGGGACTGCTCCCCCGCAAGCCGTAGGAAGATGTACGGATCCGGCGCCGCGGGACCGCGCGCGCCGGCCAAGGAACCGAAAGAAGGTCACAGGCGATGAGCAGCGCTGTGCAGAAGCGGCGGCCGCCGACCGCCCAGCAGTTCGTCCTGGAGGAGCTGCGGCGCGCCATCACCACCGGTGAGCTGCGGCCCGGCGGCCAGATCCGCCAGGACGCGCTCGCCGCCCGGCTCGACGTCAGCCGGGTTCCGCTGCGCGAGGCCCTGAAGACCCTGGAGGCCGAGGGTCTCGTCGTGCACCACATCCACCGGGGCTACTTCGTCGCGGAGCTGTCCCTCGCGGATCTGGAGGAGATCTACCGGATCCGGGAGCTCCTCGAGACGGAGGCGGTCCGCCTGGCCGTCGCCCGCGGCGAGGACGGACTGGTCGCCACGCTGGAGAACATCCAGCGCGAGGTGGAACGGGCCGCCGACGCCGGGGACGTGACGGCGATGGCCGCGGCCAACCGTCGCTTCCACTTCACCCTGATCGAGGCGTCGCGGATGCCCCGGCTGGTCCGGCTCATCGGCACGCTGTGGGACGCCACCGACGCCTACCGCTCGCTCTACTACACCGAGGTACCGAACCGGGAGCTGGCCGTGCGCGAGCACCGGGCGGTCATCTCGGCGGTGCGCCACGGCGACGAGCACGCCGCCGTGCGCGAGCTGAGCGCGCACCGGGCCCACGCGGTCGCGGCGTTGCGAGAGGTCCTGGACCTGGAGTGAGCCTGAGGGGGTCGGGGGAGCCCGGAGTCAGCCGGGAGCGAGCCCGGAGCGACGCGGAAAACCGGATGCCCGGCCCGTACCGATTCCCTAGCCTCGACGCCATGGATCACGGACGCCTGCTGAACATCGTCGACGTCGAGGCGACCTGCTGGGAGGGGAAGCGACCGCCGGGAGCGGTGAGCGAGATCATCGAGATCGGCCTCACCGTCGTCGACCTGGACGCGGGCGAGCGGATCGCCCGCCACCGCGTGCTGGTCAAGCCCGCGCGTTCGACGGTCAGTTCGTTCTGTACGGAGCTGACCGGACTCACCCAGGCCGAGGTGGACACCGGTCTGGATTTCGCCGCCGCGTGTCGCCTGCTCGCCGTCGAGCACGCCACCGGGGTCCACCCGTGGGCCAGTTGGGGCGACTACGACCGCAATCAGTTCACACACCAGTGCCGGGTGACGGGTACGGCGTACCCCTTCGGACATCGCCACACCAACGCCAAGGCCGTCTTCACCGAGGCGAACGGCCTGCTCAAGCGCCCTGGCATGGCACGCGCGCTGGAGATCGCGGGGCTGCCGCTGGAGGGCCGGCACCACCGGGGCGAGGACGACGCGTGGAACATCGCCGCGCTGGTCCTGCAGCTGAACCGGCGCGGCGCCTGGCCCGCGTAACCGGCTCGAAGGATTGACAGGGTCATCACATCTCACCATTCTGAGAGCGCTCTCAGCTTCCTCACGACCCCCACCCCGAGGAGCCCTCCGCCATGCCTTCCCGCCATCGACGCAGGCTCACCCTGCTCGCCCCGGTCACCGCCGCCGCCCTGATCGGCACCGCCGTCACCGTCGCGGGCCCCTCCCCCGCGGTCCGGGCGGCCACCACCCCGGCAGCCGTGCCGGCCGCCGTCCCCGCAACGATCCCGCTCACCTTCAGGAACAATTCGGGCCGCGCCGAGCAGGTGTACGTCTACAACCTCGGCACCGAACTGTCCACCGGCCGGCAGGGCTGGGCGGACGCGAACGGCACGTTCCACCCCTGGCCCGCCGGGGGCTCCGTCCCCGTCCCCGCCCCCGACGCCGCCATCACCGGCCCGGCGAACGGCGGTTCGATGACGATCCGTCTGCCGAAGTTCTCCGGGCGGATCTACTTCAGCTACGGCCAGAAGCTCGTCTTCAAGCTCGCGACGGGCGGCCTCGTACAGCCCGCCGTGCAGAACCCGAGCGACCCCAACCGGAACATCCTCTTCAACTGGTCCGAGTACACGCTCAACGACGCGGGCCTCTGGATCAACAGCACCCAGGTCGACATGGTCTCGGCCCCGTACGCCGTCGGCGTCAAGCGTCCCGACGGGACCATCGCCACCACGGGCAGGCTCAAGCCCGGTGGCTACAAAGGCTTCTTCGCCGCGCTCCGGGGCCAGCCGGGCGGCTGGGCGGGCCTCGTCCAGACCCGGAGTGACGGCACCGTACTGCGTGCCCTCGCGCCGGGCCACGGCATCGAGGCCGGCGCGCTCCCGGCAAGCGTCATGGACGACTACATCAACCGCGTCTGGGCCAAGTACGCCGGCTCGACCCTGACCGTCACCCCCTTCGCGAACCAGCCGTCGGTGAAGTACTACGGCCGGGTCTCCGGCGACGTCATGAACTTCACGAACAGCGCGGGGGCCGTCGTCACGTCCTTCCAGAAGCCCGACTCGGACAGCGTCTTCGGCTGCTACAAGCGGCTCGACGCCCCGAACGACCAGGTCCGGGGCCCCATCTCCCGTACCCTCTGCGCCGGCTACAACCGCTCCACCCTGCTCTCCAACCCCAACCAGCCGGACGCCTCGTCGGCCGGCTTCTACCAGGACACGGTGACCAACCACTATTCGCGCAAGATCCACGCTCAGATGGCGGACGGCAAGGCGTACGGCTTCGCCTTCGACGACGTCGGCGCACACGAGTCCCTGGTGCACGACGGCGATCCCCGGCAGGCGTACGTGACCCTCGACCCGTTCGACTAGTCGCCCGCCGCCCGACCCCCCGCGTTCCGCGGCCGTCACCCGGCTCCGTGTGAGGGATCATGGACGAAGGAGCGGAGAAGGGACGGAACCGACGATGCGGAACCGCAGTGTGGCCGACCTGATGACGCCGACCGCGGTCGCCGTGCAGCCGGGGACGTCGTTCAAGGAGATCGCGCGACTGCTCGACGAGTACGGGATCACCGCGGTGCCGGTGGTCGACGAGGCCAACCGGCCGGTCGGCGTGGTGTCCGAGGCGGATCTGCTGCACCGCCACACCGCCAAGGGCGGGCCCAGCACCGCCGGTGCCATGATGTCCAGCCCCGTGGTGGTGGCCCGCCCGTCCTGGACGGCGATCGAGGCGGCCCGGCTCATGGAGCGGCACCGGGTGAAGCGGCTGCCGGTGGTGGACGCGGGCGGGCAGCTCATCGGGGTGCTCAGCCGGAGCGATCTGCTCCAGCTGTTCCTGCGGCGCGACCGCGCGATCCAGGAGGAGATCCTGGAGGACGTGGTCATGCGCATCCTCGGGCTCTCCCCCGCCGCGCTCCACATCGACGTGGACGAGGGCCGGGTGACGCTCAGCGGCACGCTGGAGCGCCGGAGCCTCGCGCCGGTCTTCGTCCGGCTCTGCGAGAGCGTGGACGGCGTCGTCGAGGTCGTGGACCGGCTGACGTACGACGACGATGCCGAGGACGAGGAAACGGCCTCGGCCACGGACGCTGACACGGCCGAGCACACGGACGACGAGGGCAGCGGCTACCGCCAGGAGGAGGCTCCGCCCCGGCCGTGAGCGCGGACCGGGCCCGCCGGCGGGAGGCCGGCGGGCCCGGTGCGGCCGGCGGTCCCGCTAGGAGACCGCCTCCGGCCAGCCGTATCCGGGACCGGTGTGCTGGGGTACGGTCCCCGCGCCCACCGCCTCCATCTCACGGTTGGCCTCTCGCATCAACTGGGCGGCCAGGTCCTTCATGGCCCGGCTGGCGGCGAGCTCGTCACCGATGGCCGGAACATCCACGTCCGACGGGTTGCAGCGTGCGCTGCCGTGGCCGGTGAGGGTCGACGTCCCGGTGTTCAGATGCGCCTCGGCCTTGGTCCTGCCGTCCTCTTCGACCAGTTCCAGACCGACCGTCCACTCGAGGGTCCGTGTCATGGTCTGCCTCCTCGCGCCGTCGGGACGCGTGCTACCGCCGAGCGTCCCTCTCTGCTTCCAGGATCCATCCACGCGCGCGTGAGCGCGCGGCGACGGCAAGGTCGGCATGCCCGCGTCAGCTCTTGACGCGGACGCGGTTCAGGGGCGCCGGGGTGATCTTCTTGTGGGTCCTGAGGTAGTCCACGAAGCTCTCGTGATCGGCCCCGTTGCGGACGGGGGCGGTGAAGCCGGCGAAGGCGCTGTAGCCGTCGGCTCCGATGACCGTGTACGCGAGCGCGGCCACCCGGTAGGTGCGCTCGGGGTCCAGCGGCCGGCCGTCGATCAGCACGTCGCGGGGCGCGACGCGATCGCCGACCGGACGCGCCGGGTCGTAGCGGTACGAGACATTGCGTGAGACGGCGAGAGGGGCGGACTTCACCGTGCCGTCGGCCTGCTTCTGCCACTGCTGCTCGAGGATCGCGTCCAGCTGACGCCCCTTCACGCCCACGGTGAGGACCGGATTTCCGTAGCCGTAGGCGTTCCAGGACTCGCCGAACAGAATGCGGCCGTCCGCGTCGGCGGCGTGGCTCCCCTTGGCGTACGGCAGGTCGCCGCGTACGGCGGTGCTGCCCTTGGCGGGCTGTGCGGCGATCAGTGCCAGATCGGCCCGCCCGTCGCGCGTGCGGTTGGCGTTCCAGTACTGGACGTCGGCGTACAGGTCGGCAGCGGTGCTCTCGCCCGCGGCGTTCGGCGTACGCGTGAAGGAGCCGGTCTGGGTCGCGAGCGGCTCGGCGAAGCGCGCGGCTCCGCGCGCGGCCCAGAAGTCGACGATCTTCTGCATCTCGCGGTCCGGTGCCACGTCGCGCGTCACCGCGTGATTGACCGAGCGGGTGCGGTCCCTGAGGACCTCACCGGTGTTCGCATCGAGGGACAGGTTGATCTCGCTGATCAGTGCGCCGTGATTGCCCGCTTCGACGACCGGGCGCGGCACGCCGGCCGGGTCGGGCACCATGCAGTTGAAGCGCGAGTGCCAGTCTCCCGTGACGACCGCGTCGATCTCGGGTGTGACCCTCTTCGCCAACTCGATCACCGGCCCGTAGGCGGAGTCGCACACGTTGTAGCCGGAGGTCGCGGCGGACTTCGGCGAGCCGCCCTCGTGCACGTTGAGGACGATGGCCTCGACCCCGCGGCGCTTGAGCTCCTGGGTCGAACGCTCGATGGTCCGCGCCTGGTCGAGTGCGCGCAGTCCCGGCTGGTAGGAGGTCGAACCGGTGACGGCGGCTTCCAGGGTGGTGGTGATGAAGCCGACCGGGACGCGTCGGCCGTCGGCGGCGCGGAACCACTCGATGCGGTACGGATCCACGACCGGGCGACCGGTCCGTGAGTAGACGATGTTGCCGGACTGGAAGTCGAAGTCCGCGCCGTGGAAGCGGCGTCCGGTGGAGTCCGTGAAGCAGCTGTCCACGCCGACCGTGCCGAAGCACTGCCCCTGCTCCATGTGCTTGACGAGGAAGTCCGGGGACACGTCCAGCTCGTGGTTGCCCACGGCCGAGAAGCGCAGGCCCAGCTTGTTGAGGACCTCGATCGTCGGCTCGTCCTGGAAGGCGTCCACCTCGAAGGGCCAGCCTGCGAAGTTGTCACCGGTGGAGAAGAAGACGGAGTTGGGGTGCCCGGCGCGCAACTGCTTGAGGTGGGTCGCGAGATAGGCGGCCCCGCCGACGGTGACCGAGGCGCCGCCGCCCGCGGGTATGCGTCCGCCCTGCCCGGGGGTGGGCGGCTGCAGATAGCCGTGGAAGTCGGTGATGCTGAGGAGTTGGACATCGAGGGTGTCGTCTGCGGCGGCCGGTGTGACGGAGAGCGCGCCGCCGACGAGGGCGGCGCTCGCGGCGATGACGCCGATCCGGCGAAGGACGTTTCTCAAGGCGATGACTCCTTCGGAGTGGGACGAGCAGACTCATCTCAACTCCCGCTGGTGTCATGGCCATGAACGTCGGACTGCGCTCCAAGGCATGGGGAATGACCGGCTTCATCGCAGCGCGGCACGATGGGCCGGACGGCCGGACCGCAGGTGGCCCG
The DNA here is from genome assembly GCF_040645695.1 of Streptomyces sp. NPDC046712. NCBI lineage: Bacteria > Bacillati > Actinomycetota > Actinomycetes > Kitasatosporales > Streptomycetaceae > Streptomyces > Streptomyces sp. NPDC046712. The sequence goes on along the minus strand of NZ_JBEYYW010000021.1, from coordinate 19,122 downwards.
GTGGCCCGACTGACGCGCCCTCACGTCCGGATTCGGGCCTCGCCGACCGAAGGTCCGTCCACGCGCACGTGAACACGTGGTGGTGGCAGGGGTGGCAGCGCCGACTCGACGTCGTCCAGGGCACGCCGGGCCGCCGCGATCCGCTCGCGCAGCCGCGCCTCGTCGGCCGCATTGTCGTCAGCCGCACCTTTGTCGACCGGTCCCTTGTCGGCCGCTCTCCTGTCGACCGCACTCTTGTCGACACGGACGCCGGAGGCCGTCCCTTCCGCCTCCGCCTTCTCGATCTCCCGGGCCTCCTCCAGTGAGTTGAGGACGGTGCCGATCAGAGGAAGACCGCGGTGGCGAACCAGCGGGCCTCGGTGATCTCACGGCACCGTTCTGCCACCCGGACCCGGTGGCTGGGGCCCGCCACGGCGGACTGATCGGGCATGTCGGCGCTCCTCGATTCGTTGAACCATGCTCATGTGTTCCAACGGTGAGGATGCGTAAGGGTTCTGGGTGCGACGGTGCCTTGAGGGAGGTCCACACGACCGGCCGGTGGAGGTCCCGTGACCATCGTTCAAATGTTTGAAGGTGGCCCCGTTCCCCCTTGTTAGCGTGAGGACCAGGTGTGACTGATGAGCCGTCAGTCGTGCCGTGATCTGCATGTTTTCCATTGAAAGGCCTCACATGAGACTACGGACCCGCCCGACGCGTCTGGCCGCCGGAGCCGTACTGGCCGCTGCGATGCTGTCCGGGCTCCTGCCTGCCGCGGGTGCGTCCGCCGCCCCGGGCGCGTCGACGTCGGCGGTGACGGCCGTCGAGCCGGTGGAAGGAATGCCGGACGACGGCTTCGCCGACGAACCCGACGGCGAGCAGGACGACTTCGCCGGGTCGACCGGGACGGCCTCGCCGGCCGGTGCGCAGACGCAAGCGCGGACGGGAGCGCAGCCGCAGTCGGGGGCGCTGTCCGAGGCTCTGGCGGCGGACCCGATACCGGGCCGCGCCGGGGACTTTCAACTGGTGGCCGGCTCCTCCCTCACCGGTCTGGTGAACCAGCTCGACGCCGCGCTGCCCAAGCAGAGCCTCACCGATCTGATGGAGCAGGCCAACCGCGATGCCGGCTGGGAGGGCGCCGGCTGCGGTACCACCGGCATCTACGGCCCCGATCTCGCGGCCAACCACCGCATCTGCTGGCAGACCGACGACAACACGTCCTCGGAGTGGGTCCCACAGGCCATCACCGGCGTCTCGGACGCTCAGGAGGACGAGGACTGGGGCACGTCCAACGCCGATCCGATCCTCGTGGGCTCCTACGACAACGAGAACCCGGGCCGGAGCAACTACAAGGCGCAGAGCGACAACTGCGTCCAGGAGGCAGCGTCCGACGCCTGCAACGAGAAGGGCATCCGGGTCAGCTTCTTCAACCAGGCGACCCAGAAGTACCGCCACGTCCTGCTGGTCTGGCCGTACATCAACTCCAAGAACCACATCTCCTTCGACGCGCTGCACGCGCGCGAGGGCACGTGCACGACCGAGGTGACGACGGCCTGCAAGGCGCAGAACGGCATCCACGCCGGCGGCATGGTCTGGTACGGGAACTACCTGTACGTCGCCGACACCGCGAACGGCATGCGGGTCTTCGACATGCGCCGGATCATGGACCTCAACCCGGACAACAACGCGGATGTCAACGACCCGACGCCGGACGGCCTGGTCAGCGACGTCATCGACAAGAAGCGGATCGGGCGCCAGAGCAACGTCTGGTACGGCTTCGGCTACCGCTACGTCATGCCTCAGGTCGCCTCGCTGAAGTTCACCGCGGCGAAGCCGACCGGGCCCACCGGCGGCAACCAGTGCTACGCGTCCACCCGTCCGAAGGCCTCGTACGTCTCCCTGGACCGGGGCGCGACGGACCACCTGGTCCTCGGTGAGTACTGCAATCTCAACAATGGCGGCAACAGCCCGGGCCGGGTCGGCACGTATCCGATGACCGCACTGACGGCCGCGGTCGAGGGGGCGGCCGGGACGGTCGCCAACGCGGATCTGGCCTACGGACTGCCGGCCGACGGGACCTTCAACGGCGAGCCCCTGTGGCACAAGATCCAGGGCGCCACGCGGTACGAGGGCAAGTGGTACTTCCACCGCAGCAACGGCTACGACAACGGGCGTCTGCTCCAGGCCACGCCCGCGATCAACGGCACGATTCAGCTCGTCGGCAACACGAAGGTGCTGCAGTCCTCGTTCGGGCCGGAGGACCTGTACCTGGCGCACGGGCGCGGTGACGGCTTCGCCCCGCAGCTGTGGTCGCTGAGCGAGCACGCCCCGAGCAAGTGCGGAGCGTGCAAGCGTGAGATGTACAGCTACAACATGAGCGCGGTGATCAGCGGATTCGGCTCGTAGAGCCCCGCACCGCGCGAGGGCACCCCAGGGCCGCGCCTTGGGGTGCCCTCGTTTGTCGAGTGCCTCCGCCGTCGAGGTGCTTTGGGTGCGGATCCTTTCCAGGGACGGTTGAGCTGGGGTTTCGCTGATCCGGGTGTGGGTGGGGTGGCGGCTTTTCTACCGTGGCGGTAGAGGAGGCGGTGCCGGATGGGCTCGTTGATCGGTGAGCTGGAGGAACGCCAGGCGGCAGTGCGGTTGCGGGTGGAGGATCTCGAGCGGGAGATCGCTGGGTTGACCGTTCGGCTGGAGGCCGAGCCGGGCCGGCCGGATCGGCTGACGGTGACGCGGGAGACGCGGGGGACGCGGGAGGAACTCGCGGCCGAGGGAGTGGCCCTCGAAGTGGCCCGGCCGCCGGCGGAGACCGAGCCGGTGGGCGGGGGCCGGGTGGTGGGGGTGCAGACCGTGACCGCCTGGCGGGAGGGGATGACCAGCGTGGATCTCCCGCCGGTCTACCGCGGCATCGTGGACGTGGTCGACGATGCGCCGGGGGCGGCGCAGGCGAAGCAGATCGTGCCCAGGACGCGCTCGGTCCGGAGGCCGCGCTGTCGAAGTCGACCCTTGCGGCGGTCTGTACTCGCATCCGGGACGAGTTCGATGCGTGGCGGCGGCGCGACCGGTCCGGCCTCCGGCTGGACTACCTGTTCCTGGACGCCTCGCACTTCAAGATGCACGCCGGGCACACGGCCGAGCCCGTGCTGGCGGCCTGGGGCATCACCACCGATGGCAAGCCCGTGTTCGTCGGCCTGGACTCAGCGAACAGCGAGTCCACCGATGCCTGGCATGGCTTTCTGACCGACCTGGCCGACCGAGGGCTCGTCTCTCGGCTGCTGGTGATCTCCGATGGGGCGAAGGGCCTGATCAGCGCCGCCGAGCAGGTCTTCCCGAAGACGCTGAGCAGAGGTGCACCATTCACAAACTCCGCAACGTCCTGGCGAAGATCAGCGCGGACGACCAGGAGGCCGTCCGCGCCGACTTCTGAGCCTGCTTCGACCGCCGACGAGCAACTGAAGGACATCGAGCCTGGTCAGCGGCTTGTCGAGGCCGTCCAGCGCCGCATCGACGCGTTCATCGAGAAGTGGGCCGGCGCCTACCCCGCCGCCATGCGGGCCATGGCCGCCGACCGGGCCAGCCTGACCGTCTACCTGCGGTTCCCCGCTGAGCACCACAAGCGGATCCGGCGCTCCAACTTCATCGAGCGGACCTTCGGCGAGACCCGCCGCCGCGTGAAGGTCATCGGCCGGTTCCCCGGCGAGACCTCCTGCGTCAGCCTCGTGTGGGCCGTCTTGGACTGCGTTTCACGCGGCTGGCGCGGCTTCACCATGACGCCGCAGGCCTTCCGCACCCTGCAGGACCTCCGCCGAGCACTGCTGGAGCCCCCAACCACCCTCTATAAACTACCGCGTCGAGCCGCTTTTCCACCGCTCCGCGGACGCTGTTGGGGCTCCATGAAAACCAAGAATCCCCATCAACGCGACCCGGAACCCACGGCACCATGCCTGACCAGCTAAAAGTCAGCGATCAAGTGCGGAAAGACAACAGCTTCTAAAGCGGGATCAGCAGTAATAAGGACGACCTTGAGCTGATTGATGGCCTGGGTGCGGGCTTTGACATGGCGCCGCCCACCGGGAGCTGATGCCCTCGGTGGAACACCGCGCTCACAATGACTGAACAACCGGGCCGAGAACTCCCACCAACCCACCCGGCAGCGCGAACGTGCCATGAAGGGCTTCCGCAGCGCCGGGGCAGCCCAGAGGTTCCTGTCCGCGTTCAGCAGCATCTCACCCCACTTTCGTACCCGGCGACATCTTCGCACCGCCACCGTGCATCGCTTCGAGATAACCATCCACTTCACCATCTGGGACCAGATCACCGGGTCGGACCGCCAGCGCTTCCTCACCCGGGGCAAATCCGTCAACACCCGGCGGCAAAGGAACCGTAAGCCCGTCGGCGGCCGCGATCGCGCGAGGCACCATCAGTTCTGCCGGCGACATGGCCCAGAGCCGTGGCATCGAATGCAGGTAGGGGAAGCCGAACGTGCCGCCGGAGATCCGCACGATGGTGCCGTCTTCGCCGGGTTGAAGCGGGATGCGGTGGGTCTTCATCGCGCTGATGTCGACGTCGCGGTAGGGCGCCGACGGGTTCTTCGACAAGAGTGCCGAGTAGATCCGCAGCTTCTTGTTGCCGGACTGGTCCCACACGTCCAGGTCGAGCGAATGAGTTCCCTTGGGGATGTAGGAGTACACCGGGGACTGGGTGAGGCCGCTCGCGAGCTTGAAGTAGGTGTGCGGTGAGCGTCCGGTGGAGCTGGATGCATCGATGTCGTATGTCAACGGAGCCAGCCGGGCCAGGTTTCCGGCGTACCCGATACTGAACCGGAAGATGCCGGCCTTCGGTGCCGACATGGCGGCCCGCACGAGACGATACGTGGACATGTCCACCGAGGGCTTCGCGGTGGTCGACTTGTCGAGCACGGCCTCCCACCGGTGTCTCCTGGGGTTCCACCACTCGACTCCGTAGTAGACGTCCCGCGGGGCATAGGGGGACTCGTCGGCCTTGGGCCACCACAGGTTGAAGCCGATGGTCTGACCGGGCTGGTTCGCGTGCGTGAGGAATGCGGCGGGCGTCTGGTAGCCGGCGTTGTAGAAGAATTGGCCGTAGCTCCCCGGCCAGACGAACTCGCGGACAAGGGTGAGATCGTTCTGGTCGATGTCTTTCGCGAGAGTTCCGTCGGCGAGCGTGGCGTCGTCGAACCGGTCGACGTTTACCTCGGGCCAGTGCGCCCGCACCTGCTGCCACCAGGACGCGGTCTCGGCAGCGGTGTAGTGCGCGGGCCCCGATGAGGTCGCCGGACCGGCGACGGCCGCGGGGTCGGTCGAGCCGTACACGTGCCTCATGAGCGCGTACATCGCGTTCATGTACGCCATCTGGCCCTTCCACACGAATTCCCGGGTCTCGGGCGCGGTGTCGTTCAACTTGCCGGTGTCGTAGAGGAAGTAGTAATACCAGTACTGTTTCAGGTCGTCGATGCGGCGCTTGACGGCGGGCTCGGTAGCCGGGATCTGGTCGTCGGCGTCGGTGATGAGCTGGATCGCGTGGCCCCAGGAGGACGTGGAGTTCACCGGGTAGTTCGGGGCGAGCAGGAAGTCGTAGTACTGCTTCATAGTGCGCCAGGCATTGCCGAAGGAGCGTTGCAGCCACTGGTCGCGGATCGCGTCCAGTTGACGGGCCGACATCGCCGGGTTCCACAGTTTCGTGGCCGTCAGGTAGTAGCCGAGGCCGAACTTGCCGAAGTTGAAGTCGGTCTCTATGACCTGGGCTCGCACGCCTGCGTCGTGGTGGGTCGAGTAGTGGTCGCTGATTGCGGTGGGGGAGAAGTCGGCGAGCGCGGGAAGCCCGGACATCGCCCAGTCGTTGTAGTAGGCGTTGCTGAGGATGCCGTAGTCCGCGAGGGGCTCGGGGAGCCAGACGTGGAGCGCCTTGGCTACGTCGAGGCGCGTCCGGAAGGCTTTCCATTTCCCGAGGCCGCGGTGCTTGGCGAATCCGGCCACCATCACCCGGAGGCGGGGATCGCCGAGATTGAACCCCGGCGGCACGTCGTGGTAATTGTACGAGTAGAACGTGGCCCGGGCGAGCGATTTCTTCGACGCTCCGCTGGAGGTCACCTGCTGCTCGGCGGGCAACGTGTCGATCCACCGGTCGTACTCGCGCTGTATCCACAGGGCGAATGCGTACATCGCGTCGCTCTGGGACGCTGGGTCCCATTGTTCGTTGGGTTGGTCGAGGCCGTAGGACCCGTTCAGCGCGTACGGTGCGCCGAACGGCAATCCGTTTTCCTTGAGATATTCGGGATACCAGTTGGGGTTCTTCCGGTATTTCACGAATGCTGCGTCCGAGGCGCCGCCGTCCTCCGGTTCGATCGCCATTGGTGTGATCTTGTCTGGTTCGGTTTTGAACGCGACCTCGGTCATCTCCTCCACGCCCGCGAGCACGATGGAACGTACGGCCCGCACCGACACGTCCAGGACGGCGGCGAACCCTACTTTTTCATGGGCGCTTTGTTCGACCCAGGTTGTTCCGTTGGAGAAGTAGACCTTGCCGGCCTCGGGTGCGTCCGGGGCGTCGCTGTTGATCCAGAGGTGTGCCGGAACGGTGGATGGGGGGGTGACCAGCCGCTGCGCATCGAGGCCGAGATCTGTGGGCGCGAGGAAACCGGCGGTGTCACCGGTGTCACGGATGTGCCTCGCCACCGCATGGTGATAAGCCTGCAGCGAGTGGCCGGTGAACACTGGCATGGACTGGCTGGTCAGCCGGGCACCGACCCGCCAGCGCTGGTAGCTGCGGTCTACGGTCTCGTCGGCGGGGTCGCTGAGCGACCGGTTGTAGATCGTCCCTACCCCGTAGGACTGGCCGCTGGTCGGCCAGAGCCGACGCAGGTAGTAGCCGGGACGGCCGCCGTGTTCGGTGTCGAACACCAGCGAGCGCGAATGGTCGGGTGCGTCGACCCAGTTTGGGCCCATGCCGAGGACCACGTAGCCGGCCGATTCGGCGAGATCCGCGGCCGCGTCGACGAGCCCGTCGTTGGTGTTGGCGACGAGGACCGTCCGGTCGGCCTCGGTTCGGATGTAGTAGGCCTCGTTGGCGTTGTAGGCGCCGGAGCCGTCGTCGGCCAGGGCCTTGCGGACCTTGGGGTCGTTCTTGATGTCCGGGGTCGCCCCGGCCAGGGTCGTGAACACGATCCCGTGCGACAGGTCCGCCGAGCTTCGCACCGGCAGCGTTCGTCCGGTCATCTTCTTGACCGCGTCCTGCAGGAACTGGACCGCGTCGCGCAGCTTGCCGGCGTCATACACGTACGACGCCTCCGGCATCTTGAGCAGGGCTGACCAGTCGGCCCCGGTGCCATTCGCCGGGTTGTATTGGACCACGATGTTCGGTACGACGAATGCGGGAGCATCGCTCCACACGACAAATGGTTTCGGCATGGCCTAGTCCCTGAGCTCGGACACTCACGCAAGCTTGCCAGGCGGAGCTCAGCGGTTCCGCTCGCGCGGGCTTACCTGATCTTGAATTGGTGGGCGGCGGCTGCTCAATCTCCCGCGACGCGGCCCTTTTCTGGCGTATTCGGTTCCCATCCCCTTGAACGCGTTCCAGGGGAGCGTCGTTCAGGGGGCTTCAGGAGCTAGGGCCGACGCCCCGCCGCACGTCCTGCCCCGGCTCGGTGGCCCATGCCGGAAGCCGGACCGCGACCCCGTCGCCCCGGGCCAAGACCACCGTGCGCCGTATCCTCCGGCGCATCGACGGCGACACACTGGATACCACCGTCGGAAGCTGCTCGCCGGGCGCGAACGCGCCGCCGGCCAGGAGTACGTAATGGTCTCTCTTTCAGTAGACGCCTGCTGGCCGCACGCGGCAACATCACGCTGAGCGTCTGGGACCAGATCACCAGCGTCGCGGGCCAACCCACCACGGCCTGAGCACAGGCCCGGACCACGGGCCACCACGCCCCGACGCACCATCAGGCATTGAGAGCACCCGACAACTTGACAGTGCCGGGACGCGGCCGACGGCGGCGCAGCCCGTCGGCGTAGGCCTGGCCGAACTTCACACACCAGCGGCGGATCGTCTCGTAGGAGACGATCACGCCCCGCTGCAGCATCAGTTCCTCGACCTCGCGGTAGCTGAGCGGGAACCGGAAGTACAGCCACACGCAGTGGGAGATGACCTCCACCGGGTAGCGGTGCCCCTTGTACGACGGCGCCGGGTTCACCATGACGATTTCCCTCCAGCGTGATCAATCCGAAGATCCAACCACGTCATCCGCCAACGTGACAGCGCCTCATGGAGGCATACTTGCAGGGCGTGTCCACCCGAAGTGTGGACGACCTGGTCAAGGCCCTCGGTGGCGACACCGGGATCTCCAAGAGCGAAGTGTCCAGGATCTGCGGCGACCTCGACCCGGAACTGACGGTGTTCCGCACCCGGCCCCTGGGCCACTCCCGCTTTCCCTACGTTTACCTCGACGCGACGTACTGCAAGGCCCGGGTGAACCACCAAATCGTCTCCCAGGCCGTGGTCATCGCCACCGGCATCACCGAGGACGGCGGACGCGAGTCCTCGGGCTACGGTGGGCGACAGCGAGACCGAGGTGTTCTGGAGCGAGTTCCTGCGCTCGCTGCGCGAGCGGGGTCTGACCAGGGTCCGCTTGGTCATCGCCGACCACCACTCCGGCCTGGTCAAGGCCGTTCGCAAGGTCATGCTCGGGGCCGCCTATCAGAGGTGTCGCGTTCATTGAAGCCGTCAAGAATCAACCTGTTGCTTCGCGATCAGCAACTCGTTGGCTTGGTATGGCGATCACGGAGGAGATGCTGTCCCAACTGTCGCGGCCGAGGGAGTGGCCCTCGAAGTGGCCCGGCCGCCGGCGGAGACCGAGCCGGTGGGCGGGGGCCGGGTGGTGGGGGTGCAGACCGTGACCGCCTGGCGGGAGGGGATGACCAGCGTGGATCTCCCGCCGGTCTATCGCGGCATCGTGGACGTGGTCGACGATGCGCCGGGGGCGGTGCAGGCGAAGCAGATCGTGCCCAGGATCGGGCTGCCCGCCCAGACCTCGAACATCGAGGCGACGTGTCGAAGCTGAAGCGACTGGTCGAGCGAGGCTGGCCGGCCGAACAGACGCCGGGGCAGTTCACCGTCTAGGCCCACCGGGCGGCGGCCGGCTCGGTGAGGTAAGTCAACTCCCGGTGTTCAAGGGGCTCTTCTCCCTACATTCGTAGGTGCGAACCGAAACGAACATCAGGAAGAAGAGCCCGGATGGAACGCTACGGCACCAGCGATGTCCCCGACCCGTTTGCCTGCACGATGGAGGGGGTTAAGTCGCTGGCAGCACGGCTGTCGGCGCGTGAGACCGCCGAGCTGGACCACGCCGCGGTGGAGCATCTGATCGAGGTCGACGGCCGGGAGATCCTGCGCCGCTTCTTCCAGGACCACCTCGATCTGCGCGCGGTCCGCGAAGAACAGCACCCGCCATCGGAGCCGGTCCTCGGTGCGGCCGGAGAGAAGCGACCGTACCGCGAGCGGGGACACGAACGGCAGCTGACCTGCCTGTTCGGCAAGGTGACCGTGACCCGGTGCCCCTGGCGGCGCCGCGGGCGGGCCAATGTGCACCCGGCGGACGCTCAGTTGTCGCTGCCGCGCGGCCGGCACAGCCACGGCATCAAGCGCCTTGCGGTACGCGCACGGCGGCGCAAGGCGACGATCCACATCCTGATCGACTTCGTGCATGTCGCGGAATATGTCTGGACGGCCGCCCACGCCTTCCACCGGGTCGGCAGCGAGGCGGCAGAGACCTTCGCCGCGGAGAAACTCACCGCGATCCTGCACGGACACGCCGCCCGCATCACCCGCGAGATGACCACGCAAGCCGAGAAAGAACAGCTCACCGGCTCCAAGCGCGAGGCCGTCGACACCTGTGTGCGCTACCTGACCGGGCACCTCGCCCGGCTCCGTTACCACATCGCACTGAAGAACGGGTGGCCGATCGCGACCGGCTCCGTCGAGGGAGCCTGCCGCCACCTCGTGGGCGACCGCCTCGATGTCACCGGCGCCCACTGGGGCCTCGACAGCGCCGAAGCCGTACTCAAACTCCGCGCCGTCCACGCCAACGGTGACCTCGACGACTACCTCACCTACCACCACACCCGCGAGCACCAGCGCACCTACCCCGACCAGCGGGACTACCAACTCGGCGCCTGAACAACGACCTTCCCCCAGAAAGATCCGCACCCAGGTGCTTTTGCTGTCAGGGGGTCTTCGATGTCGCGGCGTCTTCGCTGTCAGGGGGCCGTGAAGAGGCGGGGGAAGCGGGGGCCGAGCCAGGGCTTGCGTCCCCAGCTGAGCGCCCGGCCGCGGGCGATGGCCCCCCACGGTTCGATCCGGCCGAGGCCGAGCAGCAGGAAGGCGACCGGCTCGGTGAGGACGGTGCAGTCCGGCCGTTCCGGGGGCTCGGCCGTGGCCCGTACCGCGTTCTCGGCGATGGTCACGCCGAAGTGGGCACCGCCCCACAGGCGCACCGTGTAGCGGGCGGTAAAACCGGCGACGGCGGCGGGGTCGGCGACCCGGGGCATCGCGGTGATCATGAACGGCAGTGTCAGTTCGACCCGGGCCCGGTCGATCATGTGGGGTCTGCCCAGGGCCAGCGCGAGGTCGTAGCCGTGTCCCAGCATGTGGGTGAGCAGGTACGAGCCGAACACGGCGGGCCCCATCGGGCCCAGGGGCGTGGCGAGGACGTCCTCGGGGGCGCGCGCCTCGATCGCCGTGAGGAAGGCGTCCGCCTGTTCGGTGATCATCTCGGCGAGAGGCCGGGCCGCCCGCTCGCCGAAGGCGGCGAGGGCTTCTTCGTTGGCCGCGGCCAGGCTCTGCGGCGTCCCGTCGCCGTGGGTGCGCGCGCCTCCCGCGGCGACGTCGGCCATCAGCTCGTTGGCCTGCGCGAGGTGGGCGGCGGCCTCCCCCACGGTCCAGGAGGACCGGGGCACGGGCAGCCCCGTGTCGGTGGCGTCGCGCAGCACGCCTGCGATGTCCGCGGCGGTGCCGCGTATCGCCTCGCCGAGCCCTTCGGGCAGCACGCCCCGCGACGGTCCGTCGGGCACACTCACCATGCTCGTCTCCCCCTCGGCTCAGGACTCCTTCGGCCCTGTGGCGCGCCGTTCGGCGACAAGGTACGCGATTCCCGGCAGCGTCAGCAGGGCGCTGCCCCACAAGGGCAGGAGGAACAGCGGTTCGTCACCGGCCAGCTTCTCGGTGAGGACCAGGACCGGCAGTCCGACGACGAGCGCCACGATCCAGCCCCTGCCGAGGCCGAGCGAACCGCGGCGCAGTTCGAGGAGGACGGTGGCGACACCGATGCTCAGCCAGAAGGCCAGCCGCCCCGCGGTGACGTCCACGGTCGCCGTCCGGTGGACGAGGTGCGAGATCAGCAGCAGCATGCCCACGACGAAGGGAATCAGCGCCGCCATGCGCAGCACGCGCCGGTGCAGCGGCATCCGTGCCCTGGCCCAGGAGGCGGCGAATGCCTTGACGTCGCGGCCGACGACGTCCTGCGGGGTGCGGCCGGCCGCCGCCGCATCATCGAGGTGGGCAGTGAGTTCGGCGAGCATCTCGCGGACGGATGCGTCGTCGATGCCCCGGTACTCCCAGTTGCTGCGGCAGACCGCGAGCACGCGCTCGTTCGTCATGGTGTCGTTCCCCCTGTGGGTGGTGCGTCTTCCGTCTTCTCGGCCAGAATCCGGCCGGCCTGGGTGGCGAACTCCCGCCACACCGCCCGTCCGTGGTCCAGCTCGGCCCGGCCGGCCCCGGACAGCCGGTAGTACTTGCGCGGCGCCCCACCGGTCGACGACGGGGCGCGGAACGACTCGACGAGCCCCGCGCGCTCCATCCTGGCCAGGAGGGGATAGATACTCCCCTCGCTCACCAGCTCCAGGCCGCTCTCCGTGAGCGCCTCCACGAACTCGTAGCCGTAACGGGGCCGTTCGGCGATCAGCGAGAGCAGGCACAGGTCGAGCACACCGCGCAGAAGCTGGCTACGCCGTTGGTCGCCGGCGGTCGACAGCCCCTTTGTCATGCGGTGCATGGTAGTCGCGCACTGTCTTGCGCCGCAAGGCATTGAAACTCGACATGCTCGGCGGCGCGGCTGCCGGGTCAGGCCTCCATCGTGCTGAGCACGACGAACGCCCAGACGACCACGCCGACCGGCACCACGACGGCCACGGCGCCCAGGACGGTCCCGGCCCACGCCCGGCGACGGGCGGCGGCGCCCGTGCCGCGCGTGGCACGCAGCACACCGATGCCGGACACGAGCGCGCAGATGCCGACCGGGACGATCAGATACACCGGGAAGAACCGGAGCCACGGCGGGACGGCCTCGGGCAGCCAGGGCAGGCCGCCCATGACCACGGCGCCGAGGCCCAGGAGCCGTACGGGCCGCCCTCGGTCTCCGTGCCTGTTCGAGCACCGCTAGGGTTTCGGCCTGTCACCACGGCAGGCAGCTGAGCACCACGGGGAGTCGGGAACGTGCAGACGCGTACGGGAACGGGTGCGGAGACGTTCCAGCCGCTCGGGGACGACGATCCGCGCACGGTCGGGGCGTACCGTCTCGTGGCGCGGCTCGGAGCCGGCGGGATGGGGCGGGTCTACCTCTCGTACACGCCCGGCGGACGGCCCGTCGCCGTGAAGGTCATCCGTCCCGAGCTGGCCGACGACCCCGACTTCCGCGAGCGGTTCCGCCAGGAGGTCACCAACGCCCGTCGCGTACAGGGCGTGTACACGGCGCCCGTTCTCGACAGCGACACCGACGGCCGTACGCCCTGGCTCGCCACGGCCTACGTTCCCGGGCCCTCCCTCGCCGACGCCGTCAAGAAGCACGGGCCGCTGCCCATGTCGACGGTGCTCCTGCTGACCGCGGGGGTGGCCGAGGCCCTCCAGGACATCCATCGGGCCGGGATCGTGCACCGCGACCTCAAGCCGTCGAACGTGCTGCTCGCCCTGGACGGACCCCGCGTCATCGACTTCGGCGTGGCACGAGCCGCGGATGCCACCGCCCTCACCCACAGCGGGTCCGCCATCGGGACACCCGCTTTCATGGCGCCCGAGCAGGCGCTGGGCGGGGAGATCACCGGGGCGGCCGATGTGTTCGCGCTCGGCCAGATCGCGGCGTTCGCCGCGACCGGCGTGGGCGCCTTCGGCGACGGCCCCTCGCACGGGGTGCTGTACCGGATCGTGCACGAGGAGCCTCAGCTCGGTGAACTCCCCGCCGAGATAACCGAGTTGGTGGCCGGCTGCCTGCGCAAGGTCGCCACGGAGAGGCTCACCCCGGCCGACGTCATCCGTCTGTGCGCCGCAGCCGACCCGGAGCGTGGCCTGCGACGCTCCGAGAGCTGGCTCCCGGCGCCGGTGGCCGGGCAACTCGCCCAGCACGCCGCCGTCCGCGAGCCTGAGCCGGAGTCTCAGCCGGAGCCGCGGCCGGCTCCGCAGGACACGATGGCCCTGCGCCTCCCCCACCAGAGCGCGGGGCACCGGGCGGGCGCGGTCCCACCGTCCGGATCCTCCGCGGTATCGCCCCCAGCACCGGGCGCCGCACCGTCCGCCGCACCCGGCGGCGCGCCGGGCGGCATGACCCCCGCGCCAGGCGTGTACGGTCCGCCCGCCGCCGGTGTTCCGGCGCCGGGCCCCGCCGGCGGCCTTCCCGCCGGCGCGTTCGGCGCACCGCCCTCCCCCGGCGGCTCGCCGTACTCCGCTCCGACCGGTCCGGGCCACCTGGGCCCCGGGCCGCGGCGCCGCACCAAGCGGCGGGGGCTGGTCGCGGCCGGGGCGGTCGTCCTGACCGCGGCCACGGTCACCGGGGCGCTGTTCCTGTCCGGCGTCCTGCGCCCCGGCGAGCGCGCCGACGAGGCGAACGGGCAGGCGGGGCAGACCTCGACGCCGCCGGCCGAGCAGCACCCGACCCGTACCGGCCTGCCGTCCGCACCGCCCTCGAAGGCGCCGGGGGCGAGCGCGTCGGCGTCCCCGTCCTCGTCCGACACGCCCACCGCGCCGCCCGCGTCCGCCGGACCGACGGCGTCCCCGACACCTTCCGCCTCCTCCAAGCCCTCGGCCTCGACGGCGCCGCAGCCGCCCTCCACCACGTACGGCGGCATTCGCATGACGGCCAAGCACGACCTGTACCTGGCCGACCGTCCCGTACGGTCCAAGGCCGACACCGGCGCCTACGACGAGGACCTCACGTACGCCGTGTACTCCTCCGGCGCCGTCGTGGCCCCCGGATCCACGAGCCGGAGCCAGCTGACCCGGCTGGCGCCCCGCGCCGCGGGGACGCTGGACTCCTGCCTCGCGCAGACGGGCAGCGAGAAGTACGTGTGGGTCAGGGACCTCGCCGTCGGCGACCGGCTGTGCCTGATCAGCGGCACCGGCCACGTCGGCCTCATCACCTTCCGGGGCACGGCGCCCGCGCCGGGCACGACGGACCACATCACCGTGGACGTCAAGGTCTGGCGCGACGCGGTGAAGCCGGTGGGCGGCTGACCCGTGGGTGGCTCAAAGCCGGTCCTTCACGCGATGCCGAGCCGGGACACCAGCCCCCGCCGCACGAGTGCCGCCCCGTCGGCGGGCCGGACCGCGGTCCAGGAGGCTCCGGCGGCCAGCACGGTGGCGGCGCTCGCCACGCCGAGGACCGCTCCCGCGGCCACGTCGCCGGGATAGTGCACGCCGGTGTGGACACGGGAGTAGCCGACCGCGCCCGCTAGGACCCCGAGCGGGACCGAGACCACGGGCAGGACGACCCCCACGGCGGTGGCGAACGCGACGGCCGAGGCGGTGTGTCCGGAGGGGAACGAGGCCGAGGCCGGCATGGGCACATGCCGGGCCACGGCGACCCGGGCCGCCTCCCGGTCGGGGCGCCGCCGGCGGACCAACCGCTTGCCGATCAGATTGGCCGAGGCGGAGGCCACGGCGACCGCTCCCACGCCCGCGAGGGCCGCTCGCCGGGGCCGGCCGGGGAACACGGCGAGCGCGCCGGCGACGACGAACGAGATCTTGGAGTGGTCGGCCGCTCTGGACAGCCGCCGCAGCCCCCTGTCCAGCGTGGGGGTGGGCGTGCCGGCCACCGCCGCGTACACGGCGCCGTCGACGACCCGCAGGTCGTGGAACGCGGCGGCGATGTTCTGCCGCAGCGCCCGAGGTGCGCGCCGCCCGTCGGCGTCCTCCTTGGCACCGTCCGTGTCCCGCTCCCGCGGCGGCCTCACCGTGCACGTCCCAGGGCGAGTGCGGTGATCCACCGCCAGTTCAGGGGCGAGCTCGGTGCTACGGTGCCGGGCCGGTGGCGTGGGACGAGGACGCGCAGGGCACGCGGGCGGACGGTGCAGACGACGGGCGTGGGCAGGGTCAGTGCCTCACCGTCCACCGCGACGGGGATGGTGTCCATTCCTGCCGAGACCTCCACTGTGCGTGCCGTCAAAAGGCTGAGCCCCTGCGATCGTCCTCCCCGCACGGCGAGTTCCGCCGCCTGGGCCGCGCTCTCCACACGAAGGCCGATCACTCCGAGTTTGCCGCGATCGAGCCGGGCCCGCAGGCCCGTGGCCATCAGATCGGGTGTGGCGTAGGGGTTGTTGCTGACGAGGATCGCCTGCTGTCCGGTGAGCCGCTTCTCACCGGCGGTCGCGTCGAGGCGCGGTCCGCTCCCCCCGAGCAGGTCGGGCAGGAGGTTGAGGGCGGTTCCCGCCTTCGCGTCGCGGTACTCGGGGCGCTGGACGATGTCCGCGTACACCCCGAACGAGACGGTGTTGACGAAGGGCCGTCCGCTGACCGTGCCCAGGTCCACCCGGAGTTGCTCGCCGTCGGTCAGGGCGTCGAGACAGCGGGCCGGGTCCGCACGGTCGAGGCCGAGGTCCATGGCGAAGTGGTTGCGGGTACCGGCGGAGATCACCAGGAAGGGCAGGTCGTGCTCGGCGGCCACCCCGGCGACCAGCGCCTGGGTGCCGTCGCCGCCCGCCACCCCGAGCAGATCGGCCCCGTCGGCGACGGCCTTGCGCGCCAGCGCCTCCACGTCGGTTGCGCCCTCTGTGTCGAGCAGGTGCACCCGGGCACCCAACTTCTCGGCGCGCTCCACGAGCCCGAAGCGGCCGACCTTCCCGCCGCCCGACTTCGGGTTCATGATCAGGACGGGCCGCCGGGGCCGCGGCCGGGTCTTGCCGCGCATCACGTACGCCTTCCCGGTCGCGCGCAGGGCGGCCCGCGCGCAGATCAGGGCCAGGACGTAGAGCCCGAGGGCCAGGAGCGCGTTGCCCCACACGCCTTCGTCGATGTAGTGGATCAGAACGCCCACGGGCGCGGCGACCGCGAGGAGCGCGCCGAGCAGCCGGAGCGGTCCGCGACGGGCGAGCAGCCACCACACTCCCGCGGCGGAGAGGACGATGCCGCCGAGTCCGCTCAGGAGGACCAGCGGCCCGGCCTCGCCCAGCGCCAGGAACAGCACGACGACCGCGGCCGCGATCGCGAGGAGCGCGCAGCGGGCCAGGAGCCGGGCCGCTGCCCTCGTTCGTCCGGAACCACCCACCGGTACCACCTCCGGTCCCAGCCTCCCCCACTCGGCCCTGTCAGGCGCCCCGGACGGCGCCGTTCGGGAGATGTTTTCGCGCCAAAGTCCAAGTCCCACCGTGGTTGCGTCCATGGGCGCGACCGGGAGCGCGGTGCAGGCTGCCGTACCCCAGGGGCAGGAGAAGGAGGACTCGTGTCAGGTCGAAGAGCAGGTCTGCTCGCGGCGGTTGCCGTCGCGGCTCTCACCGTGACCGGCGCCGGTACGCCGGCAGCGTCGGTGGCTCCGGCGACGCCGGTGGCGATGGCGGCACCGGCAGCGATGGCCATACCGGCAGCGTCGGAGTCGTCGGCGTCGGCGGAGAGCGCCGCCGCCGGCTACACCGTCACCGTCGGCTCGAAGGGTTCGTGGACGCACCCGGACGACACCCCCGCGGCCACCTACATCGACAAGGACGGCACCTTCTACTTCCAGCAGGCACATGCCCTGTACGGCGCGACGCAGCCCCGCAAGTGGACCTTCTTCACCGGCACGAACTTCGACACCGCGACCCGGTCCAGCGCGATCAGCGATGCCGTGAACCCCACCAACGGGAACGACAGGAACAACGACACGACCTGGCGGTGCAACAACAGCCCGACCGGCCTGGAGTCCACCGCTCCGCCCGCCGGTTCGGGCTACTCCCAGAAGAACTTCTGCGATCTGGCGGGTGTGTGGGTCGATCCGGACACCGGCGACTGGTACGGCCTGGTGCACAACGAGTTCACCCCGCAGCCCTTCGGCGACGGTGTCCACTACGACGGGATCGACTACGCGGTCTCCACGGACCAGGGCCGGACATGGACCATCAAGGGCCACGTCCTCACCTCTCCGTACAGCACCAAGAGGGGTGACACCGCCGCTTTCCCGCAGCAGACGTACCACTACGGTGACGGCGACCCGCGTCTGTTCGTGGACACCGCCTCGGGCTACTTCTACGTCTACTACGGCTCACGGATCGTGGAGAAGGGCGGTGGCTGGAAAGCCTTCCACGGGCATGTGGCCCGCGCCCCCATCTCCGGCAAGATGGCGCCCGGTTCCTGGCGGAAGTGGTACGACGGAGCCTGGACCGAGCCCGGCGTGGGCGGCCGCGAGAGCAACATGGTGCCGGTCGGCGCCTCCAGTGCCACCGGCTACACACCCGTCGCGGATGAGTACGACCCGGCGAACGCCGGCACGGTCAGCCAGCAGGTCGCGGCCGGCATGATGCCCCCGACCTCGCCGCTGTTCGTCATGGACATCACGTACAACGCGTATCTGGGCCTGTACATCGGCGAGCCGCAGGCCGTGGACCAGAGCGGCAACGCGCCGCAGCAGTTCTATGCCACCGACGACCTCTCGAAGCAGCAGTGGCGGCTGATCGGCGACACCGGCGGTCACACCAACGCCTCCTGGTACCGCTGGTTCCTCGACAGCGTGAACAGGACCGGCTCGTCGATCGTCGGCAAGTCCTTCCGCTCCTACTGCTCCTTCGGGTGCTCGGGCGGTTCCTCCGGCGAGTACGTGAACCTCACCATCGGTACGTCGGCGCCGGCCGCCCCCGTCGACCCGAGCAGGACCTACCGCATCGCCTCCGGGACCGGGCGTGTCCTCGCCCAGGCCACGAGCGGCTCCGCCACCACCTCCCTGCCCGCCGCCACCGGATCCGCCCGCGAGACATGGATCTTCACCGCCAACGGCGACGGCTCCTACCGCGTCGCCAACGCCGCCACCGGCGGGCTCCTGGGGGTGGACTCCGCCGTCACGGGCAGCCGGGCGTGGGGCACGCGGCCCACGGTCACCACGGCGGGGGCGAGCGGTACGACCGTCGGGCAGCAGTGGTTCGTCGTCCCCGGCACCTCCGCCGGCGGCGCGGCCACCGGCGCGTACCGGCTGGTCAACCGCTACAGCGGTCTGGTGATCGGCATGTCCGCCGACTCCGGCCGACCGGCCGAGACCACACCCGCCCGCTTCTGGAGCGACACCACGGGCGGCGGTGTCGGGGGATCCCGTACCGCGGCGGAGCAGACCCTGACGCTCACGCCGGTGGGCACGGCGCCCGACACCCTCGACGGCGTCCGCACCCTCGTCACCGGGGGCAAGGCCCTCGACAACCCCAACCACAGCACCACCCCGGGCACCCAGCTGATCACCTGGACCGCCAACGGCGGCGCCAATCAGCAGTGGAGGTTCACCCAGCAGCCGGACGGCTCGTACGAGCTCGTCAACGCCGAGTCGGGGCTGTGCGCCGATGTCGACGGCGGCTCCATCACCGCCGGAGCCCGGGTCATCCAGTGGACCTGCACGGGCGGCACGAACCAGCGTTGGCGGGTCACCCGGCCGACGGGTGGCACGGGTGACCCGTACACGGTCGCCTCGGTGAAGAGTGGCCTGCTGCTCAGCACCGCCTCGTCGTCCGACGGCGCCCTGGTCACCCAGCGGCCCGACTCCGGGTCCGGCCTGCAGCGGTGGACGATCACCTGACGCGGGCGCGCGGCCGGCGTCGGCCTCGGCCGGTCGTCACTCGGCCGACCGTTCCAGCTTGCGCCATCCCGGGCGCACGTTCCCGGGGCAACGACCCCGGAGGACGCTCAGGGAAGCGCGACCGC
>NZ_JBEYYW010000020.1:0-152864 GCF_040645695.1 Streptomyces sp. NPDC046712 | reverse complement strand
CCTCGACGACCCGACCGTTCGCGTCATCGACGTGGACGAGGACACGACCGCCTTCGAACACGCCCACATACCCGGGGCGGTCGGCTGGAACTGGATCCCGCCCCGGGTGGAGAGGGATCAGACGGTCGCGGAGTACTGGCTGTCCTTCATGAGGAAGGTCGCCAGCGGCTTGCCGTCGCCCTTCGACATGGCGGAGAAGGTGACGCCCAGCTGCGCCGCCGCCTTGCGGGCCAGCTTGATGTCGTCCGTGGCGGTGACCTGGCCACGCGGGATGATGAAGCGGTACTTGACCGCGGTCGTGCCACCGGCCTTGACGTCGGTGAACTCCAGGCCGAGGGCGCGCACGTCGGCGAACGGACGCTCGGCGATCTCGTAGCGGTAGGTGTCGACCGCCGGGGTCGGCTCCGCCTTCACCGCGTCGCCGCCCATGAAGAACGGCAGCGTGTCCTCGTTGAACTGGAGCAGCGAGAACTTCAGCGAGAGGTCACGGCTCGAGTAGATGTAGTGGACCGGGGAGACCGACTGCCACGAGTCGATGGCCTCCAGCTTGTCCTTCTTCGAGAACGTGACGCCGTCGCCGGAGGTGAAGCCCAGGTCCTTCCAGCCCGCGCCGGACCAGTCGGCGGCGGAGTCGGTGCCGAAGGTGGCCGGGGCGGAGGTGCCGGCGTCGGCCACGTAGAGCTTGCCGATGCCTGCGACGCGGATCTCGGCGGAGTTGTTTCCTGCCATGGTGGGGTTTCTCCTTGGTGAGAGGTGTGAGAGAGCACCGCCCCGGCTGTCGGGTCCGGGTACGGCAAAGGCCCCGCCGGACGGCGAGGCCTCGTCTGTGGGGACGTCGGGAGGACGTCGGGGTGAGCGTCTAGAAGACGTTCAGGGAGAGCTGGATGACGCAGAGGTAGCGGTTGGCGCCCCGGTAGAGGTAGTCGGGCATCCAGCGCGGCCCGTCCTGCTCCTCGACGTCGCTGACGAAGTTCGCGCCGATCTGCTTGCCGATGGTGGCGAGCAGCGCGCGCCGAGCGGCGTTGGCGAGGACGTGGGCCGCGTTCTTGGTCGGCCCGTACACCTCGAACTCGATCAGCGGCTTGTCGACGTGCAGGTCGCCGATCCAGGCGCCGCCGCGGCGGTTCACCAGGACGGCGTTCTGCGTGCCGTCGAAGCCGGTCGGCGCCTGGACGGCGACCGTGACGCCGGCCATGGCCGGGTCGGCCTTGAGGACGTCGACGACCAGCTTCTCGACGTCTGGGAAAGCACTCGGGGGAGTGGTCATGACGGTTCTCCTCGGGAGAAGGGGAGGGCGGGACGGGTGATGCGGGGCCGCCCGGGGCGCTCACGCGGGGAAGGGGGGTGGGGGCGCGGAGCGCTCCCGGACGGCGAACGGCGAAGCTGCGGCCCGTCTCGCGGGCACAGCTCCGCCGCTGCACCAACTGTGACAGAGAGCGTGCGCGCACGCAACTAATTCGGGGAGTGGGTTCGGACGAGATGAGCGCGCCATCTCCGCGACGCGCCGCAGGACCGCCGCATGGACCGCCGAAACGGCGAGCTGCGCCATCTCCGCGACACGCCGCAGGCCCGCCGACCTGGACCGCCGAAACGGCGAGCGCCCCCTGTCCGCGTTCGGACAGGGGGCGCTCTCGTGGTGCATGCACTGCGGGTCAGGCGGCGGGGCGGGGCTTCCTGCGCGCCGCGCGCTCGGCGGCGAAGACGTCCTCCAGGCGGAAGAGCTGGGCCCTGCCGGCCTTGCCGGCGGCCCGCAGGTGACCCAGCTGGACCCACTTGCGGATGGTCGCCGGCGCGACCCCCGCCTCCTCGGCCGCGAGCGGTCCGGGAATCAGGGTGGGCGGTGTCAGGGACGTCAGCACGGGTTCTCCTCCATCGCTGCTTCGAGTTCCTCGGTACGGCAGCCCGCGGCGTCCGTCAGTTCGCCCCACGCCGCCTCGGGCCACAGGTGGCGGTACGCCGGGTCGTCCTGGCAGCCGCACTCCTCGTCGGTGCACGTGCAGGCCGGGTTGACGCAGAGCACGGCGCGCCGGTCGGGGAAGGCCCGCAGCGACACCGAGTCGCACCAGGGGCAGCGCCCGGAGACCCGTACGACCTGCTCCGTGTCGCCGAGCGTGCGCGCACAGCGCCGTGCCATCCGGCGCAGCTCGTCGCGCACGTGCCGGGCCAGGTCGGCATGGGCGGCGATCTCGTCGAGCAGCGCGATCGTGCGCCGGAGCCGCTCGACGACCGGGGCGCGGCCGGGGCGGGGCAGGCCGAGCCGGGCGCGTACGGCCTCCTCCAGCTCCACCACGCCGTCGGTGATGTCGCGGATGGCGTCGGACACGTGCAGCCGGATCGGCGCGGCGCCGTGCCCGGGGACCACGAGGCCGTGGCGCTGCTCCAGCAGCAGGGCCTCGCGCCGCAACTCGCGGATGAGCTCGTCGCGGCCGGGGTGCGGCGCGGTGGGGGCGGTCCCCGCGGGGGAGCGGCGCCCCGGCGCGAGCTCCTCGGCGAGCTCGGGGAACTGGCGGGCGAGCGCGGCCGTCCACAGGGTGATGTCGGTGAGGATCCGGTCGACGGCGCGGTCGCTCAACGGACACTCCCGGCGAGGGCGGCGATTGCGGTGGCGGCGGTGGCGGTGACCGCGGCGGGGCGAGCCGCGCCGGCTCCGGCGGTACGAGCGGGAGAACCGGTCGCGGTACGAGCGGGGGAGACCGTCGCCGTGCGGACCCGCCGCGCCTTCGCCGTACGTGCCGCGGGCACCGCGCGGCCGTTGCGCCACAGGCGGCCCGCGCAGACGCCGTCGAAGAAGCTCTCCGCCGGGGCGACCGTCTGCTCGCACTCGCGGCGCACGGGGCAGACCTCGCACGCGCGCAGCGCCGGGGCCGCCTGTTGGACGCGGCGGGCGAAGACGACGGCCGGGGAGAGGCCGGCGCACGCGGCGGCGGCCTGCCAGGAGGGGGAGTCGGGCAGTTGCAAGGTGTTTCTCCAGTCTCCGGGGCCCATGGGCGCCCGCGGGGCCTGTGAGGCCCTGGGGCTCAGGAGGCCGATGAGGTCGGCGGCAATCAGCGTTACATGTTGCGTGCGGGCGCGCAACAACAATGTGGAGACACCTTTACCGTTTCGACACGATTGCGCGCCCGAAAGCACGTAATTCCGTGCGCGCAAGCACGCTAGAGTGGCAGCCTGGAGGAGTGAGGAGCGGTACATGACCACTCGTGGGCTGGATGAATTCGCAGGCTGGGTCGAAAGCCTGATGAGAGAGCGCGGCTACGACATCGACAGCCCGCGCGGCGGCGGGAAGTCCCGGATCGCGGACGAGGCGGGAGTCCACCGCGCCGCCGTGACGCGGCTGTTGCAGCGGCAGAGCATGCCCGACCTGGAGACCATGCGCCGGATCGCCCCGCTGCTCGGGGTGTCCGTCCGCGACATGCTGATCCGGTCCGGCCGGGTGACCCCGGAGGAGCTGCCGCTCGCGGCGGATCTGCTGCCGCCGAACGACTGGCAGCCGACCATGGAGGACTTCGCGCGCTGGCTCGGCGTCCCCGACGAACGGCTCGGCGTCTTCATCAAGGTGGTGAACCAGTTCCTGGAGCCCGACGCCGAGGGCGCCCAGGGTGCTGAGGGCGGTGACGCGTCCGATGCGAGGCGCGCCGCGCGGGACTGAGCGGGGGTCCGTCGAACGGATCTCCGTCAGGGAGCGTGTACAGGAGCCGGGGTGATCGTCGACCCCGGCTCTTCGGTTCGCGCCCGGGGCGGAAAACCAGCGGCCTCCCGTTCCCCGGCCCGGGCGGAGGGCCCGCGGCCTCCCTTTCCCCGGCTCGGGCGGACACCCGCGGCCTCCCGATCCCCGGCCCGGGCGGACACCCGCGGCTTCCCGTTCTTCGGTGGGGCGGAGGCCCCGCGGCCTCCCTTTCCCCCGCCCGGGCGGACACCCGCGGCCTCCTGTTCCCCGGCCTTCGGCGGTGAACGCCGGCGCCGGGTTCTCCACCCCCCGATGGAGGCATCCGGCGTAGCGTTTCCCCGCCCGCGTTCTCCGAGGTCGGCCGGGCCCCGGAGCGTGTGGGCATTTGTTTTGACCGGAGTCCATGCGATAGGTACGCTCAGACCTTGTGCCTGGGGTGTGCCTGGGCTCGTGTGCGTGTCCTCAACCGCATGGCGAGTTCGTCAACGGCCACCGCAATCTGCGCCTTTTCCGCCCTCGGCGGAGGTCCGCAGTATTCGACACACCCGACCGCGTGGGTCGGTGCTGGGTTCCAGGTTAGTTTTACGACGGCACACAGAAACCGGAGAAGTAGTGCCTACGATCCAGCAGCTGGTCCGGAAGGGCCGGCAGGACAAGGTCGAGAAGAACAAGACGCCCGCACTCGAGGGTTCCCCTCAGCGTCGCGGCGTCTGCACGCGTGTGTTCACGACCACCCCGAAGAAGCCGAACTCGGCACTCCGTAAGGTCGCGCGTGTGCGTCTGACCTCGGGCATCGAGGTCACGGCCTACATCCCGGGTGAGGGTCACAACCTGCAGGAGCACTCCATCGTGCTCGTGCGTGGTGGCCGTGTGAAGGACCTGCCGGGTGTTCGTTACAAGATCATCCGCGGTTCCCTCGACACGCAGGGCGTCAAGAACCGTAAGCAGGCTCGCAGCCGCTACGGCGCCAAGAAGGAGAAGTAAGAATGCCTCGTAAGGGCCCCGCCCCGAAGCGCCCGGTCATCATCGACCCGGTCTACAGCTCTCCTCTTGTCACCTCGCTGATCAACAAGATCCTGCTGGACGGCAAGCGTTCCACCGCCGAGCGCATCGTTTACGGTGCCATGGAAGGCCTCCGCGAGAAGACCGGCAACGACCCGGTCATCACGCTGAAGCGCGCCCTCGAGAACGTGAAGCCGTCCCTCGAGGTCAAGTCCCGCCGTGTCGGTGGCGCCACCTACCAGGTGCCGATCGAGGTCAAGCCCGGTCGCGCCTCCACCCTCGCGCTCCGCTGGCTCGTGGGTTACTCCCGCGCCCGCCGCGAGAAGACCATGACCGAGCGCCTCATGAACGAGCTCCTCGACGCCTCCAACGGCCTCGGTGCTTCGGTCAAGAAGCGTGAGGACACGCACAAGATGGCCGAGTCCAACAAGGCCTTCGCGCACTACCGCTGGTAGTCGCAACCCACATCGAGACCGAGAGAAGACTGAGCCGATATGGCTACCACTTCGCTTGACCTTGCCAAGGTGCGCAACATCGGCATCATGGCTCACATCGACGCGGGCAAGACGACCACCACCGAGCGGATCCTGTTCTACACCGGCGTCTCGTACAAGATCGGTGAAGTCCACGACGGCGCTGCCACGATGGACTGGATGGAGCAGGAGCAGGAGCGCGGCATCACGATCACGTCCGCCGCGACGACCTGCCACTGGCCGCTCGAGGACGTCGACCACACCATCAACATCATCGACACCCCGGGCCACGTCGACTTCACCGTCGAGGTGGAGCGTTCGCTCCGCGTGCTCGACGGTGCCGTGACGGTGTTCGACGGCGTCGCCGGTGTCGAGCCCCAGTCCGAGACTGTCTGGCGTCAGGCGGACCGCTACGGCGTTCCGCGTATCTGCTTCGTCAACAAGCTCGACCGTACGGGTGCCGAGTTCCACCGCTGCGTCGACATGATCGTGGACCGCCTCGGCGCCGTCCCGATCGTCATGCAGCTCCCCATCGGTTCCGAGATGGACTTCCAGGGTGTTGTGGACCTCGTCCGCATGAAGGCCCTGGTCTGGTCCGCGGAAGCGACCAAGGGCGAGATGTACGACGTCGTCGACATCCCGGCCACGCACACCGAGGCTGCTGAAGAGTGGCGCGGCAAGCTGGTCGAGACCGTCGCGGAGAACGACGAAGAGATCATGGAGCTCTTCCTCGAGGGCCAGGAGCCCACCGAGGAGCAGCTGTACGCCGCGATCCGTCGTATCACCATTGCCTCCGGCAAGGGTGGCGGCGAGAAGACGATCACCCCCGTCTTCTGTGGCACCGCGTTCAAGAACAAGGGTGTTCAGCCCCTGCTCGACGCGGTCGTGCGCTACCTCCCCTCGCCCCTGGACGTCGAGGCCATCGAGGGCCACGACGTCAAGGACGCCGAGGTCGTCGTCAAGCGCAAGCCGTCCGAGGACGAGCCGCTCTCCGCGCTCGCCTTCAAGATCGCGAGCGACCCGCACCTCGGCAAGCTCACCTTCGTCCGGATCTACTCCGGTCGCCTGGAGGCTGGCACCTCGGTGCTGAACTCCGTCAAGGGCAAGAAGGAGCGCATCGGCAAGATCTACCGCATGCACGCGAACAAGCGTGAGGAGATCGACTCGGTGGGCGCCGGCGACATCGTCGCCGTCATGGGCCTGAAGCAGACCACCACCGGTGAGACGCTGTGCGACGAGAAGAACCCGGTCATCCTGGAGTCCATGGACTTCCCGGCGCCGGTCATTCAGGTCGCCATCGAGCCCAAGTCCAAGGGTGACCAGGAGAAGCTGGGTGTCGCCATCCAGCGTCTCGCGGAGGAGGACCCCTCCTTCCAGGTTCACTCCGACGAGGAGACCGGCCAGACCATCATCGGTGGTATGGGCGAGCTTCACCTCGACATCCTCGTCGACCGTATGCGTCGCGAGTTCAAGGTCGAGGCGAACGTCGGCAAGCCGCAGGTCGCGTACCGCGAGACGATCCGCAAGGCCGTCGAGCGCGTGGACTTCACCCACAAGAAGCAGACCGGTGGTACCGGTCAGTTCGCCAAGGTGCAGATCGCGATCGAGCCCATCGAGGGCGGCGACGCCTCGTACGAGTTCGTGAACAAGGTCACCGGTGGCCGCATCCCGAAGGAGTACATCCCTTCGGTCGACGCGGGTGCGCAGGAGGCCATGCAGTTCGGCATCCTGGCCGGCTACGAGATGACTGGCGTCCGCGTCATCCTTCTCGACGGTGCCTACCACGAGGTCGACTCGTCCGAGCTCGCGTTCAAGATCGCCGGTTCGCAGGCCTTCAAGGAGGCCGCGCGCAAGGCTTCCCCCGTCATCCTTGAGCCCATGATGGCCGTTGAGGTCGTCACGCCCGAGGACTACATGGGTGAGGTCATCGGCGACATCAACTCCCGCCGTGGTCAGATCCAGGCCATGGAGGAGCGCAGCGGCGCTCGCGTCGTGAAGGGCCTCGTGCCCCTCTCGGAGATGTTCGGCTACGTCGGAGACCTCCGCAGCAAGACCTCGGGTCGCGCAAGCTACTCGATGCAGTTCGACTCCTACGCCGAGGTTCCCCGGAACGTCGCCGAGGAGATCATCGCGAAGGCCAAGGGCGAGTAACTCTCCCGAGTTCACGCTTTAGGCTTGACACCAGTCGCCGGGGCTCAGCCCCCGAAACCCGAGGGATCGGGTCCCGGCGCCTGGCATCCCAGCAAAGATCACCTGGCGCCGATGAAGCAAGGCGTTCAGAACCACTCCAGGAGGACCCCAGTGGCGAAGGCGAAGTTCGAGCGGACTAAGCCGCACGTCAACATCGGCACCATCGGTCACATTGACCACGGTAAGACGACCCTCACGGCCGCCATTACCAAGGTGCTGCACGACGCGTACCCGGACCTGAACGAGGCCTCGGCCTTCGACCAGATCGACAAGGCTCCTGAGGAGCGCCAGCGCGGTATCACCATCTCCATCGCGCACGTCGAGTACCAGACCGAGTCGCGTCACTACGCCCACGTCGACTGCCCCGGTCACGCGGACTACATCAAGAACATGATCACGGGTGCGGCGCAGATGGACGGCGCCATCCTCGTGGTCGCCGCCACCGACGGCCCGATGCCGCAGACCAAGGAGCACGTGCTCCTGGCCCGCCAGGTCGGCGTTCCGTACATCGTCGTCGCCCTGAACAAGGCCGACATGGTGGACGACGAGGAGATCCTGGAGCTCGTCGAGCTCGAGGTCCGTGAGCTCCTCTCCGAGTACGAGTTCCCGGGCGACGACCTGCCGGTCGTCAAGGTCTCGGCGCTCAAGGCGCTCGAGGGCGACAAGGAGTGGGGCCAGTCGGTCCTGAACCTGATGGCCGCCGTCGACGAGGCGATCCCGCAGCCCGAGCGTGACGTCGACAAGCCGTTCCTGATGCCGATCGAGGACGTCTTCACGATCACCGGTCGTGGCACCGTCGTCACCGGTCGTATCGAGCGTGGTGTCCTCAAGGTCAACGAGACCGTCGACATCGTCGGTATCAAGACCGAGAAGACCACCACCACGGTCACCGGCATCGAGATGTTCCGCAAGCTGCTCGACGAGGGCCAGGCCGGTGAGAACGTCGGTCTGCTCCTCCGTGGCATCAAGCGCGAGGACGTCGAGCGCGGCCAGGTCATCATCAAGCCCGGTTCGGTCACGCCGCACACCGAGTTCGAGGCCCAGGCCTACATCCTGTCGAAGGACGAGGGTGGCCGTCACACCCCGTTCTTCAACAACTACCGCCCGCAGTTCTACTTCCGTACCACGGACGTGACCGGCGTCGTGACCCTCCCCGAGGGCACCGAGATGGTCATGCCGGGCGACAACACCTCCATGACCGTCGAGCTGATCCAGCCCGTCGCCATGGAGGAGGGCCTGAAGTTCGCCATCCGTGAGGGTGGCCGGACCGTGGGCGCCGGCCAGGTCACCAAGATCAACAAGTAATTGTCGATCGCTTGACCTGTGCCGCTCCTGACGGAGCGTCATGAGAGGGCCCCCGGCCCGCCGTTCGCGGCGGACCGGGGGCCCTCGTCGTTTCTCTACAGCTGCGGCGCGGAGGCCGGGCGCCAGACCCACGGGTGGGCGTCGGCGCCCAGGCCCACGGCGACCGGCCCGCCAGGGACGATGCGCAGTGCGGCGGCCTGCACGGGTGTCGTCCCCTGCGTACGGGTCCAGAGCCGGCCGCCCCGCCGCAGCTGGATCCGGCCGCGAAGGTCCCTGCCGAGCAGCACGGTCCCGCCGGCGTCCGCGGCGGCGGCCACGGGGCCGTACCCGTCGAAGGACGCGTTCCCGCCGGCCGACAGCAGCGCCTTGTCGGCCGGCTTCCGGTAGTACACCGCCAGGCCGTCGGGGCCCGGGACGGCGGCGACGGGATCACCGGCCAAGGGCAGTGGCTCGGCGAGTGTGCCGTCGACCCAGTGCAGGACGGACGCCCGGCCCGCCGCCAGGAGATGGACCCGCCCGTCGCCGTCGACCACGGCGTCCAGACCGTCCTGGACCTCGTCGGTTCCCGGCAGGGCCCGCCACGGCGACCATGAGCCGTCGGTGGCCCGTACGCGGGTGGAGACGCCCTTGTCCGCGTTCCGTACGAAGAGATGGACCCGGCCGTCCGGGCTGGTCACAGCCACCGGCACACCGATCCTGCGACCCCGGTCGTCGCCCCGCTCAGGATTGCCGAGGCCCCGCCACGCCAGGAACGGGCCGCCGGGGGAGCGCTGCTCCAGGAGGACGACCTCCCGCTTGTTCGGGCCGCCGTGGCCGCCGAGCGCGGCGAACCGCACCCCGAAGAGCAGAACCCGGCCGTCGGGAAGCACGGCCGAGCCGAGCGCGGGCGCGAGCGGCCCGCCCCCGAGGTCCTCCGGCTCGCCCCACAGGCCGGAACCCTTCTCCGTCTCCCGCCAGCGCACCGCGCGCAGCCCGAGCACCCCGTAGGAGTCGAGCCGTCCGTCGGGCCGCGCGACGACGGCCGGGCCGGCGCCCGGCCAGCGATGGTGGGTGGCCCGTACCCAGCCCTTCCAGTTGGTCAGGGGACGGTCCCCGCCGACGCCGTAGTCGCCGCAGCCCGAGGGATTGCCGCACTGCCAGGACGGATCGCCGCCGTACGGGACGAGATGCCCGGCCTTCTCCTTGAGGACCTGCGGCGGGAGGTTCTTGGGCCAGTGGCGGTTGTAGTAGCCGCGGAAGGCGGTCGCGACGAACGCAGGTATCGCCCCCGATCCCTTCTGGGCCTCGGCGACCCAGCGGATCAGCGCCGCCCAGGAGAAACAGGCGACGGCCGTGTGGTCGCCGTGGTCGGAGTAGCCGGGCTGCTCGCTGTCGCGCTTGCGGGTCGCCTCGTCGCCGAGCTGGATGTCGGGGTCCGGGTCGAGGGTCTGGACGACGGTCGGCCGGTAGCGGTCGAGGAGGCCCACGAGGACGTCGATCAGCTGGTCGTGGTCGTAGGTGTCCGAGCGGTCGAGGGGGGAGTCGGCGGAGAGGTGCGTGCGCAGTTCGAGGGCGCGGTCGTGCCACAGCGCGGGCAGGGCCATGTAGCGCCGGGAGGTGTGCATGGGCAGATTGAGGAAGATCAGCTCGACCCGGCGGCCGCCGTGCACGAGCGTGTTGATCTCGGCCCGCCGCCCGCCGTGGAGGGTGGCCACGCTCTTCTGCCAGGGGGCGAACGTGTCGAGCCCGAGGAGCGTCGCGTACGCCTGGCGCAGCCCCTGGTGGCGGGCGGAGGAGTAGGCGGCCCGGTCGGGCGGCACCTCCGGCATCCCGGCGATGCGGTTGCGGCCCGTGTGCTCGCCGGCGGTGACGTAGACGGAGACGAGCGGGACTCCGGCGTCGAGCATCCGCTGGGTGTCCGGGTTCATGAAGTACAGGTCGTCGTCCGGGTGCGCGGCGAACTGCATCAGCTGCGCGCGCCGCGTACTGGCGATCGGCGTCCCCGGCGCGGGGTCCACGGTGGGCCCGGTCCGCCGTGGAGCGGGCACGGAACACCCGGCGAGCGCGGCGGCCCCGAGGGCGGCGGCCGACGCGAGAACACTACGGCGACGCGGCACACCCGTCCTGGGCTCACGTATGTGGTCCACTGCTGCTTCCCCCGTGCTTGCCTACCGGTCCGAATGAGTCCCCCGAAGCTGCGGACGGCCTGGTCGGGGCCGAGATCCGCTCCTGGCTAGACGGCTCGGGGACGCCCGGGGTTGCGCGGCAGCGCGTACTTCGGGCGGGGGTTGCGAGGTGGTGCCGAGGGCTGTGAGACGCTCCGCTGCGCACAGTGCGCGGGGCCGATGAGCTGTCATGGCCCCGATGAATCAGGGGTGGGGCACATGGGTTGGGACAACAACGGGCAGAGTCCGGCGGCGCGGGCCGTTTCCGGGGCGTTCGGAATCGTGGTCGCCGTCGGCCTCGCGGTCCTCGTGGTGAGGCCGGAGCTGATGCCGTGGCGCGAGGCCGGGGACGTCAAGCCGCTCGCCGCGGAGACCGCGCGGCCGTCCGCCGCGCCGTCCGAGGAGGCGTTCCCGGACCGGCCGACGCTGCGCGAGCCCTTCAAGGGCTCGCCGGCCCTGGTCTGGGCCGACGGGGTGAAGGGGATCGAACTCCCGCAGGCCAAGGCGGTGGGCTGGATGTCGAAGGACCAGGTCGCCGCCGCGCTGAGCACGACGAAGAACTTCCTCGTCGCGGCCAACCTCGACCCGGCCGTGATCAAGGGCGACAAGCCCGTCGCGGCGCTGGCCCTGCTCGATCCGAAGCAGCCCGACGTCCGCTCCTCCATGGAGAAGGGCCTGGTCAAGCCCACCGAGGTGGACGACCCCACACTGCTGTTCAGCCGGTTCAGCCCGGCCGAGGTACGACTCGTGGGCTCCGTGGTGAAGACCCGGGGGCGGATGACCCTGGAGAACGGCAAGGGTGAGTGGGCCGACCACGTGCTCATCCGTACCGACTACACCTTCGTCTATCCCGTCGTGAAGGTGCGGCCGGGCGCCGAAGCGGTGACGCGGACGGTCGTACGCCGCCAGATCACGTTCTCCCTGCCCGACCCGGACGAGTACGTCGTGACCAAGGGCAAGCTGTCGGTGAGCGAGTGGAGTGCGAACGTCGGCAACGACGACTGCGACCACCCCGTGGACGGCTTCTACCACCCGATGTTCGACGAGGACCTGATGGCGCTGCCCGACACCGGGGCCTCGGGCCCGGCCACGGACCCGTACGACCGCAGCAAGGACCTCGACGAGCTGCCGCAGGAGTGCGGGACGAGCACGCGCAACTGAACCGTCCTGGGCCGGCTCAGGGACGCCCCTCGTCCTCGTCGGCCCACCACACCTCGCCCGTACCGAGCGCCACCGTCGCCCGTATCCGCATCGGGCCGTCCTCGCGGCGGGACAGCAGCACCAGCTCGGCGATGCGGGCCGTCGCGCTGCCGAGCAGGGCTTCGGAGGTCGTGGCGAG
This sequence comes from Streptomyces sp. NPDC046712, assembly GCF_040645695.1. Lineage (NCBI taxonomy): Bacteria > Bacillati > Actinomycetota > Actinomycetes > Kitasatosporales > Streptomycetaceae > Streptomyces > Streptomyces sp. NPDC046712. The sequence continues at coordinate 140,747 of NZ_JBEYYW010000020.1, read as the reverse complement.
CAGGTGCGGGTCCCGGCTGCGGCCGAGGGAGAGATGCGGGGTGAAGCCCTTGGCATGGCCTCCGCAGAGCGGGAAGCGCACCTCCAGGGCCTCCCGCAGCCGGGCCCACGGCGCCTCGCCGGCCGCGCAGGGGTCGAGCCAGACCGTGGCGTCCTCGCGGTGGCCGAACCAGTGGACGCCTTCGAGCCGGGCCCTGAACGGCGGCGCCCGCCGCGCCGCCGCGGCCACCAGCGGGGCGGCCCGCTCGAAGTCGGACTCCGGTACGAAGCCGAAGAGGACGTTGACGTGCGGGGGCCAGCGGTGGATCTGCCGGTCGTGCACGCGGCGGATGTGCTGGATCGGCGGCCACAGCCGCCGCGGCGGGATCCAGGCCACGGCCGTACGGTTCGTCGGCGCCACGGCCAGGATCTCCCCGGCCGGGACGGTCTCTTCCTCCGTGGCCACCGTCTCCCCGAGCCGGTCCACGCCCGTCGCCCGGTCCCACACGACCTCGCCGTCGGCCTCGAAGAACACCACCCGGTGCCAGGGGATCTCCCCACCCGGCACGAAGTCGGCCAACGCCACCCGCTTCGGCCCGGCTCCGCGCTCCGCGATCCCCATCACGAACCGCTCCGGATCGAGGCGGGGGTCCCACAGCACCCGGTGGTAGATCTCGTCACTCGTGTGCACGCCCTGCGACTGCCCGGAACGGCGCCGCCTCAGTCACGGCGCCTCCGGGAAGAGGATTGAATGCAGTCCGTCGGGCCGGGCGGTCAGCCCTTCGGCGGGTACGTGTCCGTGGGGCACGTACCCCACGTGTCGTTGACACGGCACTGCAGCTTCCCGCCCGCCAGGGAGAGGGTGATCGAATACTTGGCCCCACCGAGCTGGACGTTCTCCGTTCCGCCGGAGTCCTCGATCGCATATCCGACGGCTTGGAACTGGGCCTTCAGGTCGCTTACGGCGCATCCCGCCAGGTCACTGTGCCAGGTGCCACCCGGGTTGATCCGGATGCCCTTCGGCGCGTACTGCCCCTGAGGGCAGTCTGCCGTCGTGCCGTTGTCCGCGAACTTGACGAGCGTGCTGACGACGACCTGACTCTTGCCGACGTTCTTCACCATGACGCCGAAGGTCGCGCTGGAATCGGCCATCTTGACCTGCACGCAGGAGGCGACCTTGAGATTCTCCGATTGCGAGGAAGACCTCCAGCCTCCGCAGTAGATGTGGGCTCCCGAGAACGGACGACTACCCGTCGCGGGCTTGACCGTGCTGGTGGCCTTAGGGGCGGCACCCGGGCCGCCCTGTTCCACCGCCTTCGGCGTGCTGGAGGGGGACAGAGTCGCCGTCGGCGTGGGGGTAAGGGGGGGCGTGGGCGTGCTCGCCGAGGGGGAAGGGGTCGGAGTCTGCCCCGCCGTGCTCTGTGCCGGCGCTCCCGCGAGCTGATCAGGCCCTCCATCGTCCTTGTTGGTCAGGACGAGGGCGAGGGCGACCAGGGCCGCCACGAGGGCGAGCGCCACGACCGTGAGTCCGATCGAGCGCCCGCCGAAGTGGATGTTCTTGGCCTGATAGGCATTGCCTCCGACGTGCGATCCGCCCGAGATCTCGTTGCCGGTCTGTTCGGAAGAAGGCTGTGCACCCACGGATTGATCGGTCACCTTCCGCCGCGCAGCCCGCGGAAGAAGCTCCCTCGGATGTTCTGGCCCTGGATCACGTTCCCGTGCACGGTGCCGTTGATCTGGTTGCTGTTCCGGAGCTGGTTGGTCGGCGCGGAGTCCGAACCGCCGCGCTCGTACTCCTTGAGCCAGTCGCGCAGGTCCTCGGCGAAGGCCGGATCGCTCTCGATGTAGCGGGACAGGGCTTGGACCAAGGGCTCGGTCTCGGTCTCGGCCGAGTCGAGCGCGGTCAGCGCCGCGTCATCGCGCCGGAACCGGTGCCGGATCATGCCGAGCAGGCTGTCCAGGGCCCCGGCTCCGGCGGCACCCAGTGCGCCTTGGGTGAGTGCGGTGACCACCGCCTGGGCAAGCGCTACATCCATTGATCTCTCCGAGGGTGCGCCGGGCCGGTGCACCGCACCGCCCAGACCTTGATCCGGCGTAGGGCCAGATGATGGCAGAGCGTGGCCTTGTTCGACCAACCAAGTGCGAATACCGGCCAGTTGACGCAAACGGAGCGTTGTTTCGGGGGCTGCCGATCAGACGGCACACGCTTCGAAGGCGGGCCGGCAGTCGCGGCAGCGGCCGGGTTCAGGAGACCTGAAGGCGCGGTCGCAGGCATCGCAGTTCTGGAGGGGGTCAGGGGCCCGTGGCTCGTCAGGCAGCGGGGGTGGCAGCAGGGCGGTGAGGCGGTGGGAGAGGAGTCCAGCCGGGTGTGTCAGGTCATCGGGGAGGCTCGCGGCGAGGGTCCGGCGTACGGAGTCGGGATGGGCGCCGCGTTCGAACCAGGTGGTGACGGCGGGGGCGAGGCGGTGGATGTCGCGTTCGGCGAGGAGGAGCCGGGGCTCGTGGAGGCGGAGGCGGGCGAGCAGCTCAGCGGCGGGTTGGTGCGCTTGCGCCAGTGGCGAGGGCGCAGCCGGGGTTACGGGGCGGGGTGCGGGTGTCGGGCGCTGTGGCGGGACCGGGGGCGGCGGGGCGTCCGGGGGCTCTGGAGGTGTCTCCCGCACCGGCGTTTCCGGCGGTGGGGGCGAGTCGTCGTCCGGGCGCGGAGCCGACGTCGGCGTCGCGGGCGTGGAGCCGGATTCAGCCCCTGGGCGGTTGTACGAGATCGCGCGCGGGGCCAGCCGTCCGTTGGGCAGTCGCTCGTTGAAGCGCTTCAGGTAGCCGTGGGTCTCCAGCTCCCGCATGGCGCCCGCGATCCGCAGCTCGCTCTCCGGGAACCTGGCCGCCAGGGCCTTGATTCCGACGAGCGCTCCGGCGGGCAGTGACTGGAGGTGGACGGCGAGCCCGATGGCAAGCAGCGAGAGCTTGCGGTGCTGGGCGAGGTGGTTGCCGACGACCGTGTAGCGGGTCGTGTGGCGGACGTTGACGTGAATGAGCCCGGAGGCGCGCGAGGGCGCGCTAGAGTGCTGGTTATCCATCGGGAAGGTCTTGCTTCCTCGTTGGTCAGGCCCTCGATCGGGAGTGCTAGTCCCGGCCGGGGGCCGACGTCTGTCTGGGGTTGTGTGGCGTGAGCATATGCCAGGCAACCGACCCCAAATCCAGCCCAGTTGGCACAGATCACCCTTGTGAGTGACGGGTGAGCGGCGGGGAGGCTGGAGGGGTTGGGAGGGGTATTTCTGCTCCTGTTTCTTTGGTCTTTATGCGTCGTGGGTCACCGCGTCGCGGCCGCCCGCGACGCGGTCCCGCTCGGTGGGGGGCGGTCGGGGTTCTGGCTCATGCGGGCTTCTGGTTCGGCCGCCCTCGCTCCGAGTGTGGCGCCCTCCGCCGGCCCCTCAAGGGCGCTCCTTCGTCGCGTCGCTGCGCGATGGGCTTCGCCCACCCTTGACCGCCCGGCTCCGGACGCCTTTTCACACTCGGAGGGCGGCCGGGGGGCGTGGCCGCGCGGCAACTCCCTTTTGGCTGGGCTGAGATCGGCGCCTGCGGGCGCGCGGGCGGGATTGCGCAGCCGTGGAATGGGGCGGTGACGGCACCGGCTCAGCGTCCGACCGCCGTGGGCGTCCGGGCCTCATGCCCCGCCGGTCGCCGTCCGGTGGTGGTGTGCTTGGGCGGGTCGGGATATCCGGGCAAGCGATGCCCACTCGGTTGGCGGGCGGTGACCCTAACTCCGCCATTACCGCACCCCGGTGGGGTATTTGACCGCCTATATGGCTTTCGGTCGGTGAGATACCGAGAGTAGGGCGGACTTACGGTCATGCGGAGAGGCGGTAGGCCCCCCGGTGATGGGGCCCGGCCCGGCGATCCGGGCCGCAGTCGCCGAGCCGGGCGGACCTCGTTCGCCCGGGGCGCACCACCCACCGGGCAGTGACCAGCGGTGCATGAGGCCCGGCTTCCCACCTGCGGCAACACGCTGAGCCGCTGCCGCGCCGCCCCATTCCACGGCTGCGCAGTCCCACCCACGAGGCCGCACGCGCCGATCCCCGCCCGGCCGCGAACTCCGCGCCCGCGTGGCCACGCCCCCCGGCCGCCCTCCGAGTGTGAAAAGGCGGGTGGAGGCGGCGGGTCAAGGGGTGGAGCGGAGCGGAATCGGCGAAGCCGACGCGACGGAGGAGCGCCCTTGAGGCGCTGGTGGAGCCCGCCACACTCGGAGCGAGGGCGGCCGAAACCAGAAGTTCGCGGGGCACGGTCGCACCGAGGGCGTCGGAGACCCGTCACTTCGCCAGGTGCTCGCGGCTCGTGAGCCCGATCTCCGCCCAGACCGGCTTGCGTTGCCTGGGCCCCGAGGCGAGGGCTGAGCCTCCGTCGATCACGGAATGATCAACAAGCCCGACCTGCCCGAACCCGCTGCCACGCCCCGTGACACCCTCCGGACCGCACGTGCGATCAGGGGTGGGGAACATGAGCGACAGGGACCCGTCGGTCTCCGATGAGGAATGGGCTGCGTTCGTCGAGGCGGCGCGGAAGGACGGGGTCGGTTCCGGCTCCGTACCGGAGCCCCGCCGTCGAGGGTTCCGGCGGCGGCCGGTGCGGCACGAGCCGGAGGGCTGGCGGACCGGGCCCGCCTGGCGGGAGATGAACGGTCGGGGTAGGGCCCGGCGCCAGGTCAAAGGCGTTGTCGGGATCACCTTGGCCGCCGGTCTCCTGCTGCTCGCCCTGCGCCCGGACCTGATCACCGACCGGTTGCCCGAGGGGTTCGGCGGTCCGGGGGAGACCGCCCCCCTGGCCGCGGAGACCGCACGTCCCACCGCGCCCCCGTCCTCGGAGGTGTTCCCGGACCACCCCACGCTGAAGGAGCCGTTCAAGGGATCGCCGGCTCTCGGGTGGGCGAACGGAGCCGCGGGCATCGAGGTACCGCGGGCCAAGGCCGTCGGGGGGATGTCCTCGGAGGAGGTCGCCCACGCGCTCGACTCGGTCAAGCGGTTCCTCGTAGCCGCGAACCTGGACAAGGCCACCTTGCGCGGGGAGCGGCCGACCGGCGCGATCAAGCTGCTCGATCCCCTGCAGAAGGACGTCCGCGCGTACATCCACCGTTCGCTCGACGAGCCGGACGAGAACAACGATCCGCTGGGGCTGTTCAGCCGATTCGACCCGGCCGAGGTGCGGCTCGCCGGTGACGTGGTCAAGGCCCGTGGGCGGATGACCTTCGAGGCAGGCGAGCGGAGCGGCGAGGTTCAGGTCCACGTCGACTACACCTTCGTCTATCCGCTGGTGAAGACCCGGCCCGGCTTCGACGAGGTGGCCCGTACCGTCGTCCGCCGTCAGATGGCGTTCGCCCTCTACGACCCGGCCAAGATCATGACGACGCGAGGCCTGCTGTACGTGCTGCGGATGGACGAGTCCGCCGGGAACAGCGACTGCGCCAGGGACGGGGACGGGTTCCTGCATCCGCAGTTCAGCGAGGACCTGATCAACGCGGCGCCGCTCCCGGGAGGGCCGGAGATCGATCCGTACGACCGCAGCAAGGACCTCGCCGACCTGCCGAAGGCATGCGGCACTGTCACGCGCACCTGACCGGATCCAGGAAGACCAAGGGGGGAGCAGCATGTCGATCGAACCCACGGAATTCGTCGCCCGCCTGCGCGCGGAGCGCGAAGATCCGGCCCGGGAGGACGCCCTGCGACGGGATCGTGCGGCGCGCCGACGCCGGGCCGCACTCGTCGGGGGCGCCGCCGCGCTCGTCCTCGGCGGCTTCGCCGCGTGGCTGGCGGGTGCGACGGCGTGGCAGCGGCCGCCTGTGGACGAGGGCCCACCCACCGTCGCCGCGCCCTTCTTCCCGGGTCTGACCAGTCCGGCCGAACCCCACCTCGCGCCCCGCGCGTAGCCGCACGTGACGTGGGGTACAGTCTTCCGCCCCGATTGGCGGTCGGATGCCCGCGTATGGCAGACTGTCGGGGTTGCTCGGTTGAGTGCCGATGCTGCGCGCCTCCCGTCGGGGGGACCGGAAGCGAGTCCCACAGTACTCGTCGCTCCTTTTCAGGAGCGGACGTACGGGAATCTTCCGGGAAGCGTCAGCGGGGTGCCGACCAGGCACTCGGTGGGTGTTCTGCCCCCGGCTCGCGGTTCTGGGACCGCACCCCCTTGGTTGGGAGATCCTTAGGGATTTCTGCGTAGAGGGAGTGCGACACGCCCGACCGCGTGGGTCGGAGACAGAGTCACGAGAACCCCCGAGTCCAGAGCGTTAACCAAGACAAAGGACTACTGAGTAGCCATGGCGGGACAGAAGATCCGCATCCGGCTCAAGGCCTACGACCACGAGGTCATCGACTCCTCGGCGAAGAAGATCGTCGAGACGGTGACCCGCACTGGTGCGTCGGTCGCGGGCCCGGTGCCGCTGCCCACTGAGAAGAACGTGTACTGCGTCATCAAGTCGCCGCACAAGTACAAGGACTCGCGCGAGCACTTCGAGATGCGCACGCACAAGCGCCTCATCGACATCCTCGACCCCACGCCGAAGACGGTTGACTCGCTCATGCGCCTCGACCTGCCGGCGGGCGTCGACATCGAGATCAAGCTCTGAGGTGACGCGCGAGATGGCTAAGAACATCAAGGGCATCCTGGGCGAGAAGCTCGGCATGACGCAGGTCTGGGACGAGAACAACCGGGTCGTCCCGGTGACCGTCGTCAAGGCCGGTCCGAATGTCGTCACCCAGGTGCGTACGAACGACACCGACGGCTACGAGTCGGTCCAGATCGCCTTCGGCGAGATCGACCCGCGCAAGGTGAACAAGCCCCTCAAGGGTCACTTCGCCAAGGCCGACGTCACCCCGCGCCGCCACCTGGTGGAGCTCCGCACCGCTGACGCCTCCGAGTACACGCTCGGCCAGGAGATCACCGCCGAGGTCTTCGAGGCCGGCGTGAAGGTCGACGTCACCGGTAAGAGCAAGGGCAAGGGCTTCGCCGGTGTCATGAAGCGCCACAACTTCCGTGGTGGCAAGGCCTCCCACGGTGCCCACCGCGTGCACCGCAAGCCCGGTTCGATCGGTGGCTGCGCCACCCCGGGCCGTGTCTTCAAGGGCATGCGCATGGCCGGCCGCATGGGCAACGAGCGCGTGACCACCCAGAACCTGACCGTTCACGCCGTTGACGCGGAGAAGGGCCTGCTCCTGATCAAGGGTGCGGTTCCTGGTCCGAACGGCGGCCTCGTCCTGGTCCGCACCGCGGCCAAGGGGGCCTGAGGATATGAGCACCATTGACATTCTGTCGCCCTCCGGCGACAAGACCGGGACCGTCGAGCTCCCGGCCGAGATCTTCGAGGCCAAGATCAGCATCCCGCTGATCCACCAGGTCGTCGTCGCGCAGCTTGCGGCTGCCCGCCAGGGCACCCACAAGACCAAGACGCGTGGCGAGGTCCGCGGTGGTGGCAAGAAGCCGTACCGCCAGAAGGGCACCGGCCGCGCCCGCCAGGGTTCGACCCGCGCCCCGCAGTTCGCCGGTGGTGGCGTCGTGCACGGTCCCGTGCCGCGTGACTACTCGCAGCGGACCCCCAAGAAGATGAAGGCCGCCGCCCTCCGCGGTGCCCTCTCCGACCGGGCGAACCACTCCCGCATCCACGTCGTCTCCGGCGTGGTCGAGGGTGACATCTCCACCAAGGCCGCCAAGACGCTGTTCGGCAAGATCTCGGAGCGCAAGAACCTGCTCCTGGTCGCCGAGCGCTCCGACGAGGCCGCGTGGCTGTCCGCCCGCAACCTGCCCCAGGTGCACATCCTGGAGCCGGGCCAGCTGAACACGTACGACGTGATGCGATCCGACGACGTGGTCTTCACCCAGGCCGCCCTCGAGTCCTTCGTGTCTGGCCCCAAGGCCGCTGACAACGAAGGGAGCGAGGCCTGATGTCCGAGGCCACGATCACCAGCAAGACCTTCACGGACCCGCGTGACATCCTCGTCAAGCCGGTTGTTTCCGAGAAGAGCTACGCGCTGCTCGACGAGAACAAGTACACGTTCATCGTTGCGCCCGGCGCCAACAAGACTCAGATCAAGCAGGCCGTCGAGGCGGTCTTCTCGGTCAAGGTCACCGGGGTCAACACGATCAACCGGCAGGGCAAGCGCAAGCGCACCCGCACCGGTTTCGGCAAGCGCGCCAACACCAAGCGCGCCATCGTGACCCTTGCCGAGGGCAACCGTATCGACATCTTCGGCGGCCCGACCGCCTGACGGCGGTCGAGTCGTCCGGAATCGGACGAGGACTGAGAAATGGGAATCCGCAAGTACAAGCCGACTACGCCGGGCCGCCGTGGCTCCTCCGTAGCCGACTTCGTCGAGATCACGCGGTCCACGCCGGAGAAGTCGCTGGTCCGCCCGCTGCACAGCAAGGGTGGCCGTAACAACACCGGTCGTGTGACCGTCCGTCACCAGGGCGGTGGCCACAAGCGCGCCTACCGCGTGATCGACTTCCGTCGTCACGACAAGGACGGCGTGCCGGCCAAGGTCGCTCACATCGAGTACGACCCCAACCGCACCGCTCGCATCGCGCTGCTCCACTACGCGGACGGCGAGAAGCGCTACATCATCGCCCCGCGTGGTCTCTCGCAGGGCGACCGGGTTGAGAACGGCCCCACGGCCGACATCAAGCCCGGCAACAACCTGGCCCTCCGCAACATCCCGGTCGGTACCACGATCCACGCGATCGAGCTCCGTCCCGGCGGTGGCGCCAAGTTCGCCCGTTCCGCGGGTGCCTCCGTGCAGCTGCTGGCGAAGGAGGGCACGATGGCCCACCTTCGTATGCCGTCCGGTGAGATCCGTCTCGTCGACGCCCGCTGCCGCGCCACCATTGGTGAGGTCGGCAACGCCGAGCAGTCGAACATCAACTGGGGCAAGGCCGGCCGCAAGCGCTGGCTGGGCGTTCGCCCGACCGTTCGCGGTGTGGCGATGAACCCGGTCGACCACCCGCACGGTGGTGGTGAGGGCAAGACCTCCGGTGGTCGCCACCCGGTCTCCCCGTGGGGTCAGAAGGAGGGTCGTACTCGTTCGCCGAAGAAGGCTTCGAACAAGTACATCGTCCGCCGCCGCAAGACGAACAAGAAGCGCTAGGAGCGGGTTTAGATGCCGCGCAGTCTCAAGAAGGGACCCTTCGTTGACGGCCACCTCGTGAAGAAGGTGGACGCTCAGAACGAAGCCGGTACCAAGAACGTCATCAAGACCTGGTCCCGTCGCTCGATGATCATCCCGGCCATGCTCGGCCACACGATCGCGGTGCACAACGGCAAGACCCACATTCCGGTGTTTGTCACCGAGTCGATGGTCGGCCACAAGCTCGGCGAGTTCTCGCCGACGCGCACCTTCCGGGGTCACGTGAAGGACGACCGGAAGTCGAAGCGCCGCTAGTAGCGGGGTGGAATGACCATGACAGACACTGGAAGGACAACCATGGAAGCCAGGGCCCAGGCGCGGTACATCCGCGTTACGCCCATGAAGGCCCGCCGTGTGGTGGACCTTATCCGTGGCATGGATGCCACGGAGGCTCAGGCGGTCCTGCGTTTCGCCCCGCAGGCCGCGAGCGTGCCGGTCGGCAAGGTGCTTGACAGCGCCATCGCCAACGCCGCGCACAACTACGACCACAGTGACGCCTCTTCGCTGTACATCAGCGAGGCGTTCGTGGATGAGGGCCCGACCCTGAAGCGGTTCCGTCCGCGTGCTCAGGGCCGTGCCTACCGGATCCGTAAGCGGACCAGCCACATCACCGTGGTCGTCAGCAGCAAGGAAGGAACCCGGTAATGGGCCAGAAGGTTAACCCGCATGGGTTCCGGCTCGGCATCACCACGGACTTCAAGTCCCGCTGGTACGCCGACAAGCTGTACAAGGACTACGTCAAGGAAGACGTCGCCATCCGTCGGATGATGACGTCCGGCATGGAGCGCGCCGGCATCTCGAAGGTTGAGATCGAGCGCACCCGTGACCGCGTGCGGGTGGACATCCACACCGCTCGTCCCGGCATCGTCATCGGCCGCCGTGGCGCCGAGGCCGACCGCATCCGCGGCGACCTCGAGAAGCTCACGGGCAAGCAGGTCCAGCTGAACATCCTCGAGGTCAAGAACCCCGAGATGGACGCTCAGCTGGTTGCTCAGGCCGTTGCCGAGCAGCTCTCCTCCCGCGTCTCCTTCCGTCGCGCCATGCGTAAGAGCATGCAGGGCACGATGAAGGCCGGCGCCAAGGGCATCAAGATCCAGTGCGGCGGTCGCCTCGGCGGCGCCGAGATGTCCCGCTCGGAGTTCTACCGCGAGGGCCGCGTGCCCCTGCACACGCTCCGCGCGAACGTCGACTACGGCTTCTTCGAGGCCAAGACGACCTTCGGCCGCATCGGCGTGAAGGTCTGGATCTACAAGGGCGACGTCAAGAACATCGCCGAGGTCCGCGCCGAGAACGCCGCTGCCCGCGCCGGCAACCGTCCGGCCCGCGGTGGCGCTGAGCGCCCCGCCGGCCGTGGTGGCCGTGGTGGCGAGCGTGGCGGTCGCGGTCGCAAGCCGCAGCAGTCCGCGCCGGCAGCCGAGGCCCCCAAGGCCGACGCTCCCGCCGCCGCTGCTCCGGCTGAGAGCACCGGAACGGAGGCCTGACCGAAATGCTGATCCCCCGTAGGGTCAAGCACCGCAAGCAGCACCACCCGAAGCGCAGCGGTATGTCCAAGGGTGGTACGCAGGTTGCGTTCGGCGAGTACGGCATTCAGGCCCTCACTCCGGCGTACGTGACCAACCGCCAGATCGAGGCGGCTCGTATCGCGATGACCCGCCACATCAAGCGTGGCGGCAAGGTCTGGATCAACATCTACCCGGACCGCCCGCTGACCAAGAAGCCTGCCGAGACCCGCATGGGTTCCGGTAAGGGTTCGCCGGAGTGGTGGATCGCGAACGTCAAGCCCGGTCGGGTGATGTTCGAGCTGTCCTACCCGAACGAGAAGATCGCGCGCGAGGCCCTGACCCGTGCGGCCCACAAGCTGCCGATGAAGTGCAAGATCGTCAAGCGCGAAGCAGGTGAGCTGTGATGACCGCCGGTACCAAGGCGTCCGAGCTGCGCGAGCTGGGCAACGAGGAGCTTGTCGCCAAGCTCCGCGAGGCCAAGGAAGAGCTGTTCAACCTCCGCTTCCAGGCGGCGACGGGCCAGCTCGAGAACCACGGACGGCTCAAGTCCGTCCGCAAGGACATCGCGCGGATCTACACCCTGATGCGTGAGCGCGAGCTGGGCATCGAGACGGTGGAGAGCGCCTGATGAGCGAGAGCAACGTGACTGAGAAGACCGAGCGCAACGCCCGCAAGGTCCGTGAGGGCCTGGTCGTCAGCGACAAGATGGACAAGACCGTCGTCGTCGCCGTCGAGGACCGCGTCAAGCACGCGCTGTACGGCAAGGTCATTCGCCGTACGAACAAGCTCAAGGCTCACGACGAGCAGAACGCTGCCGGCATCGGCGACCGCGTCCTCCTGATGGAGACCCGGAAGCTGTCGTCGACGAAGCACTGGCGCGTCGTCGAGATCCTCGAGAAGGCCAAGTAATCACCTGAGGGGTTTCCCTCAGGTCAGTTCCGCCAGGCTCGGTGGGGGCTCCGTTCCGTAAGGGACGGGCCCCCGCCGGGAACCGGCAGACAATCAGGAGATAGACGTGATCCAGCAGGAGTCGCGACTGCGTGTCGCCGACAACACTGGTGCCAAGGAGATCCTTTGCATCCGTGTTCTCGGTGGTTCCGGTCGCCGCTACGCGGGCATCGGTGACGTCATCGTCGCCACCGTCAAGGACGCGATCCCCGGTGGCAACGTGAAGAAGGGTGACGTCGTCAAGGCGGTCATCGTTCGCACCGTCAAGGAGCGCCGCCGCCAGGACGGCTCGTACATCCGCTTCGACGAGAACGCCGCTGTCATTCTCAAGAACGACGGCGACCCTCGCGGCACCCGTATCTTCGGCCCGGTGGGCCGTGAGCTGCGCGAGAAGAAGTTCATGAAGATCATCTCGCTCGCGCCGGAGGTGCTGTAAGCATGAAGATCAAGAAGGGCGACCTGGTCCAGGTCATCACCGGTAAGGACAAGGGCAAGCAGGGCAAGGTCATCACGGCCTTCCCCCGCGAGAACCGCGTCCTGGTCGAGGGTGTCAACCGGGTCAAGAAGCACACCAAGGCCGGCCCCTCGCAGGCCGGTGGCATCGTCACGACCGAGGCGCCGGTCCACGTCTCCAACGTCCAGCTGGTCGTTGAGAAGGACGGCAAGAAGGTCGTCACGCGCGTCGGTTACCGCTTCGACGACGAGGGCAACAAGATCCGCGTTGCCAAGCGGACGGGTGAGGACATCTGATGGCTACCACCACCACTCCGCGTCTCAAGACGAAGTACCGCGAGGAGATCGCGGGCAAGCTGCGTGAGGAGTTCTCCTACGAGAACGTCATGCAGATCCCCGGCCTCGTCAAGGTCGTGGTCAACATGGGTGTGGGCGACGCCGCCCGCGACTCCAAGCTGATCGAGGGCGCCATCCGCGACCTCACCACGATCACCGGTCAGAAGCCGGCCGTCACCAAGGCCCGCAAGTCCATCGCGCAGTTCAAGCTGCGTGAGGGTCAGCCGATCGGTGCGCACGTCACCCTCCGTGGCGACCGCATGTGGGAGTTCCTCGACCGCACCCTGTCGCTCGCGCTTCCGCGCATCCGCGACTTCCGTGGTCTGTCCCCCAAGCAGTTCGACGGGCGTGGCAACTACACCTTCGGTCTCACGGAGCAGGTCATGTTCCACGAGATCGACCAGGACAAGATCGACCGTGTCCGGGGTATGGACATCACCGTGGTCACCACGGCGACCAACGACGCTGAGGGCCGCGCCCTTCTCCGTCACCTCGGCTTCCCGTTCAAGGAGGCGTAAGCGAGATGGCGAAGAAGGCTCTCATCGCGAAGGCTGCCCGCAAGCCCAAGTTCGGCGTGCGTGGCTACACGCGCTGCCAGCGCTGTGGTCGTCCCCACTCCGTGTACCGCAAGTTCGGCCTGTGCCGCGTGTGCCTTCGTGAGATGGCTCACCGTGGCGAGCTGCCGGGCGTGACCAAGAGCTCCTGGTAATCCCCGTACTTACGGGATAACCGGAGTCTCTCGGTAAGCAGAGGGTTGGCAGAGGCCCACCCCTCCATGGCTTAGGCTAGGGGGGTTGGGCGTCTGCCGCCCGTACGACTTACTACGCCGTAGGTCCCCGCGCCGCACCCGTCCCGCCCCTGTGTGGGGAGAGGGATGGCGCATACAGGAAACCCCGGCGAGAGAGGCCGAAGGCCAATTCATGACCATGACTGATCCGATCGCAGACATGCTCACGCGTCTGCGTAACGCGAACTCGGCGTACCACGACTCCGTGACGATGCCGCACAGCAAGATCAAGTCTCACATCGCGGAAATCCTCCAGCAGGAGGGCTTCATCACGGGCTGGAAGGTCGAGGACGCCGAGGTCGGCAAGAACCTCGTTCTCGAGCTCAAGTTCGGTCCGAACCGTGAGCGCTCCATCGCGGGCATCAAGCGGATCTCGAAGCCGGGCCTCCGGGTTTACGCGAAGTCCACCAACCTGCCGAAGGTTCTCGGCGGCCTGGGCGTGGCGATCATCTCCACGTCCCACGGTCTCCTGACCGGCCAGCAGGCGCAGAAGAAGGGCGTGGGTGGGGAAGTCCTCGCCTACGTCTGGTAGTCGGGAACGGAGGAATAGCTAATGTCGCGTATTGGCAAGCTCCCCATCACGGTTCCCGCCGGCGTGGACGTCACCATCGAGGGCCGCACGGTCACGGTTAAGGGTTCCAAGGGCACCCTGAGCCACACCGTCGCCGCGCCGATCGAGATCGTTAAGGGCGAGGACGGCGTTCTGAACGTCACCCGTCCGAACGACGAGCGTCAGAACAAGGCCCTGCACGGCCTGTCCCGCACGCTGGTGGCCAACATGATCACCGGTGTGACCCAGGGGTACGTGAAGGCGCTCGAGATCAGCGGTGTCGGTTACCGCGTTGCCGCGAAGGGCTCCAACCTGGAGTTCCAGCTCGGCTACAGCCACCCGATCCTGGTGGAGGCGCCCGAGGGCATCTCCTTCAAGGTCGAGTCGCCGACCAAGTTCTCGGTCGAGGGCATCGACAAGCAGAAGGTCGGCGAGGTCGCGGCGAACATCCGCAAGCTGCGGAAGCCCGACCCGTACAAGGCCAAGGGCGTCAAGTACGCCGGCGAGGTCATCCGCCGCAAGGTCGGAAAGGCTGGTAAGTAAGCCATGGCATACGGTGTGAAGATCGCCAAGGGCGACGCTTACAAGCGTGCGGCCAAGGCCCGCCGCCACATCCGCATCCGCAAGAACGTGTCGGGTACGGCGGAGCGTCCGCGCCTCGTCGTGACGCGTTCCAACCGCGGTATCACCGCTCAGGTCATCGACGACCTCAAGGGTCACACCCTTGCGTCCGCGTCGAACCTGGACGCGTCGATCCGTGGTGGCGAGGGTGACAAGTCGGCGCAGGCCAAGCAGGTCGGCGCTCTTGTCGCCGAGCGCGCCAAGGCCGCGGGTGTCGAGACTGTCGTGTTCGACCGTGGTGGCAACAGGTACGCCGGGCGCATTGCCGCTCTGGCTGACGCCGCCCGCGAAGCCGGGCTGAAGTTCTAAGCCCCGGTTCCGGGACTAACGGACGTAACAGAGAGAGGTAATCCAATGGCTGGACCCCAGCGCCGCGGAAGCGGTGCCGGTGGCGGCGAGCGGCGGGACCGGAAGGGCCGCGACGGTGGCGCTGCCGCCGAGAAGACCGCGTACGTTGAGCGCGTTGTCGCGATCAACCGCGTCGCCAAGGTTGTCAAGGGTGGTCGTCGCTTCAGCTTCACCGCGCTGGTCGTGGTGGGCGACGGTGACGGCACCGTAGGTGTCGGTTACGGCAAGGCCAAGGAAGTTCCCGCGGCCATCGCCAAGGGTGTCGAGGAAGCCAAGAAGAACTTCTTCAAGGTTCCGCGCATCCAGGGCACCATCCCGCACCCGATCCAGGGCGAGAAGGCCGCGGGCGTCGTCCTGCTCAAGCCGGCTTCCCCCGGTACCGGTGTTATCGCCGGTGGCCCGGTGCGTGCCGTGCTCGAGTGCGCCGGCGTTCACGACATCCTGTCGAAGTCGCTCGGCTCCGACAACGCGATCAACATCGTGCACGCGACCGTGGAGGCCCTGAAGGGCCTGCAGCGTCCCGAGGAGATCGCGGCTCGCCGTGGTCTGCCCCTCGAGGACGTCGCCCCCGCGGCTCTGCTTCGTGCGCGTGCGGGAGCGGGTGCGTAATGGCTCGCCTCAAGATCACGCAGACGAAGTCGTACATCGGCAGCAAGCAGAACCACCGCGACACCCTGCGTTCGCTCGGGCTCAAGCGCCTGAACGACGTGGTCGTCAAGGAGGACCGCCCCGAGTTCCGCGGAATGGTGCACACCGTCCGCCACCTCGTGACGGTCGAGGAGGTCGACTGACATGGCGGAGAACAACCCGCTGAAGGTCCACAACCTCCGTCCCGCCCCGGGCGCCAAGACCGCCAAGACCCGTGTGGGTCGTGGTGAGGCGTCGAAGGGTAAGACGGCCGGTCGTGGTACGAAGGGCACCAAGGCCCGCTACCAGGTTCCGGAGCGCTTCGAGGGTGGGCAGATGCCCCTCCACATGCGTCTCCCGAAGCTCAAGGGCTTCAAGAACCCGTTCCGCACCGAGTACCAGGTCGTGAACCTGGACAAGCTGGCCGCGCTCTACCCGCAGGGTGGCGAGGTCACGGTGGCCGATCTGGTCGCCAAGGGTGCGGTTCGTAAGAACCAGCTCGTCAAGGTGCTCGGCACCGGCGAGGTCTCCGTGGCGCTGCAGGTGACGGTCGACGCCGTCTCCGGCTCCGCCAAGGAGAAGATCGCCGCCGCCGGCGGCACCGTCACCGAGCTCGTCTGAGACGACTCGATGGCCTGAACATCCGACCGGGGATGCCTCCCAAAAGGGGCATCCCCGGTTGGTCGTTCCTAGGGGGGCATGTCCGCCGGTAAGGTGGCGTGCACTGTCTATGCTCCGTGCGGTATGCCCGCACGGTTTTTGACTGGTACCTATTCGTCGAACCTCAAGACCGTCACCTCTGGCGCGCATGGCGCGGGGGTCGCAGGAGGCACCGTGCTCACCGCGTTCGCCCGGGCGTTCAAGACGCCCGACCTGCGCAAGAAGCTGCTCTTCACGCTCGGCATCGTCGTGCTGTACCGGCTCGGGGCACACATCCCCGTCCCCGGTGTCAGCTACAAGGCCGTACAGCAGTGTGTGGACCAGGCGAGCCAGGGCAACAACTCCCTGTTCGGCCTGGTGAACATGTTCAGTGGCGGGGCGCTGCTGCAGATCACCATCTTCGCGCTCGGCATCATGCCGTACATCACGGCGAGCATCATCCTGCAGCTGCTGACCGTCGTGATTCCGCGTCTGGAAGCCCTCAAGAAGGAGGGGCAGTCGGGCACCGCGAAGATCACGCAGTACACGCGTTATCTGACGATCGCCCTCGCCATCCTTCAGGGCACCGGTCTCGTCGCCACCGCCAAGAGCGGTGCGCTGTTCAGCGGCTGCACGGTGGCCAACCAGGTCGTTCCGGACCCGTCGATCTTCACCATCGCCACCATGGTCATCACGATGACCGCCGGTACCGCCGTCGTCATGTGGCTCGGTGAGCTCATCACCGACCGCGGCATCGGCAACGGCATGTCCATCCTGATGTTCATCTCGATCGCCGCCGGCTTCCCGGGCGCCCTGTGGGCCATCAAGGAGAGCGGCAAGCTCGCCAAGGGCTGGATCGAGTTCGGCACCGTCATCCTGATCGGCTTCGTGATGGTGGCCCTCGTCGTCTTCGTCGAGCAGGCCCAGCGCCGTATCCCGGTGCAGTACGCGAAGCGCATGATCGGCCGCAGGTCCTACGGCGGAACGTCCACTTATATCCCGCTCAAGGTGAACCAGGCGGGTGTGATTCCTGTCATCTTCGCCTCGTCGCTGCTCTACATCCCGGCCTTGATCGCGCAGTTCTCGAACTCCACCGCGGGGTGGAAGACCTGGATCGAAGCCCACTTCGTCAAGGGTGACCACCCCTACTACATCGCGACGTACTTCCTCCTGATCGTGTTCTTCGCCTTCTTCTATGTGGCGATCTCGTTCAACCCCGAGGAAGTTGCCGACAACATGAAGAAGTATGGTGGCTTCATCCCGGGTATCCGGGCTGGTCGACCTACTGCCGAGTACCTGAGCTACGTGCTCAACCGGATCACTTGGCCGGGCTCGCTGTATCTGGGTCTGATCGCTCTTGTGCCGACGATGGCGTTGGCAGGCTTCGGTGGCGCCAATGCCAACTTCCCGTTCGGCGGGACGAGCATCCTCATCATCGTGGGTGTGGGGCTGGAGACCGTGAAGCAGATCGAGAGCCAGCTCCAGCAGCGCAATTACGAAGGGTTCCTCCGCTGATGCGAATCGTCCTCGTCGGACCGCCCGGTGCGGGCAAGGGCACGCAGGCCGCGTTCCTTGCCAAGAACCTGGACATTCCGCACATCTCCACGGGTGACCTGTTCCGCGCCAACATCTCGCAGGGCACGGAGCTGGGTCTCAAGGCCAAGGCGTACATGGACGCCGGCGACCTTGTCCCGGACGAGGTGACCATCGGGATGGCCAAGGACCGGATGGAGCAGCCGGACGCCGTCAACGGCTTCCTGCTGGACGGGTTCCCGCGGAACGTGGCCCAGGCCGAGGCTCTGGACACTGTCCTCAAGGCCGAGGACATGCAGCTGGACGCGGTCCTGGACCTGGAGGTCCCCGAGGACGAGGTCGTGAAGCGGATCGCGGGTCGCCGCATCTGCCGCAACGACAGCGCGCACGTCTTCCACGTCACGTACACCCCGCCGAAGGCCGCGGGCGTGTGTGACGTGTGCGGCGGCGAGCTCTACCAGCGCGACGACGACTCCGAGGAGACCGTCCGTCGGCGCCTGGAGGTTTACCACACCCAGACCGAGCCGATCATCGACTACTACCGGGCGCAGAACCTGGTCGTGACGATCTCGGCGCTCGGCAAGGTGGACGAGGTCACCGGGCGCGCGATGGCCGCGCTGAAGAAGGACTGACCTCGGTCCCGATGTACTGACGCTGTCGATACGGCCGCGGTGCCCCGCAGGGGCGCCGCGGCCGTATCGTTGTCCTGTCCCGTGTACGCGCAAGGAAAGGCCCCCGCCACGATGGTGCAGATCAAGACCCCCGAGCAGATCGCGAAGATGCGCGAGGCGGGGCTGGTCGTCGCCGCCATCCACGCGGCGACCCGTGAGGCGGCCGTGCCGGGTGCGACGACGAAGGACCTGGACGAGGTCGCCCGGAAGGTGATCGCGGACCACGGGGCGAAGTCGAACTTCCTCGGGTACGGCGGATTCCCCGCGACGATCTGCACCTCGGTGAACGAGGTCGTCGTCCACGGCATCCCGGACGAGAAGACCGTCCTCAAGGACGGCGACATCATCTCCATCGACGCCGGCGCGATCATCGACGGCTGGCACGGCGACGCCGCGTACACGGCGTTCGTGGGCTCGGGCCACGCTCCGGAGCTGATCGAGCTCTCCCGGGTGACCGAGGAGTCGATGTGGGCCGGCATCGCCGCGATGAAGAACGGCAACCGGCTGGTGGACATCTCCCGGGCGATCGAGACGTACATCCGCCGCCAGCCGAAGCCGGGCGGCGGCAAGTACGGCATCGTCGAGGACTACGGCGGCCACGGCATCGGCACCGAGATGCACATGGACCCGCACCTGTTGAACTACGTCTCCCGCAAGCGCGGCAAGGGCCCGAAGCTGGTCCCCGGCTTCTGCCTGGCGATCGAGCCGATGGTCTCGCTCGGCACGCCGCGTACGGAGGTCCTGGCGGACGACTGGACGGTCGTCTCGACGGACGGCACCTGGTCCTCGCACTGGGAGCACTCGGTGGCGCTCACCGAGGAGGGCCCCCTGGTCCTCACCTCGCCCGACGGCGGCAAGGCGAAGCTCGCCGAGCTGGGCGTCGTGGCGGCGCCGGATCCCCTGGCGTAGCGCGGATCCTCAGGCGTAGCAGGCCCCTACTTGCGGCGAGGCTCCTTGCGTAAGGATCTTCCGAGGTGGGCATTCTTCCCGGATTCGTCTTTTCCAGGGGCCTGACGTAGACTGATGCGTCGGCTCTCGTGTACCCGTGTGTCCGCATGCGGATCGAGAGTCGATCAAGGTAGCCGATTCGAAAGGCGAAGCGTGGCCAAGAAGCAAGGTGCCATCGAAATCGAGGGCACCGTGATCGAGTCCCTCCCGAACGCCATGTTCAAGGTGGAGCTCCAGAACGGTCACAAGGTCCTCGCGCACATCTCCGGCAAGATGCGGATGCACTACATCCGAATCCTCCCGGACGACCGGGTCGTCGTGGAGCTCTCTCCGTACGACCTGACGCGTGGCCGGATCGTCTACCGCTACAAGTAGATCTTGCCCGCACCCCGCCTCCGTGCGCGGGTGGTGGCACTGACCCGGAGAACCTCACACCCATGAAGGTCAAGCCGAGCGTCAAGAAGATCTGCGACAAGTGCAAGGTGATCCGCCGTCACGGTCGGGTCATGGTCATCTGCGACAACCTGCGCCACAAGCAGCGCCAGGGCTGACGCACGCCGACCGACCTGCATTTCGCAGTTCTTCGCGCGACGCAAGCAATACGTACATACGCAGAGCCCGCCCAGCCCGCAAGGGTCGGCGGCACCTCCGGTGGGGGCCGGGGACCCGAGCTGTACCTCATACGGCGGCCCGGGAGCGGCTCTGTGGCAGACCCCCGAACACACAGGAGCCATTGAATGGCACGCGTTTCCGGTGTTGACATCCCGCGCGAAAAGCGCGTGGAGATCGCACTCACCTACGTCTTCGGTATCGGGCGCACCCGGTCCAAGGAGATCCTCGCCTCCACCGGCGTGAACCCGAACACCCGCGTTCGTGACCTGGCCGAAGAGGACCTGGTCAAGATCCGCGAGTACGTGGACGCCAACCTCCGCACCGAGGGTGACCTCCGCCGCGAGATCCAGGCCGACATCCGCCGCAAGGTCGAGATCGGCTGCTACCAGGGTCTGCGCCACCGTCGTGGCCTGCCGGTCCACGGTCAGCGCACCAGCACGAACGCCCGTACCCGCAAGGGCCCGCGTCGCGCCATCGCCGGCAAGAAGAAGCCGGGCAAGAAGTAGTCCTCAGCGGACGCTTGACCACACGGTCTTCGCTGTAGGACCGACCACCTCCCGTAGGAGATATAGATGCCCCCCAAGGGTCGTCAGGGCGCTGCCAAGAAGGTGCGCCGCAAGGAAAAGAAGAACGTCGCTCACGGCCACGCGCACATCAAGAGCACGTTCAACAACACGATCGTCTCGATCACGGACCCCTCGGGCAACGTGATCTCCTGGGCCTCCGCCGGCCACGTCGGCTTCAAGGGCTCGCGCAAGTCGACCCCGTTCGCCGCGCAGATGGCCGCCGAGTCGGCCGCTCGCCGCGCGCAGGAGCACGGCATGCGCAAGGTCGACGTCTTCGTCAAGGGTCCGGGCTCCGGCCGCGAGACCGCGATCCGCTCCCTCCAGGCCACGGGCCTCGAGGTCGGTTCGATCCAGGACGTCACCCCCACGCCGCACAACGGCTGCCGTCCGCCGAAGCGTCGTCGCGTCTGACGCACGACGACCGGTGACGGTTGTTTTGAGGGATGGGCGGTACGGCTCTTCGGAGGCGTGCCGCCCGTACCCTTGGTAGTACCTCTGTCGGACGTCAAATAGTGGGCGTCCACAACCGAAGGATTCACACCATGCTGATCGCTCAGCGTCCCTCGCTGACCGAAGAGGTCGTCGACGAATTCCGCTCGCGGTTCGTCATCGAGCCCCTGGAGCCGGGCTTCGGCTACACGCTCGGCAACAGCCTCCGTCGTACGCTCCTCTCCTCGATCCCGGGTGCGGCGGTCACGTCCATCCGCATCGACGGTGTCCTGCACGAGTTCACCACCGTGCCGGGCGTCAAGGAGGACGTCACCGACCTCATCCTGAACATCAAGCAGCTGGTCGTCTCCTCGGAGCACGACGAGCCGGTCGTGATGTACCTGCGCAAGCAGGGTCCCGGCCTGGTCACCGCTGCTGACATCGCCCCGCCGGCCGGTGTCGAGGTGCACAACCCCGACCTGGTGCTCGCCACGCTCAACGGCAAGGGCAAGCTGGAGATGGAGCTGACCGTCGAGCGCGGTCGCGGCTACGTCTCCGCCGTGCAGAACAAGCAGGTGGGCCAGGAGATCGGCCGTATCCCGGTCGACTCCATCTACTCGCCGGTGCTCAAGGTCACGTACAAGGTCGAGGCGACCCGTGTCGAGCAGCGCACCGACTTCGACAAGCTGATCGTCGACGTCGAGACCAAGCAGGCCATGCGCCCCCGTGACGCCATGGCGTCCGCCGGTAAGACCCTGGTCGAGCTGTTCGGTCTGGCGCGCGAGCTCAACATCGACGCCGAGGGCATCGACATGGGCCCGTCCCCGACGGACGCCGCCCTGGCCGCCGACCTGGCGCTGCCGATCGAGGAGCTCGAGCTCACCGTTCGTTCGTACAACTGCCTCAAGCGTGAGGGCATCCACTCCGTGGGTGAGCTCGTGGCGCGCTCCGAGGCCGACCTGCTCGACATCCGCAACTTCGGTGCGAAGTCGATCGACGAGGTCAAGGCGAAGCTGGCCGGCATGGGCCTGGCCCTCAAGGACAGCCCGCCCGGATTCGACCCGACCGCCGCCGCCGACGCCTTCGGCGCCGACGACGACGCGGACGCGGGCTTCGTGGAGACCGAGCAGTACTGAGCAGTACCCGTCGCCCCCGGCGGTACGGGACCCTGACGGGTCCGGTCCGCCGGGGGCGCACCCAAGACTTCCGGGGCCTCGCGCTCCGGGTTTCCGGCGGGCAGTCCGCCCGCCCGGACACTGACATCGGTACCTCATACGGCCGGTGCAGATCAGAAGGAGAAACACCATGCCGCGTCCCGCCAAGGGTGCCCGCCTCGGTGGCAGCGCCGCTCACGAGCGTCTGCTGCTCGCCAACCTGGCGAAGTCCCTCTTCGAGCACGGCCGCATCACCACGACCGAGGCCAAGGCCCGCCGCCTGCGTCCGGTCGCCGAGCGCCTGATCACCAAGGCCAAGAAGGGCGACATCCACAACCGTCGCCTGGTGCTGCAGACGATCACGGACAAGGGCGTCGTCCACACGCTCTTCACCGAGATCGCCCCGCGCTACTCCGAGCGCCCGGGTGGCTACACCCGCATCACCAAGATCGGCAACCGTCGTGGCGACAACGCCCCGATGGCCGTGATCGAGCTGGTCGAGGGCGAGATCGCCAAGAAGGCGACCGTCGCCGAGGCCGAGGCCGCCGCCAAGCGCGCCGTCAAGGAGGCCGACGAGGCCAAGGTCGAGGAGACCAAGGTCGAGGACGCCGCCGAGGAGTCGAAGGACGCGTAAGCGTTCCGACGAATCTCGTGTGCGGGCCCGTACCCCTCGGGGTGCGGGCCCGTTCCCGTGTGTTTGAGAGGATTTACCGCGTGAGCGACGACGTGCAGCCCGGTTTCGTACGGATCCGGCTCGACCTTTCGTACGACGGCAAGGACTTCTCCGGCTGGGCCAAGCAGGCCCGTGGCCAGCGGACCGTCCAGGGCGACATCGAGGACGCCCTGAAGACCGTGACCCGGTCCAAGGAGACGTACGAGCTGACCGTCGCCGGCCGCACCGACGCCGGAGTGCACGCCCGCGGCCAGGTCGCCCATGTCGATCTGCCCGTCGAGCTGTGGGCCGAGCACCAGGACAAGCTGCTCAGGCGGCTCGCCGGGCGGCTCTCGCACGATGTACGCGTCTGGCGCCTGACCGAGGCCCCCAGCGGCTTCAACGCCCGCTTCTCCGCCATCTGGCGTCGCTACGCCTACCGCGTCACCGACAACCCCGGCGGCGTCGACCCGCTCCTGCGCGGGCACGTCCTGTGGCACGACTGGGCCCTCGACATGGACGCCATGAACGCCGCCGCCGAGCGCCTCGTCGGCGAGCACGACTTCGCCGCGTACTGCAAGAAGCGCGAGGGTGCCACCACCATCCGTACGCTCCAGGAGCTGCGCTGGGAGCGGCGGCCAGGCGGCATCCTCGAAGCGACCGTGAAGGCCGACGCCTTCTGCCACAACATGGTCCGCTCGCTCGTCGGCGCCCTGCTCTTCGTCGGCGACGGACACCGCCCGGTCGAATGGCCGGCGAAGGTCCTCGCCGCGGGCGTACGGGACTCCGCCGTGCACGTCGTACGCCCGCACGGGCTCACGCTCGAAGAGGTCGGCTACCCGGCCGACGAGCTCCTGGCCGCCCGGAACCGGGAGGCCAGGAACAAGCGGTCACTCCCCGGGAGCGCCGGCTGCTGCTGAGGCCTGGGACCGGCCGCGGGCGTAGATCTGGTTGAAGGCGAAGGTGCCCAGGTCGTCGCTGGCCTGGAAGACGGCCTTGTCTCCCGTCGTGACCTTCTTGCCGTTGGTGAATCCGGCCTGGGTGAAGTACGCGTACCGGCCGATCGAGTTCGCGCGGCGCAGACAGACCGTCGCGCGGCAGAACTCGCTCACACCCGAGCCGGCCAGTGGGGCGATACCGCCGCTGGCCTGGTTCTTCGCCTTCAGAGCCTCCGCCTCGGTGGAGAACACGGCCACGCCGACGGTGATCGCGACCCCGTCCTTCACATAGGTGGCGCGGATCACGCGGTCGCAGCCGTTCTTCTTCAGGACCGAGCCCAGGGCGCCCTGTGCGACGCTCGCGCAGTTCGTCGTCGACGAGGTCGCGCCCTTGCTGTAGGCGCGGCCGTTCATCGTGAGCTTCTTGCCAGGGAAGAGGCCCTCGGCGCTCAGCGGGGCCTTGTCCTTCTTCTCGTCCGAGATGAAGTCCTTGGGGTTGGGCGGGGGCGGCGGCGCCACGGAGGAGAACGTCGGGCCGGGGGTGGGGGAGTCGCTGGGCGCGCCGGATCCGGTGGGGGTGACCGTGCCGTTCTTGCCCGAGGTGGTGCCGTTGTCGCCGCTCACCACGGCGGTGGCGACGATCGCGCCGACCGCGAGGGTGGCGAGCGCGCCGCCGCCGATCAGCAGCCAGCGCTTACGCCGCCGGCCGGCCGCCGAGGCGTCGGCGAGGGCGCCCCAGTCCGGTGTCTGGGCCGCCTGTGCCCCCGGAAACGGGTTGGGCTGCTGATGTGCCGGCTGCTGCCCGTAGGGCTGGTGTCCGTACGGCTGCTGACCCTGCTGCTGCGGCTCCTGTGGCCACTGCGGTCCCCCAAAGCTCATGCCGCGCATCCTAAACCGGTTGGGAGACAGCGGCTGCGGCGGCGACAATGCCCCTCATGGGACATGTCGAGGCCGCGCATCTGGAGTACTACCTTCCCGACGGGAGGGTCCTGCTCGCGGACGCCTCCTTCCGGGTGGGGGAGGGGGCGGTGGTCGCCCTTGTCGGCGCCAACGGCGCCGGGAAGACCACGCTGCTCCGGATGATCTCCGGGGAGCTCCAGCCGCACGGCGGCTCGGTCACCGTGAGCGGCGGGCTCGGTGTGATGCCGCAGTTCGTCGGCTCGGTGAGGGACGACCGTACGGTCCGTGACCTGCTCGTCTCGGTCGCCCAGCCCCGTATCCGCGAGGCGGCCGAGGCGGTGGACGCGGCCGAGCACCTGATCATGACGGTCGACGACGAGGCCGCGCAGATGGCGTACGCGCAGGCGCTGAGCGACTGGGCCGAGGTCCAGGGGTACGAGGCCGAGACCGTCTGGGACATGTGCACCATGGCGGCGCTCGGCGTGCCGTACGAGAAGGCGCAGTTCCGCGAGGTACGGACGCTCAGCGGCGGCGAGCAGAAGCGGTTGGTCCTGGAGTCCCTGCTGCGGGGCACCGACGAGGTGCTGCTGCTCGACGAGCCCGACAACTATCTCGACGTCCCCGGCAAGCGCTGGCTGGAGGAGCGGCTGCGGGAGAGCCGTAAGACCGTGCTCTTCATCTCCCACGACCGGGAGCTCCTCGCCCGGGCCGCCCAGAAGATCATCGCGGTCGAACCGGGCCCGGCCGGGTCGGACGTCTGGGTGCACGGCGGCGGCTTCGAGACCTTCCACGAGGCGCGGCGGGAGCGGTTCGCCCGCTTCGAGGAGCTGAAGCGGCGCTGGGAGGAGAAGCACGCGCAGCTGAAGAAGCTGGTGATCAACCTGCGGCAGGCGGCGGCGGTCAGCCATGAGATGGCGTCGCGGTACGCGGCGGCGCAGACCCGGCTGAGGAAGTTCGAGGAGGCCGGTCCGCCGCCGGAGCCGCCGCGCGAGCAGGACATCCGGATGCGGCTGCGCGGCGGCCGGACCGGTGTGCGCGCGGTGACCTGCGAGAACCTCGAGCTGACCGGTCTGATGAAGCCGTTCTCGCTGGAGATCTTCTACGGGGAGCGGGTGGGCGTCCTCGGCTCGAACGGGTCGGGCAAGTCACACTTCCTGCGTCTTCTCGCCGGGGACCCGTCCGTGGCTCACACGGGCGAGTGGAAGCTGGGCGCGCGGGTCGTGCCGGGCCACTTCGCCCAGACCCACGCCCATCCGGAGCTGCAGGGGCGGTCCCTCGTGGACATCCTCTGGTCGGAGCACGCGAAGGACCGGGGCGGGGCGATGTCGGTCCTGCGGCGGTACGAGCTGGAGGGGCAGGGGGACCAGCCCTTCGAGAAGCTCTCCGGCGGCCAGCAGGCCCGCTTCCAGATCCTCCTCCTGGAGCTGTCCGGCACGACGGCGCTGCTGCTCGACGAGCCGACGGACAACCTGGACCTGGAGTCGGCGGAGGCGCTCCAGGACGGCCTGGAGTCGTACGAGGGCACGGTGCTGGCCGTCACGCACGACCGGTGGTTCGCGAAGACCTTCGACCGGTATCTGGTCTTCGGCTCGGACGGGGTCGTGCGGGAGACGAGCGAGCCGGTGTGGGACGAGCGGCGGGTGGACCGGGTGCGCTGACCTGGTGTCTCGCGGCGTTTTGACCCGTCGGGGGCGGCGCGGGTACTGTTGCGGTTTGTTATGCGTATTGGCTTCGTCGTTCTCACGCGAAGGGCCCTTACGCAGGTTCCCTGGAGCAGTTACCAGTGGCTCGCATACGGGCAGTGTTCCCGGCAGTGCAGGCCCCAGCTGCATGATCGCTTCAGGTGTGTCTGGACTCCATCCACTGAAGAAGCGAAGGCTACGAAGTGCGTACGTACAGCCCCAAGCCCGGCGATGTCACTCGCCAGTGGCACATCATCGACGCGCAGGACGTTGTCCTGGGCCGTCTGGCGACGACGGCTGCGAACCTCCTCCGGGGTAAGCACAAGCCCGTCTACGCGCCCCACATGGACATGGGCGACTTTGTCATCATCATCAACGCTGACAAGGTGCACCTGTCCGGCAACAAGAAGACCCAGAAGATGGCGTACCGCCACTCCGGGTTCCCGGGTGGTCTCCGCTCCGTCCGTTACGACGAGCTGCTGGACAAGAACCCCGAGAAGGCCGTCGAGAAGGCCATCAAGGGCATGATCCCCAAGAACTCCCTCGGCCGTCAGATGCTCTCGAAGCTGAAGGTCTACGCGGGTGAGAACCACCCGCACGCTGCCCAGCAGCCGGTCCCGTTCGAGATCACCCAGGTCGCGCAGTAGTTCCGGCCACACCCCCTAAGAACGAAAGAAATCTGAGGAGAATCGTGGCCGAGACCACTGTTGAGAACCCCATCGAGGGCGAGGAGACCTACGCCGAGGTCACCACCTTCGAGTCCGAGGTCCCCGTCGAGGGTGAGTACACCTCGGAGTCCCTGGCGTCCCGCTTCGGTGACCCGCAGCCGGCCGCCGGCCTGGGCCGTCGCAAGAACGCCATCGCCCGCGTCCGGATCGTTCCGGGCACCGGCAAGTGGAAGATCAACGGTCGCACCCTCGAGGACTACTTCCCGAACAAGGTGCACCAGCAGGAAGTCAACGAGCCCTTCAAGGTGCTCGAGCTCGACAACCGCTACGACGTCATCGCCCGCATCTCGGGTGGCGGCGTCTCCGGCCAGGCCGGCGCCCTGCGCCTCGGTGTGGCCCGTGCGCTGAACGAGGCGGATGTCGAGAACAACCGCCCGGCGCTGAAGAAGGCCGGCTTCCTCTCCCGCGACGACCGTGCGGTCGAGCGCAAGAAGGCCGGTCTCAAGAAGGCCCGTAAGGCCCCGCAGTACAGCAAGCGTTAATCGCCTGCTCGGTCTGCTTTGCACGTACGCCCCGGCGGCACTGCCCGTGCTGCCGGGGCGTACGTCTTTTCCTCTCCCTGGGCCTTTCTGGGCAGCTGTGACGTAATAACGGGCATCAAGTGCTCAGGGGATCGCATTTTCGGAGCAGTTTCGGAGGACAGCTGTGGGACGACTCTTCGGCACGGACGGTGTGCGCGGTGTTGCCAACGCGGATCTGACGGCGGAGCTGGCGCTCGGCCTTTCGGTCGCCGCGGCGCACGTGCTCGCCGAGGCGGGGACCTTCGAGGGCCATCGGCCGACCGCGGTGGTCGGGCGTGACCCGCGTGCCTCGGGAGAGTTCCTGGAGGCCGCCGTCGTGGCGGGCCTCGCGAGCGCGGGCGTGGACGTCCTGCGCGTCGGTGTGCTGCCCACCCCGGCCGTGGCGTATCTCACCGGAGCGCTCGGCGCCGACCTCGGTGTGATGCTCTCGGCCAGCCACAACGCGATGCCCGACAACGGCATCAAGTTCTTCGCCCGCGGCGGTCACAAGCTCGCCGACGAGCTGGAGGACCGGATCGAGTCCGTCTACGAGGAGCACCGCACCGGCGCCCCGTGGGAGCGGCCGACCGGCGCCGGCGTCGGCCGGGTCCGTGACTACGACGAGGGCTTCGACAAGTACGTCGCCCACCTCCTCTCGGTCCTGCCGAACCGGCTCGACGGGCTGAAGGTCGTCCTCGACGAGGCGCACGGCGCGGCCTCGCAGGTGTCGCCCGAGGCGTTCACGCGGGCCGGCGCCCAGGTCGTCACGATCGGCGCGGCCCCGGACGGCCTCAACATCAACGACGGCTGCGGCTCCACCCACCTCGGCCTGCTGAAGGCCGCCGTCGTCGAGCACGGCGCGGACTTCGGCATCGCCCACGACGGCGACGCGGACCGCTGCCTGGCCGTGGACGGCGAGGGCAACGAGGTCGACGGCGACCAGATCCTCGCGGTGCTGGCGCTCGCCATGCGCGAGGCCGGGACACTGCGGGGCGACACCGTCGTCGCGACCGTGATGTCCAACCTGGGCTTCAAGATCGCCATGGAGCGCGAGGGGCTTCAGTTGGTGCAGACGGCGGTCGGTGACCGGTACGTCCTGGAGTCCATGAAGGAGCACGACTACGCCCTCGGCGGCGAGCAGTCCGGGCACGTCATCGTGCTCGACCACGCCACCACCGGCGACGGCACGCTGACCGGCCTGATGCTGGCGGCGCGGGTCGCGGCCACCGGCAAGTCGCTCGCGGAGCTCGCCTCCGTCATGGAGCGGCTGCCGCAGGTCCTCATCAACGTGCCCGACGTGGACAAGTCCCGGGTGAAGACCTCCGGCGAGCTGGCCGCGGCGGTCGGCGACGCCGAGCGCGAACTCGGCTCCACCGGCCGGGTGTTGCTTCGCCCCTCGGGCACCGAGCCGCTCGTACGGGTCATGGTCGAGGCCGCGGACATCGAGCAGGCGCGATCCGTGGCCGGTCGTCTGGCCGATGTGGTGAAGTCCGCGCTCGGCTAAGGCTGTTCGGGCTTGGGGAGTCGTGGCGCACCCGGCGGGCGGATCATCCGTCCCTGCTGGGTGCGCCACAGCAGTTTCCAGCCGATGAGTGTGAGGACGCCGGCGAGGATGATGCCGCCCAGATTCAGCAGCAGCTGCTCGGCGGAGCCCCACATCTGGCTGAACTCGCCGTAGCTGAGGGCCAGGGCGGCGTTCGCGCCGGCCGGGACGGTGGTCACGGAGATCGCCACGCCCACCAGCGTTCCGGCCTTGGCGGAGGTCAGCGAGAGCACGCCCGCCACGCCCGCGAGGAGGGCGACGATGAAGGAGAACGGGTCGGGCTGGTAGATGAAGCCCGTGTTCGGGCGCGGCCTGTCGAGCATCCCCGGGTGGAACTGGCCCAGAGCGTCCATCACCAGGCTGAACACGGTCGTCGCCACGATCGCCGCGGCGAATCCCACAAGCAGCGCGACCAGCGAGCGACCGGCCAGCCTCGGCGTGCGCTGCACCAGGCCGATGCTGACCCCGGCGAGCGGGCCGAACTCCGGGCCGACCGCCATGGCCCCCACGATCAGGATCGCGTTGTCCAGCGCCACACCGCAGGCCGCGATCATCGTCGCCACGATCATCAGGGCGGCGTACGTGATGGTGAGGGTGGACTCCTCCTGGGTCGCCCCTGCCAGCTGCTCCCAGATCACTGCGTCCGCGGCCTCGCCCGGCGCCTCCTCCTCCGCCTGATCGGCGCGCCGGGAGAGCGACAGATCGATGTTCTCGACGGCGATCGAACCGTCCTTGTCGATACCCAACTCCCTCAGTCCGTGAAGGAGTTCGTCGCCGGCCTCGCGGGCCACGTCGCACGTCACGATGTCACCGGCGGGATCACGGGCGGCGCCCGTGAGCACGACCAGATGGGTGGTACCCACGGTCTTGCCGATCAGCTCGAGAACGGCGTCCGTGCGATCCGACGGGGTGATCATCCGCAGGTGCAGCATGGCCGCACCTTAACGGGAATCAGAGCTTCCGCAGCGACAGCTTCTGCACCTTGTGGTCCGGTCCCTTGCGGACGACGAGAGTCGCCCGGCCGCGCGTCGGCGCCACATTCTCCAGCAGGTTCACCTTGTTGATGGTCCGCCACATCGTGCGGGCATACTCCAGGGCCTCCTCCTCGGAGACCTGGGTGTAGCGCTGGAAGTACGAGAACGGGTTCTGGAACGCCGTCTCGCGCAGCTTGCGGAAGCGGTTGAGATACCAGCGCTCGATGTCCTCGGGCCGCGCGTCCACGTACACAGAGAAGTCGAAGTAGTCGGCGAGACCGACCCGCGTCCGGCCGTCCTTGCCGGGCAGCGCCGGCTGCAGGACGTTGAGCCCCTCGACGATCAGGATGTCGGGGCGGCGCACCACGAGCCGCTCGCCCGGCACGATGTCGTAGATCAGGTGGGAGTAGACCGGGGCGGTGACCTCCTCCTTGCCCGCCTTGATGTCGGCGACGAACCGGGTCAGCGCCCGGCGGTCGTACGACTCGGGGAAGCCCTTGCGGGACGTCAGCCCGCGCGCCTTCAGCTCCTCCATCGGGTAGAGGAAGCCGTCGGTGGTGACCAGCTCGACGCGCGGGTGCTCCGGCCAGCGGGCGAGCAGCGCCTGGAGGAGGCGGGCCACGGTGGACTTGCCGACGGCGACGGAGCCGGCGACCCCTATGACGAAGGGGGTGCCGCGCTGCTCGGCCCGCTCCCCGAGGAACGTGTTCAGCGCGCCGCGCAGGCCGCTGGTGGCCTGGACGTACAGATTGAGCAGCCGGGACAGCGGCAGATAGATGTCCCGCACCTCGTCGAGGTCGATGACGTCCCCGAGGCCCCGCAGCCGCTCCACCTCGTCGGCGGAGAGCGGCAGCGGCGTCTTGTCGCGCAGCGCGCTCCACTCGGCCCTGGTGAGGTCGACATACGGCGTGGCGTCCGGCCCCCGTCGGGGCCCGGCGCCGTTGCCGTTCCCGTTGGCGCTTCGTGGCGGCGAAGTGATCACCCCGCCATTGTCGTGGGTCCGGGGCCGTTGTGGGTCGTGGGCTCGGTCACGCGGAAAACCCGTTGTCCGACCCGTGCCCTACCGTGATCATGCAGGTTGCCGCGTGGCTGTGGACTTCACGCGGGGGGACGCCGCCCAGGGGCGGCACAAGCGAACAGAAGGTCACATCCATATGCGTACGTCCGTGCGAACCGCCGCCGCCACTGCCACCGCCGCCTCGCTCGCGCTGCTGCTCACCGCCTGCGGCGGGGACGGCAAGAGCGAGGACAAGGGTAAGGACGCCCCCAAGGCGTCCGCCTCCGCAGCGCCCGATGCCAAGGCGCTGTCCGCCGCCGAGCTGGAGAAGCTGATCGTCGAGCAGGCCGACGTCAAGGGCTACCAGGTGCAGAAGGCCGAGCCCACGGACGTGGTGAAGTCCAGTGACGTCACCACGGACAAGCCCGCCTGCAAGCCGCTCGCCGACGCCATGTCGTTCATCGCGACCGGCAACCCCGGCGCCAGCGTGCAGCGCAAGGCGATCGCCGAGCCGAAGGCCGGCGGCGCGACGGCGTCGCCGGACGACATCATGGGCGCGCTCGGTGCCCCGGTGACGGCCGTGACGCTCGGCTCGTACGACGGCAGCGGCGCGCAGGACGCGCTCGCCTCGCTGAAGAAGGCCGGCGCGGAGTGCGCGGGCGGCTTCACGCTGAACGGCGGCGGCGAGCAGACGAAGATCGGCAAGGTCGCTCCGGAGACCGTCACCGCCGGTGAGGAGGCGGTGGCCTTCACCGTCACCACCGACATGGACGGCAAGCCGTTCATCAGCAAGGTCGTGGCCTTCCGCAAGGGCAACACCCTGGCCTCCTTCTCCGTCATCAGCCTCGCCGGCGTGGTCAAGGAACTGCCGACGGCCGTCATCGACGCGCAGGCCGCCAAGCTCGGCTGAGTCCGGGCCATGGGGCGGGTTCGGTCGTAGGCTGCCGCCATGTGCGGAATCGTGGGATACGTCGGCGGGCAGTCGGCGCTTGATGTGGTGATCGCGGGCCTGAAGCGGCTCGAGTACCGGGGCTACGACTCGGCCGGCGTCGCGGTGCTCTCCGATGGGGGACTGGCCGCGGCGAAGAAGGCGGGCAAGCTCGTCAACCTGGAGAAGGAGCTGGTGGACCGGCCGCTGTCCAGCGGCTCCACCGGCATCGGACACACCCGCTGGGCCACCCACGGCGGGCCGACCGACGTCAACGCGCATCCGCATCTCGACAACGCGGGGCGCGTGGCCGTCGTCCACAACGGGATCATCGAGAACTTCGCCGGCCTGCGCGCCGAACTGGAAGAGCGTGGGCACGACCTCGCGTCCGAGACGGACACCGAGGTCGTGGCCCATCTGCTCGCCGAGGAGTTCTCCTCCTCCGGCGACCTGGCCGAGGCGATGCGGCTGGTGTGCCGGCGGCTCGACGGGGCGTTCACGCTGGTCGCCGTGCACGCCGACGAGCCCGACGTCGTGGTCGGCGCCCGGCGGAACTCGCCCCTCGTGGTGGGCGTCGGCGAGGGGGAGTTCTTCCTCGCCTCGGACGTGTCCGCCTTCATCGCGCACACCCGGTCCGCGATCGAGCTGGGGCAGGACCAGGTCGTAAAGCTCTCCCGGGAGGGCGTCGAGGTGACCGACTTCGCCGGCACGCCCGCCGACGTACGGGCGTACCACGTGGACTGGGACGCCTCGGCCGCCGAGAAGGGCGGCTACGACTACTTCATGCTCAAGGAGATCGCCGAGCAGCCCAAGGCCGTCGCCGACACCCTCCTCGGCCGGATCGACGCCGAGGGCCACCTCAGGCTCGACGAGGTACGCATCCCGGACGCGGTGCTGCGCGAGGCCGACAAGATCGTCATCATCGCGTGCGGCACGGCCTTCCATGCCGGAATGATCGCGAAGTACGCCATCGAGCACTGGACGAGGATCCCCTGCGAGGTCGAGCTCGCCAGCGAGTTCCGCTACCGGGACCCGATCCTCGGCCAGCGGACGCTGGTCATCGCGATCTCCCAGTCCGGCGAGACCATGGACACCCTCATGGCGCTGCGGCACGCGCGCGAACAGGGCGCGAAGGTTCTCGCCGTGTGCAATACGAACGGGTCGACGATTCCGCGGGAGTCCGACGCGGTTCTCTACACGCACGCCGGGCCGGAAGTCGCCGTCGCCTCCACCAAGGCGTTCCTGACCCAGCTCGTCGCCTGCTATCTGCTGGCGCTGTACCTGGGGCAGGTACGCGGCACGAAGTGGGGCGACGAGATCCACGCCGTGATCCGCGAACTCGCCCGGATCGCCGACGAGGTCGACCGGGTCCTGGAGACCATGGAGCCGGTGCGCGCGCTGGCCCGCTCGCTCGCCGACAAGAACACGGTGCTCTTCCTCGGTCGGCACGTCGGCTACCCGGTGGCCCTGGAGGGCGCGCTGAAGCTGAAGGAACTCGCGTACATGCACGCCGAGGGCTTCGCCGCGGGTGAGCTGAAGCACGGGCCGATCGCCCTCATCGAGGAGGACCTGCCGGTGGTGGTGGTCGTACCGTCACCGCGCGGGCGGTCCGTCCTGCACGACAAGATCGTCTCCAACATCCAGGAGATCCGGGCGCGCGGGGCGCGGACGATCGTGATCGCGGAGGAGGGCGACGAGGCCGTCGTCCCGTACGCCGACCATCTCATCCGTATCCCGGCAACGCCTACGCTGCTCCAGCCGCTGGTCTCCACCGTGCCGCTGCAGGTCTTCGCCTGCGAACTGGCGACGGCGCGCGGCAACGAGGTGGACCAGCCGCGCAACCTGGCGAAATCTGTGACCGTGGAGTGAGCGAATGATCATCGGGGTGGGGATCGACGTGGCGGAGATCGACCGCTTCGCCGCGTCGATCGAACGGACGCCGGGGCTGCTGCAGCGCCTCTTCGTCGAGCGGGAGCTGCTGCTCCCGAGCGGCGACCGGCGCGGGACGGCCTCCCTCGCCGTGCGGTTCGCCGCGAAGGAGGCGGTGGCCAAGGCGCTCGGCGCGCCGGGCGGGCTGCACTGGACGGACGCGGAGGTGTACGTGGAGGACAGCGGCCAGCCCCGTCTCCGCGTGCGCGGCACGGTGGCGGCGCGGGCGACGGAGCTGGGTGTACGGCACTGGCATGTGTCGCTGAGCCACGACGCGGGCGTGGCGTCGGCGGTGGTGATCGCGGAGGGGTAGTGGGGCGGCGGCCTTCGCCGGGTGGGGGCGCGGAGAGGTAGTGGGGCGGCGGTCTCGCCGGGTGGTGATCGCGGAGGGGTGCGGGGCGGCGGCCCCCGGCCCGACGCCTCAAGTGGCGTGGCCCCCGGCTTGATGCCCCTCCCGGCGTGGCCTCCGGCCCGACGCTCCCGCCCCGGCGCCGCCCCTGGG
Source organism: Streptomyces sp. NPDC046712 (assembly GCF_040645695.1). NCBI lineage: Bacteria > Bacillati > Actinomycetota > Actinomycetes > Kitasatosporales > Streptomycetaceae > Streptomyces > Streptomyces sp. NPDC046712. Next base: position 106,611 of record NZ_JBEYYW010000020.1, on the reverse strand, counting down.
CCCGACGCCCCCCCCGGCCCGATGCCCCTCCCGGCGCGGCGGCCCCCACTGGCTCGACGCCCCTGCCCGGGCATGGCGTGGCCCCTGGCCCGATGCCCCCGCCCCCTGCGCCGCCCCTCGGCCCGACGCCTCTCCCGGCATGGTCCTCGGCCCGATGCCCCTCCCGGCGCGGCGGCCCCCGGCCCGACGCCCCCGCCCCGGCGCGGTCCGGGGCTGTGGCTTCCTGGGCGCCTTCCGCTTCCCTGCCCGGGGCGGTGAGAGGGCGTCAGCCCTTGCCTCCGGGCGGGGGCTTGAGGTGTGCGGCAGACTGCGGGACATGCGTACCGCTTACCGCGTGGAGACCGTACGGGCCGCCGAGGCCGAACTGATGGCGACGCTGCCCCAGGACGCCCTCATGCAACGGGCGGCGGCGGGGCTCGCCGCCGCCTGTTTCTCGCTCCTCGGTCGCGGCCATGTGTACGGGTCGAGGGTCGTGCTGCTCGTCGGCAGCGGCGACAACGGGGGCGACGCCCTCTATGCGGGCGCGCGGCTCGCCCGGCGCGGGGCGGGTGTGACGGCCGTCCTGCTGGGGTCGCGGGCCCATGAGCGGGGCCTGGCGGCGCTGCGGGCGGCCGGTGGACGGGTGGCCGAGGACCCCTTCGAGCCGCTCGCCGTGGCCGATCTCGTCCTCGACGGGATCACCGGGATCGGCGGGCGCGGCGGACTGAGGCCGGACGCCGTCCCCGTCGCGCGGGCGGCGCGCGGCTCGGACGCGGTCGTGGTCGCCGTCGACCTGCCGAGCGGTGTGGACGCGGACTCGGGGGAGATCGCGGGGGAGGCGCTGCGGGCGGACGCGACGGTGACGTTCGGGGCGTACAAGCCGGGACTGCTCATCGACCCGGCGCGGGAGTACGCGGGGGCGCTGCGGCTCGTGGACATCGGCCTCGGGGACTTCCTGCCGTCCGTGCCGGAGCTCCAGGCGCTCCAACACGAGGACGTGGCAGACATGTTGCCGGTGCCGGGCGCGGAGAGCGACAAGTACCGGCGGGGTGTCGTGGGCGTGGTCGCCGGCTCGGCGCGCTATCCGGGGGCGGCGGTACTGGCGGTGGCGGGCGCGCTGCGGGGCGGGGCGGGGGCGGTGCGGTACGTGGGGCCGGCCGGTGACGCGGTGATCGCGCGCTACCCGGAGACGCTGGTGCACACGGGGCCGCCGGCGAAGGCGGGGCGGGTACAGGCGTGGGTGGTGGGGCCGGGGCTCGGCGACGGGCCGGGGGTCGCGGACGTCCTGGCCTCGGACGTACCGGTCCTGGTGGACGCGGACGGCCTGCGGGACCTGGACGCGTCGGTGGTGCGGGGACGTACGGCCCCGACGCTGCTCACCCCCCACGCCGGGGAGGCGGCGGCACTGCTCGGCGTCTCCCGGGAGGCGGTGGAGTCGGAACGCCTGGGGGCGGTACGGGAGCTGGCGGCACGCTACGGGGCGACGGTGCTGCTGAAGGGCTCGACAACGTTGGTCGCGGACGCGGGGGGCGGCGGGCCGGTCCGGGTGAATCCCACGGGCACGTCGTGGCTGGCGACGGCGGGCAGCGGGGACGTCCTGTCGGGCCTCGCGGGTTCCCTGCTGGCCGCGGGCCTTCGGGCCCTGGACGCCGGGTCGGCGGCCGCGTACCTCCACGGCCTGGCCGCGCGCCGCGCGTCGGGGGGCGCGCCGGTCGCGGCGGGCGATGTGGCGTCGGCCCTGCCGGGCGCGTGGCGTGACGTGATGTCGTAAGAGCGGTGAGCCCCCACCCCGCCCCTTCCCGAAACCCTGCCGGGGGCCGGGGGGGGTGGGGTTGATGAATCGGGGGGCCTTCGGCCCCCGGCCCCGGGGGCGCGGCAGGTTCGCGCCGCGAGGGGGGAGAGGCTGCTGCGCGCCGGGACGGCGGGTGGTCTGAGTGTTGCGAGCGGGCAGTGGACGCCGACGGCTGCGCGTCAGAGCCGCGGTGTGGCCCCGCGACGCATGGTGACTTCGTGCCCCGGTACGGCCCCCGTGAAGTGCGGCGGCGTCCTGTGCCGCAGTGCGGCCCCCGCCTCGCGAACCCCGCCTCGCGAGCCCCGCCTCGCGAGCCCCGCCTCGCGAGCCCCGCCCCGCGAGCCCCGCCCCCACCACCCCCTCGCCGCCCCACCCCCGGTTGGGCGAACCCGTTGGACCAGGCGTGGGGTTGGGCGGGCGGGGTGAGGGTCGGGCGGGTTGGCTGGGTGGGTGATCAGATGGACCGCGCCCTCCCCTGCCGTGACGCTGCTGCTCGTGGCCGCAGCCGCCCTCCCGCTGGCCCCCGGCCCCGCGCTCGCCGAGCCCGCGCCGCCCGCGGCCGACTCCGACGTCCTCGTGCCCGGCCTGCCCGGCGCCGGGGAGGCCGAGTACCCCATGGACACGCCCGACCAGGTGCTGCCGCCGCTCCAGCAGGAGGGCGAGGGGATCCCCGTTCCCGAGCCTGAGGCACCCGTCGACGAACTGGTCGAGTACCTGCCGCGCAGCGCCGGCGCAGCGGCCTGCACCACGCTGACCGGGCCCCACCAGCGCCGGGTCGAGCAGCTGCTCAAGCTCAAGGTCGACGGCAAGCAGTCCGCTGCCGACTGCAAGGTCATCCGCGCGTTCCAGCTGAAGGAGAAGATCAAGCCCGCCCAGGGCTACGCCGGCCCCGTCACCTGGGCCCGCGCCGAACTCCTCGCCGCCCGCAAGAACCCCAACGCCGCCGGAAAGTGCCCGGTCAAGAAGTACACCGTCGCTTGCGTCGACCTGAACCGCGAGGTCATGTGGGTCCAGAAGGACAAGAAGGTGACGTTCGCCGTCGTCAACATCCGCAGCGGACGACCCGGCTACCGCACCCGTACCGGCTGGAAGACGATCTACTGGCGCAACAAGAACCACTGGTCGTCGATCTACAACACGCCCATGCCCTACGCCCAGTTCTTCGACGGCGGGCAGGCCTTCCACGCCGTGTACGGCCAGCTCGCCACGCCCACCGGAAGCCGCGGCTGCGTCAATCTCAGCCACGCCCACGCCAAGAAACTCTGGGACGTCCTGCGCAAGGGTGACCGGGTCTACATCTGGGGAAAGCGGCCCGGCGGGTGACTTTCGCTCTCGTGGTCTCAATTCGTCCGCATGCTGGAATACAAGGCCGTCAAACATGGTCGCACCTTCGCCCAGGTCGACCGGGCGTTTCCGTCCTCCCAGATCTGCTCGACCTGCGGGTACAGAGACGGGCCCAAGCCGCTCCACGTTCGGGAGTGGACGTGTGGCCAGTGCGGCACTGTGCACGACCGCGACCACAACGCAGGCCGGAACGTCCTTTTCGAAGGACGACGCATCGTCGCCGCCGGACGGGCGGAGACACGAAACGCCTCGCCGAGCGCAGGTAAGACCGGGGCGAGAGTCCCGGCACAGCGCGTTGAAGCAGGAAGCCACCGAGGCGGCCGACCGGCCGCGGCAGGAACCCCCGTCCGTTAGGACGGGGCGCACGTCAAACCTGAGAGACTGGGCGCGATGACTGAGACACCGCCGCCCCGCAGAGCCCGCGCCGAGATCGACCTCGGTGCGCTGCGTGCGAACGTCCGCACGCTGCGCGCCCGCGTCGCGCCCCACGTCCAGGTGATGGCCGTGGTCAAGGCGGACGCGTACGGACACGGCGCGATCCGCTGTGCCCGCGCCGCCCTCGACACGGGTGCCGACTGGCTCGGCACCGCGACCCCGCACGAGGCGCTCGCCCTGCGCGCCGCGGGGATCACGGACGCGCGGATCCTGTGCTGGCTCTGGACCCCCGGCGACCCGTGGGCCGAGGGTATCGAGGCCGGGCTCGACATGACCGTCAGTGGGATGTGGGCCCTGGAGGAGCTTCTCGCAGCGGCGCGCGAGACGGGGAAGCGGGCCCGTGTCCAGCTCAAGGGCGACACCGGCCTCGGCCGCAACGGCTGCCAGCCCGCCGACTGGCCCGAGCTCGTCGGCGAGGCCCTCAAGGCAGAGAGCCAGGGCCTGCTGAAGATCACCGGGCTCTGGTCGCACTTCGCCTGCGCCGACGAGCCCGGCCACCCCTCCATCGCCTCCCAGCTCGACGTCTTCCGTTCGATGCTCGACTACGCCGAGAAGGCCGGCGTCGAGCCCGAGGTCCGGCACATCGCCAACTCGCCGGCCACCCTCACCCTGCCCGAGTCCCACTTCGACCTCGTACGGCCCGGCATCGCGATGTACGGCGTCTCGCCCAGCCCGGAGCTCGGCACCTCCGCCGACTTCGGCCTGCGGCCCGTGATGTCCCTGATCGGAAGCGTCGCGCTCGTCAAGCAGGTCCCGGGCGGGCACGGGGTCAGTTACGGACACCACTACGTCACCCAGGGCGAGACCACCCTCGGGCTGATCCCGCTCGGGTACGCCGACGGCATCCCGCGCCACGCCTCGGGCCGCGGCCCCGTCCTGGTCGGCGGCAAGGTCCGTACCGCCGCCGGCCGGGTCGCCATGGACCAGTTCGTCGTCGACCTGGCGGGGGACAGGATCGAACCGGGCACGGAAGCGGTGCTCTTCGGACCCGGCGACCGGGGCGAGCCCACCGCCCAGGACTGGGCCGAGGCCGCCGACACCATCGCGTACGAGATCGTCACCCGCATCGGGGCACGCATCCCGCGCGTCTATGTGAACGGGTAAGCACCTACCGAACAGGGGAGCGGAAGTGAGCGAGTCCAGCACCGACAACTGGCGGCGTGCCGGGTTCGCCGGCGCCGCGATAGGCGTTCTCGCCGCCGGTGCGGCGGCCGGGGTCGCCCTCGAGCGGCTCACCGTCGGTCGCGGGATGCGGCAGAAGGCCCGGCTCGCCCTCGACGCCTCCGCTCCCTACGGCTCCCTGCGCGGCACCTCCGGCAAGGCGCTCGCCGACGACGGCACCGCGCTGTACTACGAGATCGACGAGGTCGAGCCGGACCCGCCGGCTCCGCGCCGCCGGCGGCTCTTCGGCCGCAAGGCGCCCGCGCCGGTCACCGTCGTGTTCAGCCACGGCTACTGCCTCTCCCAGGACTCCTGGCACTTCCAGCGGGCGGCGCTGCGCGGACTGATCCGTACCGTCTACTGGGACCAGCGCAGCCACGGACGCTCGGCCCGCGGGGTCGCCCAGTCCGGGCCCGACGGCGTCCCGGTCTCCATCGACCAGCTCGGCCGGGACCTCAGGGCCGTCATCGACGCGGCCGCGCCCGAGGGCCCGCTGGTCCTCGTCGGGCACTCGATGGGCGGCATGACGATCATGGCGCTCGCCGACCGGTACCCGGAGCTGATCCGTGAACGGGTCGTCGGTGTGGCCTTCGTCGGCACGTCGGCGGGCCGGCTCGGCGAGGTCAACTACGGACTGCCGGTGGCCGGGGTCAACGCGGTGCGGCGGGTGCTGCCGGGGGTGCTGAAGGCGCTCGGCTCGCAGGCGGAACTCGTCGAGCGGGGCCGCCGGGCCACGGCCGACCTGTTCGCCGGGCTGATCAAGAAGTACTCCTTCTCGTCCCGGGACGTGGACCCGGCGATCGCCCGGTTCGCCGAGCGGATGATCGAGTCGACGCCGATCGACGTGGTCGCGGAGTTCTATCCGGCCTTCTCGGAGCACGACAAGGCGGCGGCGCTCCAGATCTTCGCCGAGATCCCGGTGCTCGCGCTCGCCGGTGACCGCGATCTGGTCACCCCCAGCGCGCACACCGAGGCCATCGCCGATCTGCTGCCGGAGGCGGAGCTGGTCATCGTGGGCGACGGCGGCCATCTGGTGATGCTGGAGCACCCCGAAGCGGTGACGGACCGGCTGGCCGACCTGTTGGCGAAGGTCGGGGCGGTCCCCGCGGAGGCGGCGAAGTCGGGTTCCGGTAGCAGTTAGGTTGGCTCGTATGGAAGCACCGCACTCCGAATCGCACTCCACCGCCACCCTCGACATCGACTCCCCGGAGGAGATGCAGGAGATCGGCCGCCGCCTGGCCAAGCTGCTCCGCCCGGGCGACCTCGTCATGCTCACCGGTGAGCTCGGCGCCGGGAAGACGACGCTGACCCGCGGCCTGGGAGAGGGCCTGGGCGTGCGCGGCGCCGTCACCTCCCCGACCTTCGTGATCGCCCGCGTCCATCCGTCCCTGGTCGGCGGACCCGCGCTGGTCCACGTCGACGCGTACCGCCTCGGCGGCGGCCTCGACGAGATGGAGGACCTCGACCTGGACGTCTCGCTGCCCGATTCGGTGGTCGTCGTGGAGTGGGGCGACGGCAAGGTCGAGGATCTGACGGACGACCGGCTGCACGTACTGATCCACCGGGTCGTCGGCGACACGGACGACGACCGGCGCAGCGTCGTGCTGCACGGGATCGGCGCGCGGTGGGCCGACGAGAACCTCGCGCTGAGCTGAACGTACGTAGGTTCCGACAAGGTGTCGGGAAGATGTTGCATCGGTCGTACGAGCCGTGGTGACATGGATGCACGAGCTGGTTAGGTGTACCTAACCTACGGGAGGCATGCATGGCGACGCCAGAGCGCGAGCGCGCGGAAGAGCGCATCTCGATGAGTGAGCTGCTGGCGTCCTGTGCCGCGGCGAACGCGGTGTCGACACCCCCGCGCACGTCCGATGCGGAGGCCCTTGCCCACGGGACCGACGAGGACGCCGAACGGGAGAGCACGGCCCGGCGCGAGGCCGCGTAACCCGTACGAGCGAAGTGCCGGGCCCGCCCAGGCCGGTGGAGGGCAGGGCCGAGGGGCGTCAGGCGACGACGACGACCTTCGCGCCGATCGCCGCGAACGTCCACATCGCGTCGCCGTCCGCCCGCTTCATCCGGATGCCGCCCGTCTTCCGCGACGGGTCCGGCGTCGGCAGCGTGCCGTCGACGGCGGCGCTGAAACCGATCGAGACGTCCTGCACGGTCGTGAACCGCACCACGTGCTCGATCTTCACGCCGTCCGAGCCGCGGACCGTGCCCGAGCGCGAGGTCACGGTGTACGTCCCCGGCGCCGGGTGGACCGTGCTCGGCATCACCGAGAAGGTGTGCGTGGCCTGGCCCTTCTGGTCGACCAGCCAAACCCGGCGCTCGGCCAGCGCGTACACCACGCGCGCACCGCTGCCCGAGTTCGCCGGGACGGCGAGGGGGTCCTTGGCGGGCTTCTCGGGGCTGCCGGGGGTGGTGGCCGCCGGGGCCGACGCCGTGTTCCTCGGCTTGGCCGAGACATCGGCGGGCGCGTTCGCCGACGCCTGGTAGGCGAGGAAGGCGACCGCCGCGACCGCCGCCGCGGTGAGCCCGGCCACGAATCCCGAGCTGCTCCGTGCCACCGTGTCGCCCACCTTTCCGTACGTACGTATCGGTGGTGACGGTAGCAGCCGGGCGCCGGTGCCATGGGGCGCCGTGCCTCGGGCGCGGGAGCCGTAGGCTGTTTGCGTGCTCTTGCTCGCCATGGATACCGCCACCCCCGCCGTCACCGTCGCTCTCCACGACGGCGAAGCCGTCGTCGCCGAGTCGCGGCAGGTCGACGCCCGCCGCCACGGGGAGCTGCTGCTGCCCGCCGTCGACCGGGTCCTCAAGGAGGCCGGGCTGACCCTCGACGCGGTCACCGGCGTCGTGGTCGGCGTCGGACCGGGGCCGTACACCGGACTGCGCGTGGGTCTGGTGACCGCCGCGACCTTCTCCTCCGTGCTCGGCGTACCCGTGCACGGCCTGTGCACGCTGGACGGGCTCGCGTACGCCTCCGGGATCGAGGAGCCGTTCGTCGTCGCGACGGACGCGCGCCGCAAGGAGGTCTACTGGGCGCGGTACGAGAACTCCCGTACGCGCGTGACCGACGCGGCCGTCGACCGGCCGGCCGAGATCGCCGGACAGGTCGCCGGGCTCCCGGCCGTCGGCGCCGGCGCGCGCCTCTACCCCGAGGTCTTCCCGGACGCCCGTGACCCCGAGCACCAGTCGGCGGGCGCCCTGGCCGCCCTTGCGGCGGAACGGCTCGCGGCGGGCGCCGACTTCCTCGACCCGCTGCCGATGTACCTGCGCCGGCCCGACGCCCAGGTGCCGAAGAACTACAAGGTGGTCACGCCCAAGTGAGCGGCGTGAACCTGCGCGAGATGCGCTGGTGGGACATCGAGCCCGTGCTCGTCCTCGAACACGAGCTGTTCCCCGAGGACGCCTGGTCCGAGGGGATGTTCTGGTCCGAACTGGCCCACGCCCGCGGGCCCCGGGCCACCCGCCGGTACATCGTCGCCGAGGCCGCCGGCGGGAAGCTCGTCGGCTACGCCGGACTCGCCGCCGCCGGCGGCCTCGGCGACGTCCAGACGATCGCCGTCGCCCGCGACCAGTGGGGGACCGGGCTCGGCGCCCGGCTGCTCACCGATCTGCTCCAGCACGCCACCGCCTTCGAGTGCGACGAGGTGCTGCTGGAGGTGCGGGTGGACAACACCCGGGCCCAGAAGCTGTACGAGCGCTTCGGCTTCGAGCCCATCGGCTTCCGGCGCGGCTACTACCAGCCGGGCAACGTGGACGCGCTCGTGATGCGACTGACCGTTCAAGGAACAGAGACTGATTCTGATGGCTGCTGACGAACCGCTCGTACTCGGTATCGAGACCTCCTGCGACGAGACCGGGGTCGGCATCGTCCGCGGCACGACCCTGCTCGCGGACGCGGTCGCCTCCAGCGTGGACACCCACGCCCGCTTCGGCGGAGTCGTGCCCGAGATCGCCTCCCGCGCCCATCTGGAGGCGATGGTCCCGACGATCGAGCGCGCCCTGAAGGACGCCGGGATCTCCGCCCGCGACCTCGACGGCATCGCCGTGACGGCCGGACCCGGCCTCGCGGGCGCCCTGCTGGTCGGCGTCTCGGCGGCGAAGGCGTACGCGTACGCGCTCGGCAAGCCGCTGTACGGCGTGAACCACCTCGCCTCGCACATCTGTGTCGACCAGCTGGAGCACGGCCCGCTGCCCGAGCCGACGATGGCGCTGCTCGTCTCCGGCGGCCACTCCTCGCTGCTGCTCGCGCCCGACATCACCGCCGACGTCCGGCCGATGGGCGCCACCATCGACGACGCGGCCGGCGAGGCCTTCGACAAGATCGCGCGCGTCCTCGACCTCGGCTTCCCCGGCGGCCCGGTCATCGACCGGCTCGCCCGCGAGGGAGACCCGAACGCGATCGCGTTCCCGCGCGGTCTGAGCGGAGCGAAGGACCCCGCGTACGACTTCTCCTTCTCCGGCCTCAAGACCGCCGTGGCCCGCTGGATCGAGGCCAAGCGGGCGGCGGGCGAGGAGGTGCCGGTACGGGACGTGGCGGCCTCCTTCCAGGAGGCGGTCGTCGACGTGCTGACCCGCAAGGCCGTCCGCGCCTGCAAGGACGAGGGCGTCGACCACCTGATGATCGGTGGCGGCGTGGCGGCCAACTCGCGGCTGCGGGCGCTGGCCGAGGAGCGGTGCGAGCGGGCGGGGATCCGGCTGCGGGTGCCGCGGCCGGGGCTCTGCACGGACAACGGCGCCATGGTGGCGGCCCTGGGCGCGGAGATGGTGGCGCGCAACCGGCCGGCCTCCGACCTGGAGCTGTCGGCGGACTCCTCCCTGCCGGTCACCGACCCGCACGTGCCGGGCAACCACGACCACGACCACGATCACGTGCACGAGATCAGCAAGGAGAACCTGTACCCGTGACGACCGTGACCCTGATGTGGGAGGCGCGGGCCGTCCAGGGCCGCGGCGCCGAACTCCTGGAGTGGGCGCGGGCGCAGGAGCTGCCGTACGAGCCGCTGCGGCGTGAGACCTTCCGCGCCACCCAGGACCGGGTGCTCGTCCTGACCTGGTGGGAGGCGGCGAGCGCCGACGCCGAGCTGCCGGAGCTGCCCGAGCCGGACGCGGGGCTGATCACGCGCCCGGTGCACCGCTGGCGCTTCGAGTCGGTCTCCGTGGACGGGGGAGCGGCCTTCTAGCGGGAGAGACCTCCCGGCGGGAGCAACCTCCCGGCGCGATCCCGCATCAAACACGTCGTGAGACTCGGCGTGGACAAGAAGATCGTGGCGTGGGCGGCGCTGACCGCCGCCGCTCTGCTCGTGACCGGCTGCACGGCGGGTGCGGACGCCAGTCCGCGGACGACGGCGTCCACCACCCCCTCGGCGGCGCCGTCGGCCGGGGACAAGGCGCCGGAGGCCCCGGACCGGGCGGCAGAAGCCGCGGCCGCGTACCGGAAGTGGGGCCTGAAGCCCTTCGCCGCCCCGCCCGCCCCGCCGAGGACCAAGCCGGTGAAACGGCAGCCGGGCGGGCCCGTCCCCGTCATCAGCGAGATACCCACGCAGGACAAGATCGTCTTCATCACCATCGACGACGGGGCCGAGAAGGACCCGGAGTTCCTGAAGATGATGGAGGACCTCAAGGTCCCGGTGACGATGTTCCTCACCGACTCCGCCATACGCACCGACTACGGCTACTTCAAGCCGCTCGCCGCCCTCGGCAACGGCGTCGCCAACCACACCCTCACCCACCCGAACCTGCGCACCCTCGGCCCGGCCGCCCAGCGCCGGGAGATCTGCGGCCAGCAGACGAAGCTGGCGGAGCGGTACGGCACGAGCCCGCGGCTCTTCCGCCCGCCGTACGGCAACTGGAACGAGGACACCCGCGCCGCCGCAGGCACGTGCGGGGTGGACGCGATCGTGCTGTGGCGCGAGTCGATGCAGATCAAGAACATGCAGTACCAGCGTGGCGACAAGAAGCTGCACCCGGGCGACATCATCCTGGCCCACTTCCGCGGCCCGTCCGAGCTCAAGGGCACCACGATGACCCGGATGACGGCCAACATGCTGCGTCACATACAGGAGCAGGGGTTCACGGTGGCCCGCCTCGAGGACTACGTCTGAGAAGTTCGCGCGCTCCGAAGAGTTCTCGGATTTCCCGGGATTTCTCTCTGCGTGGTGTCGATACGGGCCGAGCCCGTTCGACGTATGAGTGAAAGGCGGGGAACCGCCCCGCCCGCCACGCAAGGAGACAGACCATGCCGCGCTATCTGACGATGGTCCGCATCGAAGAGGGTGCCTTCCGTCTGGAGGACGCCGACGCCGGGTTCGAGGCCCGCATGGGGGCGCTGTTCGAGGAGATCACCAAGGCCGGGGTCATGCTGGAGACGGCCGGGCTGAAGCCGACCTCCGAGTCCGTCCGCATCACGTGGGAGGGCGGCAAGCTCGGCTACACCGACGGCCCGTTCACCGAGACCAAGGAGGTCGTCGGCGGCTACTCCATCACCCAGTGCCGGGACATGGCCGAGGCGATCGAGTGGTCCAAGCGCTTCCTGGAGGTCCACCCGGCCGAGTGGAAGGTCACCTGCGAGGTCCGCGAGATCGAGGAGATGGGCTGACGGAGATGTGACGTCAGGGCGGGTGTGCTGTCATGGGGAACCGTGACAGCACCCGCGCCCAGCACCCGCCGTGCGGTGGAGACGGTCTTCCGGATGGAGTCGCCGCGGATCATCGCCGCCGCGGCGAGGATCGTCCGCGATGTCGGCATCGCCGAGGAGATCGCCCAGGACGCGCTCGTCGCCGCCCTGGAGCAGTGGCCGAGGACGGGTGTTCCTGACCGGCCGGGCGCCTGGCTGACGGCCGCCGCCAAGAACCGCGCCGTCGATCTCGTACGGCGCCGTGAGACGTACGCGCGCAAGCTCGCCGAGGTGGGCCGCGAGCTCACCGAGGAGACGTACGACCCCGAGCCGTCCGGCCCCGACGACATCGACGACGATCTGCTGCGGCTGATCTTCACCGCCTGCCACCCGGTGCTCTCCGCCGAGGCGCGGACCGCGCTGACCCTGCGGCTGCTCGGCGGGCTGCGCACGGACGAGATCGCCCGCGCCTTTCTCGTACCGGAGCCGACGGTCGCGCAGCGGATCGTGCGGGCGAAGCGGTCGCTGGCGAAGGCCGGTGTGGAGTTCGAGGTGCCGTACGGGGAGGAGCGGGCGGCCCGGCTCGGTTCCGTCCTGGAGGTCATCTACCTGATCTTCAACGAGGGTTACTCGGCCACGGCGGGCGACGACCTGCTGCGGCCGGCGCTGTGCGAGGACGCGCTGCGGCTGGCCAGGGTGCTCGCCGGGCTGATGCCGAAGGAGGGCGAAGTCCACGGTCTGGCCGCCCTCTTGGAGATCCAGGCGTCCCGGATCGCGACCCGGACCGGACCGGACGGGCAGCCGGTCCTCCTCGCCGACCAGAACCGGAGCCGCTGGAACCGGTTGCTCATCCGGCGCGGTTTCGCCTCGCTGCAACGGGCCGGTGAGGGCGGAACGTACGGCCCGTACGCGCTGCAGGCCGCCATCGCCGCCTGCCACGCGAAGGCGCTGACGTACGAGGAGACGGACTGGCGGACCATCGCCGCCCTGTACGGCCGGCTGGCCGCCGTCGCGCCCTCCCCGGTGGTCGAGCTGAACCGCGCGGTCGCCGTCTCGATGGCGGAGGGCCCGGAGGCGGGCCTCGCGCTCGTCGACGCCCTGGCCGGCGAACCCGCGCTGGCGGGCTACCACTTGCTGCCGAGCGTACGGGGCGATCTGCTGGCCCGGCTGGGGCGGACGGGGGAGGCCCGGGCGGAGTTCGAGCGGGCGGCCTCGCTGACCCGTAACGAGCGGGAGCGTGATCTGCTGCGGGACCGGGCCCGGCGGGTGTCGAAATGACGGCTCGGTAGTCTCGGTCGCATGTCCCGCCGTATCCCGCTGCCGCCGCCTCCTCCGCCCGCCGAGATACAGAGCTGGCCCGACCGCGAGGCGCGGCTCGTCGACCGGGCGCTGGCGATGGACGAACTCGGCCGCCGGCTGCTGGGCGGGCGGCGTCTGACGCTCTTCCTCGTGTGGTTCGTGCTCCTGGAGCTCGGCTGGTCCTTCGTCGGCGTCGCCCTGACCGCCTTCGACCACGGCCAGATCGATCCGATCACGCTGATGCTCGTGATGTTCTCGACGTGCGTCGGGCTCGCGATCCTGGTCCCGGCGGTGTGGATGACCGTCCGCGGGATCCTCCGCGACCGGGTGGCCCGCGAGCGGCTCGCCCAGTGGGCGGCCCTGGACAGCCACCCCGCCACCGACGCCCGGCTGCGCGCGCCGACGCTGGGGCTGTGCTGGCTGCTGCTCTCCTTCGCGATGTGCGCCGTCGGACTGTGGATCTCCTTCGCCGTCCCGGCCGGGACGAGCCGCGAGGACGGCGGCTACGGGTTCGTCGCGTACGGGATGGGCATCGGCCTCATCCTGTGGATCACGGGCCTCGTCGGGCTGACGAAGGCCGTGGGTCACTACCGCTTCGCGGTCCGGCTCACCGGCCGGCCGGGGCCCCGATCAGCATCGTCGGGGCACCCGCGACCCGAGTGAGGAAGACCGTGGCGGCGTTCGGGCCCTTCGGCTTGACCCTGCGCCGGATCTCCTCGGGTTCGACGGCCGAGCCGCGCTTCTTCACCGTCAGCGTGCCGACCTCGCGTTCGCGCAGCAGCGCCTTCAACTTCTTGAGGTTGAAGGGGAGTTCGTCGGTGATCTCGTACGCGGTGGCGTAGGGGGTGGAGGTGAGGGCGTCCGCCGTGACGTACGCGATCGTCTCGTCGATCAGGCCGCCGTCCAGCTCCTCGGCGACCTCGGCGACCAGATGGGCGCGGATGACCGCGCCGTCCGGCTCGTAGAGGTAGCGGCCGACCGGGCGCGGCGCGGGGTCGGGCAGGCCGCGGCCGGTCAGGCTCGCGCCGGCGGGCAGGAGGGTGGCGCGGCGGGTGCCGGGGGCGGTGCCGAACCACAGCACGGCCTCCTTCACGTCACCGCCGTCCGAGATCCATTCGGCCTCCGCTTCCTCGGGGACCGCCTCGTGCGGGACGCCGGGGGCGATCTTGAGGGCCGCGTGCGGGGCCTTGCGGGCGGCCTCGACCGCCCAGGAGAGCGGCGGGGAGTACGCCTCCGGGTCGAAGATCCTGCCCCGGCCGCCGCGCCGCGCCGGGTCCACGAAGACGGCGTCGTACGGGCTCGTGTCGATCTCCGTGACGTCGGCGCACCGGACCTCGATCAGCCCGTCGAGCCCGAGGGCCGCCGCGTTGGCGCGGGCGGCCTCGGCCGTCAGCGGATCGCGGTCCACGGCCAGGACGGAGATCCCGGCCCGCGCGAACGCGATCGCGTCCCCGCCGATCCCGCCGCACAGGTCGGCCACGCTCCGCACGCCGAGCGCCCGGAAGCGCTCCGCGCGGTAGGCCCCGACCGTCGCCCGGGTCGACTGCTCGACACCGTTGGGCGTGAAGTACATCCGGTGCGCGTCCTCGGCGCCGAACTTCGCCACCGCGCGCTGACGCAGCCGGGCCTGTCCGATGGCGGCCGAGACCAGCTCGGCGGGGTGCTCGCGGCGCAGCCGTGAGGCGACGGCCAGTTCCTGGGCGGGGTCGTAGTCGCGCAGGGCGGCGAGCAGGGTCTGGCCCTCGGGGGTGAGCAGGGCCGTGAAGGCGGCGAGGTCGGTCACCCGTCCCATTGTGGGCCAGCCGGGGGATGGTGGGCGCCGGGTGGCGGTGTCGGCGGCCGTGCGGGGCCCGTCGCTGACAGGATGCGGCGCCATGCAGCTAGTACGACAAATGGAAAAAATGCCAGCAAAGCGCATGGTGCGCCTGCGGCGGTCGGTGGGAGTGGTCCTGCTCGTCGCCGCCCTCGGGTCCGCCTGCGCGGCCCCCTCGGACGAGGCGGAGGGTGCGCGCAAGGGGCCCGCGAGCCCCGCCGCCGGACAGCCCAAGGCGCAGGGCGCTTCCGGCGCCCTCACCGCATACGTCGAGAAGATCCGCAAGCAGCGGGCCGCCCGCGCGCTCGCCGCCAAGAAGTGGGGGCTCGACCGGCCGCCGCTGGACGCCCCGGCCCCGCCCGCCGTGAAACCGAAGATCACCACCCGGAAGGGGTTCGAGACCGACGGGGAGGGTCTGCCGCCCGTCTTCACCACCGTGCCGACCAAGGAGAAGGTCGTCTTCCTGACGATCGACGACGGCGCGGAGAAGGATCCTCAGCTGCTGCGGATGATGAGCGAGCTGCAGATCCCGTACAGCGCCTTCCTGAGCGACTACCTCGTCAAGGAGGACTACGGCTACTTCAGGAAGATGCAGGACGCCGGCGTCGCCCTGCACAACCACACCCTGAATCACCGCTATCTGCCGGGGCTTTCGTACGCCGCGCAGAAGCGGGAGATCTGCGGGATGCAGGACACCATCGAGAAGCAGTACGGGAAGCGGCCGCCGCTCTTCCGGCCGCCCTACGGCAACTACAACGAGAACACCCTGCGCGCGGCCAGGTCGTGCGGGGTCAAGGCGGTCCCGCTCTGGGCCTCCGAGGCGTTCCCCGACCGGATGGAGTGGCGCGAGTGGGACCGGGACCTGCACCCCGGCGACATCGTGCTCACGCACTTCCGCGGCAAGGGGGAGTGGAAGGGCACCATGCCGGACATGATCCGGCGGGTGATGAAGACGATCACGGCCAAGGGGTACGCGGTCGCGAAGCTCGAGGACTACGTGTGATCCGGGCGCGCCGGCTGGTGGCCGGCCTCGCGCTTGCCGGCGCGCTCCTGGGGGTGTCGGGGTGCGCGTCGTCGATGGATCCGATCGAACGCCTGGGGCGGAAGGCGGCGGGAGAGCTGCGGGACCTCGGGGACCTGCCGGATCTGGGGAATCTGCGGAAGGCGGCCCGGAACGATCCGGTCCGCGGTGCCGTTCTCGTACCGTCGCCGAAGCGCCACACCGCACGGAATTGGCACTCCGCTTGACCGAGTGCTAATCGCGGTCATAGTCTCGGCTCTGGCACTCCCCACTGGAGAGTGCCAACACAGCGACGGGCAGGTCCGGCACCCGCGACGACGGATCGACCTGGTCGCCACCTCAGACAGTTAACCCCGTGAGATCTCCGAAGGGGGAGGTCGGATCGTGACGACCGCCAGCTCCAAGGTTGCCATCAAGCCGCTCGAGGACCGCATTGTGGTCCAGCCGCTCGACGCCGAGCAGACCACGGCCTCTGGCCTGGTCATCCCGGACACTGCGAAGGAGAAGCCCCAGGAGGGCGTCGTCCTCGCCGTGGGCCCGGGCCGCTTCGAGAACGGCGAGCGCCTGCCGCTCGACGTGAAGACCGGCGACATCGTGCTGTACAGCAAGTACGGCGGCACCGAGGTGAAGTACAACGGCGAGGAGTACCTCGTCCTCTCGGCTCGCGACGTGCTCGCGATCGTCGAGAAGTAATTCACCGAAGTACTGAAGCGATGCTTTGAGCTGCGCCCCTGACCCCGCACCGGGCGTCCGGGGCGCAGTTCGTTTCACCAGTTACACCACGAAATCCGAGAGGGCTGAATCGCTCCCATGGCGAAGATCCTGAAGTTCGACGAGGACGCCCGTCGCGCCCTTGAGCGCGGCGTCAACAAGCTTGCCGACACGGTGAAGGTGACGATCGGCCCCAAGGGCCGCAACGTCGTCATCGACAAGAAGTTCGGCGCCCCCACCATCACCAACGACGGTGTCACGATCGCCCGCGAGGTCGAGATCGAGGACCCGTACGAGAACCTCGGCGCCCAGCTGGTGAAGGAGGTGGCGACCAAGACCAACGACATCGCGGGTGACGGCACCACCACCGCCACCGTGCTCGCCCAGGCGCTCGTCCGCGAGGGCCTGCGCAACGTCGCCGCCGGCGCATCTCCGGCCGCCCTGAAGAAGGGCATCGACGCCGCGGTCAAGGCCGTCTCCGACGAGCTCCTCGCGACCGCCCGTCCGATCGAGGACAAGTCCGACATCGCCGCCGTGGCCGCGCTCTCCGCGCAGGACCAGCAGGTCGGCGAGCTCATCGCCGAGGCGATGGACAAGGTCGGCAAGGACGGTGTCATCACCGTCGAGGAGTCCAACACCTTCGGCCTGGAGCTCGACTTCACCGAGGGCATGGCCTTCGACAAGGGCTACCTGTCCCCCTACATGGTCACCGACCAGGAGCGTATGGAGGCCGTCCTCGACGACCCGTACATCCTGATCCACCAGGGCAAGATCTCCTCGATTCAGGACCTGCTCCCGCTCCTCGAGAAGGTCATCCAGGCCGGCTCCTCCAAGCCGCTGCTGATCATCGCCGAGGACGTCGAGGGCGAGGCCCTGTCGACCCTGGTCGTCAACAAGATCCGCGGCACGTTCAACGCCGTGGCCGTCAAGGCCCCGGGCTTCGGCGACCGCCGCAAGGCGATGCTCGGCGACATGGCCACCCTCACCGGTGCCACCGTCATCGCCGAGGAGGTCGGCCTCAAGCTCGACCAGGCCGGTCTGGACGTGCTGGGCACCGCCCGCCGCGTGACGATCACCAAGGACGACACCACCATCGTCGACGGTGGCGGCAACTCCGAGGACGTCACGGGCCGCGTCAACCAGATCAAGGCCGAGATCGAGTCCACCGACTCCGACTGGGACCGCGAGAAGCTCCAGGAGCGCCTCGCGAAGCTGGCCGGCGGCGTGTGCGTGATCAAGGTCGGCGCCGCCACCGAGGTGGAGCTGAAGGAGAAGAAGCACCGTCTGGAGGACGCCATCTCCGCGACCCGCGCCGCGGTCGAGGAGGGCATCGTCTCCGGTGGTGGCTCCGCTCTGGTCCACGCCGTCAAGGTCCTCGAGGGCAACCTCGACAAGACCGGCGACGAGGCCACCGGTGTCGCGGTCGTGCGCCGCGCCGCCGTCGAGCCGCTGCGCTGGATCGCCGAGAACGCCGGCCTCGAGGGCTACGTCATCACCTCGAAGGTGGCGGAGCTCGACAAGGGCCAGGGCTTCAACGCCGCGACCGGCGAGTACGGCGACCTGGTCAAGGCCGGCGTCATCGACCCGGTGAAGGTGACGCGCTCCGCGCTGGAGAACGCCGCCTCGATCGCCTCCCTCCTCCTCACCACCGAGACCCTCGTGGTGGAGAAGAAGGAAGAGGAGCCGGCGGACGCGGGCCACGGCCACGGTCACGGCCACTCGCACTGACGCGCTCGTAGCTGATCGCTGAGGCCCGGTGTCCCCGTCGCGGGGACACCGGGCCTCGGTGTCTTTCTGCGGACTCCCAGGGTCTCCGGGCTCCGGGGCTCCCGGGCTCGTGGTCTCCGGGACGGGCTCTCCGGAAGTCTCCGGGACTCCAGGGCTCTCCGGAGTCCTACGCCTGCACGGCGCCGAGCTGCCCCATGAGCCCGAGCAGGTCGTACTGCCACCACCCTTCCGAGATCTTGCCGTCCTGACGGAACTGGTGGATGGTCGTGCCGGTCATGGAGACCCTCATGCCGGTGGGCGGGAGCCCCATGAAGTCGCCGGTGTGCGTCCCCACCCAGGTCCACCGCGTGCACACCCGGTCGCCCTCGGCGATCTGGTCGTGGATGGTGACGCCGAAGTCGAACCCACCCCGCCACATCTCCGCCTCGCGGCGGACCGCGTCCATGCCGATGACGTCCTGCTCGTTGGTCGGATCGTGGTCGTGATAACCCTCCGCGAGGACCTCGTCGAGCGGCGGGAGCTCGCCCTTGGAGGAGATGAGCTCGAAGAACCGGCGGGAGTTGGCCTTGTACAGCTGGATGTCCCGCACGATGTCCAGGTCCGTGAAGGTCGGCATCTCGTCACAGAGGGCGACCATTTCCCGGAAGATGCGATCCGTCTCGGGAAGCTGCGAGTTGGTCATCGCCACCTCGTAGGAGGGGAACTCCACGATCTCCACGAGATGGTCCGAATCGGAGCGGTCCTTGCCGATGACACTGTGGGTGGCCGTGCGCTTGCCCTTGGTCTGTTCGACCCACTTGTCCATGAGCCGGTTCAGATCATCGAACCGACTGGTCTTGCAATCGATTATCTGTACGAATGTCATGACGCCTCCCGGACCGGGACGGGACCCTTCCAGTTTAGGTCCAGGGCCTGCGGTCGCCCTGGCAGCATGGGGCGCATGCAGCACGCACGGGGGAAGCGGTCGGTCGCGGTCGGGGGCGACGCGGGGATCGTGGTGACCGGCGACCACAACCGGATCGAGCACCCGGGAACGGCCGTCCGCTCGGCGTACTGGGAACAGGTCCGCCGGATCGCCCCGGCGGAACTGGTCGACCGGGAGGAGGAGTTGGCCTCACTCGCGGCCTTCTGCCGCGCGGACTCCGGCCCGGCGTACGCCTGGTGGCGCGCGGAGGCCTGGGCGGGGAAGACGGCGCTGCTGTCCTGGTTCGCACTGAACCCGCCGCCGGGGGTGCGGATCGTACCGTTCTTCATCACCGCGCGTCTGGGCGCGCAGAACGACGCGGTCGCGTTCGTGGACGTGGTGCTGGAGCAGCTGGCGGAGCTGGCGGGGGAGGGCCTGCCAGCCCTTCTCACCGCGGCCACCCGCGAGGCGCACCTGCTCCGTCTGTACCGGGTGGCGGCCGAGGCGTGCGCCGCCCGCGGCGAGCGTCTGATCCTGCTCGTCGACGGCCTCGACGAGGACCGGGGCGTGACCACGGGCCCGGAGGCCCACTCGATCGCGAGCCTGCTGCCGGACTCGCTGCGGGTGATCGTCTCCGGCCGCCTGAACCCCCCGCTCCCGGTGGACGTCCCGCCCGGTCACCCGCTCCACGACCCCGCGATCGTACGGATCCTGGAGCCCTCCGAGTCCGCCCGCGCGATCCGCGCCGAGGCGGAACGCGAGCTGAAGCACCTGGTGGAGGCGGGCGGTGTGGCGTACGACCTGCTGGCCCTGCTCCTCGCGGCGGGCGGCGGCCTGACGGCGGACGACCTGGCGGAGCTGACGGACGAGGTCCCGTACCGCGTCCGCGACATCCTGCGCACGGGCCCGGGCCGGACGTTCGCGGTACGGTCCGGCGCCTACCTCCTCGCCCACGAGGAACTCCAGGTCCAGGCCGAGGAGATGCTCAGGGCACGCGAAGTGGACCGGTGGCGCGGGCGGCTGCACGCGTGGGCGGAGGAGTGGCGGGGGCGGGGGTGGCCGGAGGCGACGCCGGGCTACCTGCTGCGGGGGTACTTCCCGATGCTGCGGGCGGCCGGTGAGCTGGAACGGATGGTGGCGTGCGCGCTGGACGACGCGCGGCACGACCGGATGCTGGAAGAGACGGGCGGGGACGTTCTGGCGCTGGACGAGATACGGGTGACGGAGGAGGCGTACGTCGGCGCGGGTGTGCCGGGCCTCGTGGATCTGATCCGGTTGGTGATCCAGCGCGAGGAGCTGGTCGGACGCAACGACCGGATCCCGAGGACGCTGCCCTGGGCCTGGGCCGCCCTCGGCCGCATCGGCCGGGCGGAGGCGCTCGCCCGCAGCATCCCGAGCCTGGACTGGAGGGCCCTCGCTCTGGTCGACGTTGCCGAACGGCTCTTCGCGCGGGGCGACGGGGAGCACGCCGTACGCCTCCTGGAGGACGCGGAGGAGGCGGCCCTTCGGGACCCCTACGTCGTGGCCCACGAGCGTGACAGAGCCCTCGCGGAGGTGAGCAGGGCCTGGGCGGACGCCGGCCACCTCGGCCGAGCGGAGCGCGTGGCCGAAGCCGTCGAGGATGCCGACGTGCGGGTGCTGCTGGTGCCCGTGCTGGCTGAAGCGTGGGCGCGAGACGGGGACGTCGACCGGGCCGAGGCGCTGTGCCTGCGTGAACGGGACGAACGGGTACGGGCGTTGGGCATCGCGGCCGTGGCAGGTGCCCGCGCTGCCGAGGGCGACCTGGGGCGAGCCCTGAGGCTGGTCGAGACGGAGGGGACGGGAGGTCGGTGTCTCGGACTGGCAAGGGTCGCCGGGGAGCTGTTGGGCGCGGGGCGCCGGACTGCCGCGGCCGAGATGCTCCTCCGAGTGGACACGCTGCTGGGCGCCTCGCCCCTGCTGCCGGATGTGGTCGAGGCTCTCGCGGAAGCGGGTGAGTACGAGCGGGCGGAGTCAGCCGCCCGACTCCACGCGGACCCAGAGGCGTCGGACTGGGCCCTGCGCCGCGTCGTCCAGGAGCTGGCGGATCGAGGTGAATGCCGGAGGGCGCAGGAGCTGGCGGCCCGGCTCGAGGACGCCCGGGCGCGGGCTTCGGCGATGATCTCCGTCGTGACGGGCGTGGCGAACAGCGGCTCGTATGCGCGGGCGGAGGAAATCGCCCGGGCGATCGACGACCAGAGGTGCCGCGAACTGGCACTGAACAGAGTGGTCGTGGCCCTGGTCCAAGCCGGGGAGACCGACCGGGCGGAGCGACTGGCGCGCGGCTGTGCGCACGAGGCGATCGCCAAAGATCCGGTGGAGTTCGTGGTCGAGGCGCTGGCCCGGGCGGGGGACTTCCCGCGCGGGCGGGCGCTCGCGCAGACGGTCGCTCGCGACGACGGCGGATTCGCCCTCGTCCGGGGCGCGGTGGCAGCGGCGGAGGAGGCTGGTGCCGAAACGGCAGGTGACGTGCGCGAGCGGGCTGCCGAACTGGTCGCCGAGGTGGAGGCCGAAGTCCGCGCGTCTGGCCGGGGCGGCACGCTCGATCCCGTACACACCGCCAAGATTCTTGCCGAGCTGGGATACCTGGAGCAGGCGCGGGAGCTGCTGAAGGACGTGGAGGCGGAGGTCGGGCCGGCCGATGGGGCACCGCTCGGGGTGTTCGAGTCCACAGGGTGGCAGGTCAGGGCGAACTTCGCGGTCGAAGCCTTGGCCTGGGTGGGCGAGTTCGACCGCGCTCTGGCCCTGGCGCGAAGGCTGAGCTTCGACCCACCGTCGTACATGGCACGGCTGGCGATCGTCGAGCGGCTCGGCCACGCGGGGCTGTTCGAGTCGGCTCTCACGGTGATCGAGGACACACGGCCGGAAGGACGCGACGACCTGTGGCGCACGCTGGTCTCGGCCGCGGCGGACGCCGGTGACTGGGAGACCGCGGAGTCCTGCGTGAACCGTGTCGGGATGCCGGAGTTCCGCGCCGCGGCGTGGGGCCGGATCGCCGCGGAGCGGGCGAGGGCGGGTCACCGGGAAGATGCGGAGGCGGCCTTCGCGCACGCCGTCTCGCAGGACGTGCCGGACGCGGGTGCCTCCTTGGAGGTCTTCTCCGACGTGATCCGGTTCTTCTTCCTGCTCGGCAGGCACGCCGAGGGTGACGAGGCGCTCGACGAGCTGGTCAGGGATTCACCCCCCTGGTATGCCAGTGCGCTCGTGAGCGCGCTGGTGCAGGTGGGCGAGTACGACCGCGCTCAGCGCCTGGTCGCCCGAACGGACGGCCAAGGACACCATTCCTCCGGGCTCAGGAACGGGCTCATCAGAGACCTCCTCGATGCCGGGGAGGGCGGCCGGGCTGCCGCTGAGGCACGGATCGCGGTGGAGCGGGAGGCCGTCGGCGACGGCGACCGTGGCTTGAACTCGATCTGGCCCGCCGCCGCTCTGGCGGTCGAGTCCAAGGCCGGTCGAGTCCACCTCGCGCGGCGGCTCCAGCACATGGACCTGCTGGACGCGCTTCCCGCCCTCTTGCGCCTCGAACCCCGTGCCCTCCCCGTCGTCCTCGACGCCCTACGCCGAGCGCGTCAGGTCTGACGGCCGTACCGGGTCCGCGAACGGCTCCCCCCGCCCGTACCGCGCCACCTCCTCCAGGGCCTGGTCCGCCATCCGGTGGAGTTCGTTGCCCAGGGATCCCGCCACATGGGGGGTGAGGAGGACGTTCGGGAGGGACCAGAGCGGGGAGTCCGGGGAGGGGAGTTCCGGGTCCGTGACGTCGAGGACCGCGTGGAGGCGGCCCGAGGTCACGTGGGGGAGGAGTGCGGTCTCGTCGATCAGGGAGCCTCGTGAGGTGTTGACGAGGGTGGCGTCGTCCGGCATCAGCGCCAGCTGCGCCGCTCCGATCATCCGGTGCGTGGCGGGGAGTTGGGGGGCGTGCACGGAGACGATCGTGCTGCGGGCGCACAGATCGTCGAGGCACACCGGTTCCACGCCGAGCGCGCGCGCCTCGGGAGCCGTCACGTACGGGTCGTACAGCAGCACCTCGAAGTCGAAGGGCCGCAGCAGCTCGATGACCCGGCGGCCGATCCGGGAGGCGCCGATCAGGCCGACCGTGCGCCGGTAGTTGCCCCAGGCCGCCGACTCCGCCGTCCACGCGTCGTCGGCGCGGACCTTTCCGTAGCGCAGGGCCGAGGGGAGGATCCGCTTGCCCGCGAAGAGGATCGCGGCGAGCGTGTACTCGGCGACGGGCAGCGCGTTGGCCGCCGCGGCCGAGGTGACGGCGAGGCCGCGGTCCCAGCAGGCCTCGGTGACATGGTGTT
The DNA here is from genome assembly GCF_040645695.1 of Streptomyces sp. NPDC046712. Lineage (NCBI taxonomy): Bacteria > Bacillati > Actinomycetota > Actinomycetes > Kitasatosporales > Streptomycetaceae > Streptomyces > Streptomyces sp. NPDC046712. Next base: position 83,486 of record NZ_JBEYYW010000020.1, on the reverse strand, counting down.
TGACCGAGCCGGCCGCGTGGACGACGGCCCGCAGACGCGGGGCGCGGTCCAGGACGGAGGCGGTCAGGGGTGGCGCGCCCCAGCAGGTGAGGAGGATCTCCGCCTCGGCGAGGGCGGCGGCGACCCGGGGGCCGGGCGCGTCGAGGTCGTGGGCGACGAGGCGGGGGTCGGTGCGGGTCAGGGCGGCGAGGCGGGCGCGGTGGGAGTCCGTGAGCAGGCGCTCGGCGATGCCGGGGCCCATGGAGAGAAGGAGGGTCGGGCGGGCGTTGTCGGTGTTCTCGGGGGATCGGTCCATCGTGGACATCGTGGGACCCGGGCTCCTCACTTGACGCTGCCGGCGGTCAGACCGGCCTTCCAGTGGCGTTGCAGGGAGACGAAGGCGACGACGAGGGGGACGACGGCGAGCAGGGACCCGCTGACGACGAGGGGGTAGAAGTCGGGTTCCGCGTGGGCGTTGCTGTTCCACGCGTACAGACCGAGGCTCAGCGGGAAGAGCTTCTGGTCGGAGAGCATCACCAGGGGGAGGAAGAAATTGTTCCAGATCGCGGTGAACTGGAAGAGGAAGACGGTCACGAAGCCCGGCATGATCATGCGCAGACCGATCGACCAGAACGTGCGGAGCTCGCCCGCGCCGTCGATACGGGCGGCCTCCAGCGCCTCGTCCGGGATGTAGCCGGCGCTGAAGACCCGGGAGAGGTACACCCCGAAGGGGTTCACCAGGACGGGGATCAGCACAGCCCAGTACGAGTTGACGATGCCAACCTCGCTGGCGAGGAGGTACATGGGCAGGGCGAGCGCCGTGGTGGGGACGAGCACGCCCAGGAGCACCAGGCCGAAGAGCTTCTCCTTGCCCCGGAAGTGGTATTTGTCGAAGGCGTAGCCCGCGGCGACGCTGATCAGCGAGCAGGCGAGGGCGCCAAGACCCGCGTACAGGAGGCTGTTGGCGTACCAGTGGAAGTAGATGCCGTCGTTGTACGCGGCGAGGCGCGAGAGGTTCCCGCCGAGGTCGAAGCCCTCGAAGGAGAAGGCGTTGCCGGCCAGCAGGCCGCCCGCGTCCTTGGTGGCGGCGGTCAGCAGCCAGACGAGCGGGAAGAGCATGTAGACGACGGCGAGGACGAGCGCTCCGTTGACCGCGGTCTTCGAGAGCCAGACGGATGGTGTGCGGGGGCTGCGGGGCTTGCTCATGCCGTCTTCCCCTTCCGGCGGCCGGTCAGTCGGGTGACGGCGAAGGAGAGCAGCGCCGCCGTCAGGGCCAGCAGGACGGACGCGGCCGCGGCCAGTCCGTAGTCGTTGCGGTCGAAGGCCGCGGTGTACGCGTACATGTTCGGCGTCCAGGTCGAGGTGACGGCCGAGCCCGTTCCCTTGTTGAGGATCAGCGGCTCGGTGAACAGCTGCAGGGAGCCGATGACCGTGAAGAGGCCGACCATCACGAGCGAGGCGCGGATCAGCGGGACCTTGATGCTGAACGCGATGCGCCAGGAGCCGGCGCCGTCGACGGTGGCCGCCTCCAGGACGGAGCGGTCGATCGCCTGCAGGGCGGCGTAGAAGATCACCATGTTGTAGCCGAGCCACTCCCACAGCGCGATGTTGACCACGGAGGGCAGGGCTCCCTCGGGCGAGAAGAAGTCGAAGCCGATGCCGCCGGCCTCCATGGCCTGGACGACCGGGCTGAGTTGGGGCGTGTAGAGGTAGACCCAGATCAGCGCGGCGATGATGCCGGGGACGGCGTGCGGCAGGAAGAGCGCGAGCTGGAAGAAGCGGCGGGCGCGGGCGAGCGCCGAGTCGAGCAGCAGGGCGAGGCCGAGGGCCCCGCCGAGCAGCAGCGGAATGTAGAACAGGCAGTATCCGAGCAGTACGCCGAAGCCCTCGCGGAAGGCCCGGTCACCCAGTGCCGCGGTGTAGTTGTCGAGTCCGGTGAAGACGGTCTCGGTGCCGCCGAAGCCCAGCCCCGACTGCTTCTCGGTGAACAGGCTGAGCCAGACCGCGTATCCGATCGGCACCACCATCACCGCGAGGAACAGGGCGAAGAAGGGGGTCAGCAGGAACGCTGCGGCACGGGTGCGGGCCTTCATCAGGTCAGCCCTCGACCTTCAGACCGCGCTTGGTCAGCTCGGTGACGGTCGCTTCGTGCCCGGTCCTGATCGCGTCGGTGATCGTCGGGCCACCCTTGGTGATCTTGCCGAACTGGTCCTTGATGGCCGTGTTGGTGGTGCCGGTGGTGGGGCCCCAGGCCCAGTTCTGGTTGATGGAGGTGCCGGCCTGCTCGAAGAGGGCGTAGATGTCCTGGCCGCCGTAGTAGCTCGCGTCGAAGGCGGCCTTGGCGACGGGGCGCAGCGCGCTCGCTGCGGGGAAGGCGCTGGAGGTGCCGGAGGCGATACGGGCCTTGACGCCGGCCTCGGTGGTGGACATCCACTCGGCGAACTCGACGGCCGCCGCCTTCTTCCTGCTGTCCTTGGTCACGGCGAAGGAGGTGCCGCCGAGCATGCCGCTGGCGGGCTTGCCGTCCCAGCTCGGCATGGGCGCCACGGCCCACTTGCCGCTCTGCTCGGGGAGGGTGCCCTTGAGGACGCCCGCGCCCCAGGACGCGCCGAGGTAGCCGATGGTCGTGCTGTTCTTGAGCGACCCGGTCCACTCGGGGCTGAACGAGGCGTTCTTGTGGACGAGGTCGGCGTCGACGAGGCCCTGCCAGTAGGCGGCGACCTTGGTGGTGGCCGCGTCCGTGGTGTTGATCTTCCAGGTGTCGTTCTCGGCCTTGAACCACTGGGCGCCGGCCTGCCACGTCATCGCCTCGAAGGTGGTCGGGTCGTCGGGGAAGAAGGTGGCGATCCTGGCCTTGGCGTCGGCCTTCTTCACCTTCTCCGCCGCGGCCTTGAACGCGTCCCAGGTGGCCGGTACCTCGACGCCGTACTTCGCGAAGAGGTCCTTGCGGTAGAAGAAGGCCTGCGGGGCGGCGTCGAAGGGCACGGCCCAGGTCTTGCCGCCGAGGGTGGTGAGTTCCACCGTCTGCGGCAGCAGCTTGCCCCGGTCGGCCTCCGTGAACTCGCCGCCGATGTCCTGGAGGGCGCCGGAGCTGACGAACTCGGGGAGCGAGGCGTACTCGATGGAGACCAGGTCGGGCGCGTTGCCCGCCTTCACGGCGTTGGAGATCTTGGCGTAGCCGCCGGCGGTGCCGGACGGGATCTCCTCGAACTTCACCTGGATGTTCTTGTGGGAGGCGTTGAACGCGTCCACCACGTCCTTGGAGCCCTTGGCCCAGCCCCAGAAGGTGATGGTCACGGGCTCGTTCGACGCGGCGTCGGTACCGCCTTCACCGCCGCCGCAGGCCGTGAGGACGGCGAGGGCGGTGGCGGTTCCGGCTATGACACGGGATGTTCTGCTCCAACTGCGGCTCACGGCACAGCTCCTGAGGACGGCGGCACGGGGGGTGTGTGGCCGTGATCCTGTGACCGTTCATGACCGAAGTCAAGAGCGAAAGATTGATTGATCGAAAAAAGATCGAATCGATCAGAGTGAGGCGGGTGCCTCTCAGGCGTGGTGGACTCCTCGGGGAGCGCCGCAGGAGGACCGCACCCGCAGCCGCGGCAACAGGCTCAGATGGCGCCGCGCGGCCTCCTCGTCCTGGGCCTCCGTCAGCCGCTCCACCAGCAACTCCGTGGCATGGCGCCCCACCTGGCGCTTGGGCGGGGCGACCGCCGTGAGCGGGGTGTCGGCAAGCGCGGCGACCTCGTCGTCGTACGCGATCAGGGCCAGGTCCTCCGGCACCTTCACTCCCAGGTCCGCCAGCCGCTGGACGATCTCGATCGCGTCCACGTCGTTGTGGACCAGGGCCGCGCTCACCCGGCCGGAGGTCACCGCCTCGTGCAGGGCCCGTACCGCTCGCTCGAAACCCTCCGGGTTCTGGTCGGCCGGTACGGAATCGATCACCGGGCCGGGCGCCTCCAGGCCCAGGGTGCCCAGGGCCTCGGCGTATCCGGCACGCACCGCGAGCGCCGTCGGGCTGTCGCCGCGGGCCACGAGCAGCGGGGTGCCGTGTCCCAGTTCCAGCAGGTGACGCAGGGCGAGCAGGACGCCGTGGCCGTGGTCGGAGACCACCTGGTCCAGGGCGTCGAGGGGCGTGCCGGGGTCGGCCCGGCGCTCCAGGAGCACGGCGGGCACGGGCAGTTCGGCAAGCCAGTCCCCGTACCCGAGCCGGTCCTCGGGCCCCCGCCAGCTGGGCGCGACGAGCACGCCCTCGGCGCCCGCCGCGAGCAGGCCCTCGGTGCGCGCGCGGTCCTCCTCCGGGCGGTAGTCCGAGATCCGCAGCACGAGCCGGGCCCCCGCGCGCGCCGCAGCCTCGTGCGCACCCCGGATGACCTCGGCGAAGTAGTACGTGGCGGAGGGTGCGAGCAGTCCGAGCACGAGACCCTCGCCAGAGCGCCGGGCTCCCGGGTCGCCCTGGCGTTCCGGCCGTTCCGGCCGTTCCGGCCAGGAGACCTGGCCGTGCACCCGGTCGAGCAGGCCCTTGGCGGCAAGGGCCTCGACGTCGCGGCGGGCGGTGACGGGGGAGACCCCCAGCAGCGTGGCCAGGTCGGCGACCCGGGCCGTACCGCGCTCGCGCACCAGGGCCAGCAGTCGGTCGTGTCGTTCGGCGGCACTCTCGCGCACGGCGGTTCTCCCCCTTGCGGTGTGGTGGTCCGGCGGTCCGCCGGCCTTCTGGTCAGACCTTCTCATGCCGAATGATCGAATCGAAGGTGTTTCGATCATTCGGTCCGATCCATTGACGTTCGATCGAGGCGCGTTGATGATTCCCGGCGACGCAGACGTCCGCCTCAGGGAGCATCATGCCCACGCCGCCCGAGAACCGTGAGCTCAGCCCGTTCACCGGCTGGACCCGCGCCCACTGGGAGGACACCGCCGACCGTCTCCTCCTCGCCGTACGGCCGTACGCCTCGCCCCGCCACGGACTCGTCGACCTGCCGGGCCCCCGCCCCAGCTGGTCCGGCGCACGCTCCGACGGCCTCGAAGGCCATGCCCGTACGTTCCTCCTCGCCGCGCTGCGCGTGGCGGGCGCCCGAGGGGAGGACCCGCACGGCCACCTGCCCCGATACGCCGAGGGGCTCGCCGCCGGCACCGAGGAGCCCGGCGCGGCCGGACCCGACTCCTGGCCCCTCCTCACCGACGTACGCCAGGCCGTCGTCGAATCCGCCTCCGTCGCCCTCGGGCTGCGCCTGACCCGCCCCTGGCTCTGGGACACCCTCGACGACCGCACCCGGCAACGCGCCGTCGACTGGCTGCTGCCCGCCCTCGAACCCTCCCCGGTCGACAACAACTGGTGGCTCTTCGGCCTCACCGTCGCCGGCTTCCTCCAGGACGCGGGCATCGAGACCGACCGCGCCGCCGTCACGATCGGCCGCTCGCTCGACCGCATCGAGAAGTGGTACCTCGGCGACGGCTGGTACAGCGACGGCGACAACCGCGCCTTCGACCACTACAACGCCTGGGCCCTGCACTTCTACCCCGTCCTGCACGCCCACCTCTCCGGCGACCAGGACCTCCTGGACCGCTACGGCCCGCGACTGCGGCGCCAGCTCGACGACCACGTCCACCTCTTCGACGCCGACGGCGCCCCCCTCCCGTACGGCCGCTCCCTCACCTACCGCTTCGCCGCCGCTGCCGCCCCCTGGCTCGGCGCCCTCACCGGGCACACCCCGCTCACCCCCGGAGCCACCCGCCGCCTCGCCTCCGGCACCGTCCGGTACTTCCTCGACCGGGGCGCCACCGACGAACGCGGCCTTCTCACCCTCGGCTGGCACGGCCCGTACGAGCCGGCCGTGCAGAGCTACTCCGGACCCGCCTCCCCCTACTGGGCCGCCAAGGGCTTCCTCGGCCTCCTCCTCCCCGCCGACCATCCGGCCTGGACCGACCCCGAAGAACCCCTCCCCGCCGAGCGCGCCGACACCGTGCGCCCCGTCGCGCCGGCCGCCCTGCTCATCCAGTCCACCGCCGCCGACGGACTCGTCCGCCTCCACAACCACGGCAGCAACCACGTGAGCAGCGACCCGGCCGGCGACGACGACTCCGGCTACGCCCGCTACGCCTACTCCACCCGCACCGGCCCGACCACCCCGCCCGACCAGCCCGACAACCACTTCGCCCTGGTCGTCGAAGGCCGGGTCACCCGGCGCGGGCCCGCGACACCCCTGGGCACCGGCCCCGACCGGGCCGCCTCCCTCCAGACCCCACTCCCCGGCATCCGAATCCTCTCCGCGACCCTGGCCCACGGCCGCGCCGAGGTCCGCGCCCACCTCGTCCTCGGAGCACCCGACGGAACTCCCGTACGCCAGACCGGCTGGGCCACCACCCCCGGAGGCCCCACGGCCCAGCTCCACCCCGTCCACGGCTATCCGCAGGCCACCGAGCCCGTCGAACTCGCCACCGGCGCCACCCTCCAGGGCGGCCCGGACACCCGCACCGCCGCCCTGCACGGCGCCACCAGCGGCCCCGAGACCCTCTTCGTGGCCCTCGCCTCCCTCACCGCCGAACCGGACCCGGCGCCCGTCACCACCCTCGCGACCGTCCAGGTCACCGGCCGCACGCTCCAGGTGACCTGGAAGAACGGAACCACCTCCCACCTCACCCTCGATCCGGAGGATCTGTGACCCAGCGCAGTACGCATGCCCTCGTCCTCACGGCGGCCCTGGCGCTCCCGTTTCTCCCCCTCGCCCCCGCGCAGGCCGCGGCCCCGCCCGGGGACCGCCACTACGTCGACTGCTCCGCCACCACACCCGGCGACGGCACCGCCCTACGCCCCTGGACCACCCTCGCCGAGGCCAACGCGCACCCCTACGGCCCCGGTGACCGGCTCCTGTTCAAGCGGGGCACCACCTGCACCGGAACCCTCGAGCCGCAGGGCGCCGGCTCCGCCACGGACCCCTTCACCATCGCCGACTACGGTGACGCGGCCGGTCGCGCCGTGATCGACGGCAACGGCGCCCACGACGCCGTCCTCCTCGCCAACCCCCAGTACATCCGCCTCACCCGACTGGAGATCACCAACGCGGCCGCCCCCGGCACCGAACGCAACGGCGTCCGGCTGAGGCTCGCCGACCACGGCGCCGCGAAGGGCATCACCCTCGACCACCTCTCGATCCACGACGTGCGCGGCGGGGACTTCAAGACCCTCACGGGATCCAGCGCCATCCACATCGCCGTCGAAGGCACCACCGTTCCCAGCTGGTACGACGGCCTGGACATCCACCACAACGACATCAGGGACGTCGACCGCGAGGGCATCTACTTCAAGTCCCGCTTCTCCAAACGGGACCTGGTGGGCAACCAGCAGGACCCGAACGCCTACCCCGGCACCTGGACGCCCAGCCTGAACGTCCGTATCCACCACAACAGCCTGACGTCCCTCGCCGGCGACGGCATCAAGATCGACACCACCCGTGGCGCCCGGATCGACCACAACCGCCTCGACGGCTTCCAGCTCCGCTCCAAGGCGGCGAACGCCGGCATCTGGACCTTCAACACCGACGACACCGTCATCGAGTACAACGAGGTCTCGGGCGGCGGCAACACCAAGGACGGCATGTCCTTCGACGCGGACGGAGCGTCCAAGGGAACCGTCTTCCAGTACAACTACAGCCACGACAACACCGGTGGCTTCCTGCTCATCTGCCCCTACAGCGGGGCCAAGACGCTGGACACCGTCGTCCGCTACAACATCAGCCGCGACGACGGCGCCCGCCTCGTCCAGAACTGCTGGGGCCCGATCCTCAACACTCAGATCTACAACAACACATTCGTCAACCGGACCACGGTCCCCGGCTACCTCGTCCAGGACGACGCCGGCAGCCCCGCCACCACCCGGCACGAGCTGTCCATCCGTAACAACATCTTCGTCAACCAGGGCCAGAGCGGCGGGTACGCGTTCAAGAACCCGACCCCCGGGCTCTCCTTCTCCCACAACCTCTTCCACGGTGTGGACATCACCCGCCCCAACCCCGGCGGCATCCACGCCGACCCGCTGCTCCAGCCCGACCTCAGGCTCTCCGCCGGCTCCCCGGCCCTGTCCGCCGGGGCCCTGATCACGGACAACGGCGGCAAGGACTGGTTCGGAAACGACGTGTCGGCGACGTCGGTTCCCAACATCGGGGCCTACGAGGGACCCGGGGTCGGCTGACCCCGGACACCCGTCACTTGGGTCCGTACTTGCGGCCTGCCTTGGAGGACACCCCTCCGAGCAGGCCGCGAGGCGCCAGCTTCACCACACCCATCAGCGCCTTGTAACGGGGATCCGGGATGGACAGCGTCTTGCCCCGCGCCAGATCGCTCAGCGCCGTGGCCACCAGCTTGTCCGCGTCGAGCCACATCCAACCCGGGATGTTGTCCGTCCCCATCCCGGCCCGCTCGTGGAACTCCGTCCGGACGAACCCCGGGCAGAGCGCCATCAGCCGCACCCCCGAGCCCGCGAGATCCCGCGCCGCGCCCTGGGTGAACTGCACGACCCACGCCTTCGACGCCCCGTACGTGCCACGCGGAACGAACGCCGCCACCGAGGCCACGTTCACCACCCCGCCCCGGCCGCGCGTCCGCATGGACTCGGCCGCCGCCGACGTCAGCCGCAACACCGCCTCGCAGTGGACCGTCAGCATCTTCAACTCGTCGGCCATGGACACTTCCAGGAACCGGCCCTTGTTGCCGAATCCGGCGTTGTTCACCAGCAGGTCCACCGGCTGTCTCGCATCGGAGAGCCGGGCCTCCACGGCCGCGATCCCCTTCTCCTCGGACAGATCCGCCGCCAGTACCTCGGCCTCGATCCCGTGCCGGTCGTGCAGCTCGGTCGCCTGGTCCCGCAGTCTCTTCACATCGCGCGCCACGAGCACCACGTCGTGGCCGTCCGCCGCCAGCTTTCGCGCGAAGGCGGCCCCGATCCCCGCCGTCGCGCCCGTAATCAGTGCAGTCGTCATACGCGGCAACGTTAGTGCCCCGCGTGAGCGTGCGACGTAGGGACCTTCCCGGGCCCCTGCCCCTTCTCCACGACCACGAACTGCCCCATCATCCCCGCGTCCTCGTGGTACAGCAGATGGCAGTGGTACATGTACGGAGTGTTCGGATCGGCCGGCCCGTCGAACCGCATCGCCAGCTTCACCGTCGTCCCCGAGGGCACGAACACCGTGTCCTTGGCCCCGCGCAGATGCGGTCGCGGCCGCTCGCCGTTCACCTCGAGAATCCGGAACTGCACGTCGTGCACGTGGAAGTTGTGGGGCATTCCGTCCTCGTTGCGCACCGTCCAGGTCTCCGACGTTCCCCGGGTGACGGTCTCGTCTATTCGGTCCATCTCCATCGACCGCCCGTTGATCCCGGAGAGCCGCAGATCGAAGTGGCGCCCGCGGACCGAGTCCGAGCCGTCCGGCACCTCCAGCGCCCCGAGCCGCGCCGGGACCTGTGGCGAAGGCCGCAGTATCTTCGCCGCCCTCAGCTGCAGCACGTCGAAGGAGTCGTCACCGCCGCCGAACCGTTGGTTCCAGAAGTCCAGCCCCGCGTCCAGGGGGTAGGAGCGCAGCACGGTCCTCTCGCCGGGCCTCATCGTCACCACGATCTCGGCCCGCTCACCGGGCGAGAGCTGAAGACGGTCCATGGACGCCGGCTGTTCGAGCAGCCCACCATCGGTCCCGACCAGCGCGAACCGCCGGTCGTCGGCGAAGCCGAAGGTGTAGATCCGGGCGGTGGAGGCGTTGAGAAGGCGCAGTCGTATCCGCTCGTCCCCGACGTCCTTGTACGGCGCGAGCGTGCCGTTGACCATCGTCCGGTCACCGAGGAAGCCGACGCTCGCCATCAGCGCGTGCCCGTGGTCGAAGGCCGCTCCGTCGAACGTCACGTCCTGGACGACGACCGGCAGGTCGTCGAAACCGTAGGTCTTCGGAAGAGCGAGCTTCCTCGAGCGTGCGTCGTCCAGGAGGAACATCCCGGCGAGGCCCCGCTGCACGTGCTTCTCCGTCGCCCCGTGCGGATGCGGGTGGTACCAGAGCGTGGCAGCGGGCTGGTCCACCGTCCAGTTCGGGGTCCAGCTCCCGCCCGGTGCCACCATCTGGTGCGGACCGCCGTCCATCTTCGCGGGCAGGTGCATCCCGTGCCAGTGCACGGTCGACGCCTCGTCGAGCGTGTTCCTGATCCGGACCGCGACCTTCTCCCCGCGCTCGGCGCGCAGTGTCGGCCCCAGGTAGTCCCCGTTGAAGCCCCAGGTGGGCGTCCGTCTCCCGGGCTGGAACTCCTTCTGCCCCGCCCGCATCGTCAGGTCGAAGACCCGCGTCCCGTCCGCGCGCACGGTCGACGGCGCGAGCGGCGGTATCTCCAGTTCCCGGGTGAACTCCGTCGAGCCGACGGTGGACGTCTTCGCGTCCGTGTAGAGCCACAGGAAACCACCGCCGATCGCCGAGACCAGTACCGCGGCGACCGACCCGAGAACGATGAGAACGCGCTTGAGGCGAGACATGCGAACAGCGTCGCGTTCCGCCCCCGGCGCACACATCGGGGACGGCCCCTGGGCCGCCCCCGAACCGCCCCTGATTCCCCCTCAGGGGCGTCCCCGATACCGGGCTCCGGCGCTGGGGCTACGACGGGCCGGTGGCGTACTTCTCCGCGTACGTGCGGGCGAGTTCGAGCAGGCCCGACTCCATCCACTCGGCCGCGACCAGCGTGCTCGGCAGCAGCGCGCGCTCGGTGGTGGCGGCCCGGTGCAGCACCGAGACCGTGATGTCGTGGTCAGGACGGTGGAGGACCTCCACCGGGTCCCCGGCCCTGAGCTCGCCCGGCACGATCACCCGCAGCAGCGCGCCCGGACCGGCGGTCGACTGGGTGAAGCGGCGGACCCACCCGTTCTCCTCGACGAAGCCGGCGAACGTACGGCAGGGGATACGGCCGCCCGTCACCTCCAGGACCACGTCCGGCCCGACCCGCCAACGCTCGCCGATCAGAGCGCCGTTCACATCGAGCCCGAGCGTGGTGAGGTTCTCACCGAAGGAGCCGTTGGCCAGCGGCCGGCCCAGCTCGCCCTCCCAGAGGTCCATGTCCTCACGGGCGAAGGCGTAGACGGCCCGGTCGTCGCCGCCGTGGAACCGCAGGTCGCACACCGCGTCCCCGGCGACCCCGCTGGCACCGACACCGCGCGGCCCCGGCGCCTGGACCCTTACCGGCCCCTCGACCGGACGCTTGTCGATCCCCGTCGTCCCCGACGCGGAGTCGGTGTACCCCACGGCCCTGGCCCGGCCGGCATTCACACTCAACAGCTTCATACGGGCACCCTAGGCGACCTTCCTCAAAGGCAGGAATGAATATTCGCCGCGAGGCCCAAGTCTCGCTTATGCTCGACTCATGATCGAGGCCCGCCATCTCCGCGTCCTGCGCGCCGTCGCCGCGACCGGCTCCTTCTCCGCCGCCGCGCGCGAACTCGGCTGCACCCAGCCCGCGGTGAGCCAGCAGATGAAGGCCCTCGAATCCTCCGCGGGAACACCCCTGCTGATCCGGACCGGCCGCGAGATGCGGCTCACTCAGGCGGGGGAGGCCCTGGTCCGGCACGCCTCGGGCATCCTCGCGGGCCTCACGGCGGCCGAGGAGGAGGTGGCCGCCATCGCGGGGCTGCGCGCCGGCCGGGTCCGCCTGGTCTCCTTCCCCAGTGGCAGCTCCACCCTGGTCCCCACCGCCCTCGCCGCCCTGCGCGCGGCGCACCCGGGCACCCGCGTCTCGCTGGTGGAGGCCGAGCCGCCGCGCTCGGTGGAGATGCTCAGGGACGGCGACTGCGACGTGGCCCTGGCCTTCCGCTACGGCGCGGGCCCGGACGAGTGGGACGACCTCGTCGTCCGGCCCCTGCTCGCCGACCGCCTGGTCGGCCTGGTGCCCGACGCGCACCGGCTCGCCGGCGCCGAGTCGGTGGGCATCGCCGAACTGGCCGAGGAGTCCTGGATCGCGGGCTGCCCGCGCTGTCGCCGCCAGCTCGTGGACGTCTGCGAGGAGGCGGGGTTCACTCCCCGCATCGACTTCGCGACCGACGACTACCCGGCCGTCGTGGGGCTGGTCGGTGCCGGCCTGGGCGTCGCGGTCCTGCCGGCGCTCGCCATCGAGTCCGTACGCCCCAAGGGGGCGCGGACCGTGGCGGTGGAGCCGGCCGTGGAGCGTGAGATCGTCGCCCTCACACTGCCCGACCTGGCCCATGTCCCGGCCGTCGCGGCCACGCTGGACGAACTGACCCGCGCGGCCACGCGCGCGTAGCTCCCGCGGACGTACCGCGGCGTTCTCGCGGCCACACGCCGGTCGTACCGCGAACGCGCGGCGATCCTTCCGTGCCGCACGCCCCCGGGCCGCGTGCGGCACGGTCCGTCGGGGCCGGGTGGGGTGCGGACCCGGCCCCGTTCCCTGTACGTGCAGAAACGTTCCTTCAGACCTTCAGGCGCGCCCCACGCCTGCCGAACTCGATGCCGATGCTGTAGCCGTTGCCGTGATCAGGCGGTTGCGGGCTCGTCCCATGAGCTCTTCGCGTTCGTCCTCGGTGAGGCCGCCCCAGACGCCGTAGGGCTCCCGCACGGCGAGTGCGTGTGCCGCGCACTCCGCGCGTACCGGGCACCGCATGCAGACCTCTTTCGCCGAGTTCTCACGCGCACTCCGTGCCGCGCCGCGCTCTCCCTCGGGGTGGAAGAACAGGGAGCTGTCCACTCCGCGGCAGGCCGCGAGGAGTTGCCAGTCCCACAGATCGGCGTTGGGTCCGGGAAGGCGGGAGAAATCTGCCATTGCGCTTGTCCCCTTGAAACCGTGTCGAACGGATAGGTGGGCGGGTTGATGGCTGATGGACCGGGGGCCCTTCGCCCCCCATGGGTCTCGCGTACCCGCTCTCGCGGGTTCGACCCGACCGTACAACTCCTGTCTAAGTAGATGTAAATATGACTCATTGCGAATCTAGCCACAGACACCGCAAAAAGGGAAGAAAACCCGCTAAATGGGGCATAGCTTCCGGTGAAGGGCGGATGACCTGCGTCGCTCTGCTCCGCGCACGCGCCCTCACGTAGAGTGCCGAAGGGGGCCGTCCGACCCGTAACTCTTTCGAGTGACCATCGTTGAGAGTGCCGAGGCGGTTGAAGGAAGAAGCGCTCGGGCAGGTGTCCGAGGGCGTCAACCGCACAGGTGACGATACGTACCAGCCCTGGAGGCTCAAGGTGACGCGCATCAGCTGCGGAGGGCGGCCATGACATCCGTCCTCGTCTGCGACGACTCCCCGCTTGCCCGAGAGGCGCTTCGCCGCGCGGTCGCGACCGTGCCCGGCGTGGAGCGCGTGACCACCGCGGCCAACGGCGAGGAAGTCCTCCGCCGCTGGGGCGCGGACCGCTCGGACCTGATTCTGATGGACGTACGCATGCCCGGTCTGGGCGGCGTGGAGACCGTCCGCCGGCTGCTGTCCGCGGACCCCGGCGCCCGCATCATCATGCTCACCGTCGCCGAGGACCTGGACGGCGTCGCGCTCGCGGTCGCCGCGGGTGCTCGTGGCTACCTGCACAAGGACGCCTCGCGCGCCGAGCTGCGGGCCACGGTCACCCAGGCCCTCGCCGACCCGACCTGGCGGCTCGCCCCGCGCCGGCTGCGGTCGGCCGAGATGGGCGCGGCGCCGACGCTCACCGCGCGCGAGATCCAGGTGCTCGAGGGCATGAGCCACGGCCGGTCGAACGCGGAGATCGGGCGCGAGCTCTTCCTCTCCGAGGACACCGTCAAGACCCACGCCCGGCGCCTGTTCAAGAAGCTGGGCGCATCGGACCGGGCGCACGCGGTCGCCCTCGGCTTCCGCTGGGGCCTGGTCCGCTAGCCGAACCCTGCCGCGGCGGCCCTCGTGTTCCCGCTGCGGCAGCGCTGTGTGGCCCCGCGGCGGGAGCAGCTCGTGTGCCCGCTGCGGAGCAGCTTGTGTCACTTCCGCGCGGGATGCCGCATCCTTGAGGGTGTGGAGTTCCTCGGGGACGAGTCGATCGAGCGGAAGGGGAGGGCGCAGGAGATGAGTTCCGGCGCACCTGCTCATAACGCTTCAGTGCACAACAACGGACGCGGTGCCGCGAATCCTCAGGCGTCAAGGCACCATGGAGCGATGCGCGACGACGAGACCACGGTGATCGGTGCACTCGTTCACCGTGCCGTCGAGGGCGACGAACAGGCCACGCACGACCTTCTGGCGCGCGTGCACCCTCTCGCCCTGCGCTATTGCCGTACGCGACTGAACCGGCTGCCCGGTGATGCTCGCCACTTCGTCGAGGACCTCGCGCAGGAGGTCTGCGTCGCCGTCCTGATGGCGCTGCCGCGCTACAAGGACACCGGCAGGCCGTTCGAGGCCTTCGTCTTCGCCATCGCCGGCCACAAGGTCGCCGATCTGCAGCGGGCCGCGATGCGGCACCCGGGCTCGACGGCCGTGCCCTCCGACGAGATGCCGGAGCGGCCGGACGACTCCCTGGGCCCGGAGGAACGCGCGCTGCTCAGCGACGATGCCGAATGGGCCAAGAAGCTCCTCGCCAATCTGCCGGAGAACCAGCGGGAGCTGCTGGTGCTGCGGGTGGCGGTCGGGCTCACCGCCGAGGAGACCGGCCAGATGCTCGGGATGTCCCCGGGAGCGGTACGGGTGGCGCAGCACCGCGCGCTCAGCCGGCTGCGCGCACTGGCCGAGCAGTAAGGGTCGACGAGGGCGGGTAGCCCTCACGTACACGTACGAACGTCCAAAGCTGCTCTCTGATCTTGATCGTGGAATGAGACACCGTCGAGGCCCGTTAGCATGGACATCCGCACCGATCAAGGCCATTTGGGGAAGGTGTCATGACTGTCTACGTCGACGGAGTGCCCGAGAAATTCGCGACACTCGGGCTGACCTACGACGACGTGCTGCTCCTGCCGGGCGCGTCCGAGGTCCTCCCGAACGCGGTCGACACCTCGTCCCGCATCTCCCGCAACGTGCGCGTGAACATCCCGCTGCTCTCGGCGGCGATGGACAAGGTCACCGAGTCCCGCATGGCCATCGCCATGGCGCGGCAGGGTGGCGTGGGCGTACTGCACCGCAACCTGTCGATCGAGGACCAGGTCAACCAGGTCGACCTCGTGAAGCGCTCCGAGTCCGGCATGGTGACCGACCCGATCACCGTCCACCCGGACGCGACGCTGGCCGAGGCCGACGCGCTCTGTGCCAAGTTCCGCATCAGCGGCGTCCCGGTGACCGACCCGGCCGGCAAGCTGCTCGGCATCGTCACCAACCGCGACATGGCGTTCGAGTCGGACCGCAGCCGCCAGGTGCGCGAGGTCATGACCCCGATGCCGCTGGTCACCGGCAAGGTCGGCATCTCCGGCGTGGACGCCATGGAGCTGCTTCGCCGCCACAAGATCGAGAAGCTGCCGCTGGTCGACGACGCGGGCATCCTCAAGGGCCTCATCACGGTCAAGGACTTCGTCAAGGCCGAGAAGTACCCGAACGCCGCCAAGGACAAGGAAGGCCGGCTGCTCGTCGGCGCGGCCGTCGGCGCCAGCCCCGAGGCGCTGGAGCGCTCCCAGGGCCTGGCCGAGGCGGGCGTCGACTTCCTGATCGTCGACACGTCCCACGGCCACAACAGCAATGCCCTGAACTGGATGGCGAAGATCAAGTCCAGCGTCGGCGTCGACGTCATCGGCGGCAACGTCGCGACGCGTGACGGCGCGCAGGCCCTGATCGACGCCGGTGTCGACGGCGTCAAGGTCGGCGTGGGCCCCGGCTCCATCTGCACCACGCGCGTGGTCGCCGGTATCGGTGTCCCGCAGGTCACCGCCATCTACGAGGCCGCGCTCGCCGCCCGTGCGGCCGGCGTCCCGGTCATCGGCGACGGCGGTCTGCAGTACTCCGGCGACATCGGCAAGGCGCTCGCCGCCGGTGCCGACACGGTCATGCTGGGCAGCCTGCTCGCCGGGTGCGAGGAGTCCCCGGGCGAGCTGCAGTTCATCAACGGCAAGCAGTTCAAGTCGTACCGGGGCATGGGCTCGCTCGGCGCGATGCAGTCCCGCGGCCAGGGCCGGTCGTACTCCAAGGACCGCTACTTCCAGGCCGAAGTGGCCTCGGACGACAAGCTCGTCCCCGAGGGCATCGAGGGCCAGGTGCCCTACCGTGGCCCGCTGGCCAACGTCCTGCACCAGCTCGTCGGCGGTCTGCGCCAGACCATGGGCTACGTGGGCGCCGCCACCATCGAGGAGATGGAGAGCAAGGGCCGCTTCGTCCGGATCACGTCCGCGGGACTCAAGGAGAGCCACCCGCACGACATCCAGATGACCGTCGAGGCGCCGAACTACAGCAGGAAGTAACAGAGCGCGACGCGTGGGGGCGGTTCCGGCATGTGGCCGGAACCGCCCCTCACGCTTGTGTCGGGGATACTGGTAGGCGCAGACGTAGAGGGAAAGGCCACACATCGTGACTGAGATCGAGATCGGGCGCGGCAAGCGCGGCCGCAGGGCGTACGCGTTCGACGACATCGCCGTCGTACCGAGCCGGCGCACCCGGGACCCGAAGGAGGTCTCGATCGCCTGGCAGATCGACGCCTACCGCTTCGAGCTCCCCTTCCTGGCCGCCCCCATGGACTCGGTCGTATCGCCGCAGACCGCCATTCGCATCGGCGAGCTGGGCGGCCTCGGCGTGCTGAACCTCGAGGGCCTGTGGACCCGGTACGAGGACCCGCAGCCGCTGCTCGACGAGATCGGCGAGCTGGACGAGGCGACCGCGACCCGCCGTCTGCAGGAGATCTACGCCGCTCCGATCAAGGAGGAGCTGATCGGGCAGCGCATCAAGGAGGTGCGCGACTCCGGTGTGGTCACCGCCGCCGCGCTCTCCCCGCAGCGCACCGCGCAGTTCTCCAAGGCCGTGGTCGACGCCGGCGTGGACATCTTCGTCATCCGCGGCACCACGGTCTCCGCCGAGCACGTCTCGGGCGCGGCCGAGCCGCTGAACCTCAAGCAGTTCATCTACGAGCTCGACGTCCCGGTCATCGTCGGCGGCTGCGCCACGTACACCGCGGCGCTGCACCTGATGCGCACCGGCGCCGCGGGTGTCCTGGTCGGCTTCGGCGGCGGCGCGGCGCACACCACGCGCAACGTGCTCGGCATCCAGGTCCCGATGGCGACCGCGGTCGCCGACGTGGCCGCGGCCCGCCGCGACTACATGGACGAGTCCGGCGGCCGGTACGTGCACGTCATCGCCGACGGCGGCGTGGGCTGGTCGGGCGACCTGCCGAAGGCGATCGCCTGCGGTGCCGACTCGGTCATGATCGGCTCCCCGCTGGCCCGCGCGACGGACGCGCCGGGCAAGGGCCACCACTGGGGCATGGAGGCCGTCCACGAGGACGTGCCGCGCGGCAAGCTCGTCGACCTGGGCATCGTCGGCACGACCGAGGAGATCCTGACGGGTCCGTCGCACACCCCGGACGGCTCGATGAACTTCTTCGGCGCCCTGCGCCGGGCGATGGCGACGACGGGCTACAGCGAGCTCAAGGAGTTCCAGCGCGTCGAGGTCACGGTCGCGGACGCGCAGCACAAGCGCTGACGTTTCGCCGTCCCGTACGAACGTTTCGCCGTCTCGTACGAAGAGGGGCCCCGCACCGGGTGGTGCGGGGCCCCTCTGTACGTGTGCGGGCCTTAGCGGGAGGCCTTCCTGGCTCCGGCGAACGCGGCCACGGCGGCCACCGCGAGGAACACGAACGTCATGAAGTCCTTGCCCTCGCCCCAGGCCTCCGTCAGCAGGTCGAAGTGCTCGAAGAACATCTCCGTCGCCGGGACGTCCAGCTCCTTGCCGCCGATGATCGCGATGCCGATGATCTGGCCGAGGTAGACGGCGCCGAGGGAGAGTACGGCGCTGACCACGGGCAGGGCCGCGTTCCGGCCGCCGACCTTGGCGGCGGCGAAGCCGACGAGGAAGCCGACGCCGATGGCCGCCCAGCCGATCTCGCGCTCGATGGCTCCGGCGATCCCGCCGTAGGCGCCGGCGGCGACGAGAGCGGCGACCAGCGCGGCCACCAGGCCCAGACCCACGTTGTCGCGGGCCGGCGCGGGCGCCGGGGCCGGCGGGTACGGGGTGGGCGCGGCGCCGTCGGCGAAGGGGTTGCCGGGCGGCGGAACGGACTGAGACATGCTGCTGATCCCCCCAGGGACACGTGCGCACGGATGTGCGATCGAAGAGCCCGGAGACTAGCAGTCCGCTCCGACACCCGCCGGGCATATTCACAGGCGGTGGGCCGCTCCCGCGGGCGTCGCGCCACGGGTGTCCAGGAGCAACTGGGCTTTCACCGCGAGGCCCTGGAGGTCGTAGGTGCGGTGGTGTTGCAGAAGAACCGTCAGATCGGCGTGGGCGGCGGCCTCGTAGAGGGAGTCCGCGCGCGGGACCGGGAGGTCGCGGACGCGCCAGTCGAGGACGTGGGGGTCGTGGTAGCTGACCACCGCGCCCAGGTCCATCAGACGGCGGGCGATCTCGTCGGCGGGCGAGCTCTCGCGGTCGGCGAGGTCGGGTTTGTACGTGATGCCGAGCAGAAGAACCCGGGCGCCGCGGGCCGACTTGCCGTGCTCGTTGAGGAGGGTCGCGCAGCGCTGGACGACGTACTGCGGCATCCGTTCGTTGACCTGACCGGCCAGTTCGACCATGCGGAGCGGCCGGTGGGGGCCGATGGTGTCGACGGGGACGCCGTGGCCGCCCACGCCCGGGCCGGGGCGGAAGGCCTGGAAGCCGAAGGGCTTGGTCTCGGCGCACCGGATGACGTCCCACAGGTCGACGCCGAGTTCGTGGCACAGCACCGCCATCTCGTTGACGAGGGCGATGTTGACGTGCCGGAAGTTGGTCTCCAGCAGCTTGACCGTCTCGGCTTCGCGCGGGCCACGCGCGCGTACCACCTTGTCGGTGAGCCGGCCGTAGAAGGCGGCGGCGGACTCGGTGCAGGCGGAGGTGAGTCCGCCGATGACCTTGGGGGTGCCGGCGAAGCCGTGCGCGCGGTTGCCGGGGTCGAGGCGGCCCGGGGAGTACGCGAGGTGGAAGTCGCGTCCCGCGCGCAGCCCCGAGCCCTCCTCGAGGAGGTCGCGCAGCACACCTTCGGTCGTGCCGGGGTGGACGGGCGACTCCAGCAGGACCGTGGTGTGGGGGCGCAGCTTGGCGGCGAGTGCGCGGGCGGCGTCGACGACGGCGGTCAGGTCGAGCGTGCGGTCGGGGCCGAGCGGGGTCGGGGCGCAGATGACCGCCGTACGGACCCGGCCGAGTTCGACCGGGTTGGTGGTCGGCCGGAAGCCCCCCGAGAGCATCCGGCGGATCTCCGACGCGGTCAGCGAGCCGTCGACGGGCGGGCGGCCGGCGGCGAGTTCGGCGACGGGGCGTGGATCGGTGTCGTAGCCGATGGTGTCGATGCCGGTGGCGACGGCGGCCTGGGCGAGCGGGAGTCCGAGGTGGCCGAGGCCGATGACGGCGAGATCAGCGGGCATGAAGGTGGGCCGTCCTTCCCAGTAGCCGGAGGGGACGAGACGCGCAAGCCCGGTGGACAGAACGGGTCGAGCGCAATGTCAGACTAGGCGTAAATATGACCGATATGTCGCATTGTGGGGTCGAAGGTCGCCGAGTGTTATCCACAGGCGGTGGCTGAAGTCGGAGGGGCGGGACAGAATCGAGTCTGTGAGCCCGACCACGCGGGGGACGACGGGAGGCAGCGGTGAGGACAGCGACACTGGGACCCGCCGAGCGCACCGAGGCGCTTGCGGCGATGGCCGAGCGTGAACTGGACGTGTTCGTCGTGGGCGCCGGAGTGGTCGGCGCCGGGACCGCCCTCGACGCGGCCACGAGAGGGCTGTCCACCGGCCTCGTGGAGGCTCGGGACTGGGCGTCCGGCACCTCCAGTCGTTCGAGCAAGCTGATCCACGGCGGCCTGCGGTATCTCGAGATGCTGGACTTCGCGCTGGTCCGGGAGGCGCTGAAGGAGCGTGGACTGCTCCTGGAGCGGCTCGCACCCCATCTGGTGAAGCCGGTGCCCTTCCTCTATCCCCTGCAGCACAAGGGCTGGGAGCGTCTCTATGCGGGCTCGGGCGTCGCGCTGTACGACGCGATGTCGGTCTCCTCGGGCCACGGCCGCGGCCTGCCGGTCCACCGGCATCTCTCGCGGCGCAACGCGCTGCGGGTGGCTCCCTGCCTGAAGAAGGACGCCCTGGTCGGGGCGTTGCAGTACTACGACGCCCAGATGGACGACGCCCGCTTCGTCGCCACGCTGGTACGGACCGCGGCGAGCTACGGCGCGAACGTCGCCAGCCGCGCGCGGGTCGTCGGCTTCCTGCGCGAGGGCGAACGGGTCGTCGGCGCGCGTGTCCAGGACGTGGAGGCGGGCGGGGAGTACGAGGTCCGCGCCAAGCAGATCGTGAACGCGACCGGGGTGTGGACGGACGACACCCAGGCGCTCATCGGGGAGCGGGGGCAGTTCCATGTACGGGCGTCGAAGGGCATCCATCTGGTGGTGCCCAAGGACCGGATTCACTCGAATACCGGACTGATCCTGCGGACCGAGAAGTCCGTGCTGTTCGTGATCCCGTGGGGGCGGCACTGGATCGTGGGCACCACGGACACCGACTGGGACCTGGACAAGGCCCATCCGGCCGCGTCCAGCGCCGACCTCGACTATCTGCTCGAACATGTGAACAGCGTGCTGGCGGTGCCGCTCACCAGGGACGACGTCCAGGGGGTGTACGCGGGGCTGCGGCCCCTGCTGGCCGGCGAGTCGGACGCCACGAGCAAGCTCTCGCGCGAGCACATCGTCGCGCACCCGGTCCCCGGCCTCGTCGTCGTGGCCGGCGGCAAGTACACCACCTACCGCGTGATGGCCAAGGACGCCGTGGACGAGGCCGTGCACGCCCTCGACCAGCGGGTCGCGACCTGTGTCACGGAGGACATCCCCCTGCTGGGCGCCGAGGGCTACAAGGCGCTGTGGAACGCGCGGGCCAGGATCGCCGCCCGGACCGGTCTCCATGTCGTGCGCATCGAGCATCTGCTCAACCGGTACGGGTCGCTGACGGAGGAGATCCTGGAACTCATCGCCGCCGACCCGGGTCTCGCCGAACCGCTGACGGGGGCGGACGACTATCTGCGCGCCGAGATCGTCTACGCGGCCTCGCACGAGGGGGCCCGGCACCTGGACGACGTACTGACCCGGCGCACCCGGATCTCGATCGAGACCTTCGACCGGGGGACGCGCTGCGCCCGCGAGTGCGCGGAGCTGATGGCGCCGGTGCTGGGCTGGGACGAGAACCAGGTCGAGAAGGAGGTGGAGCACTACGAGAAGCGGGTGGAGGCGGAGCGCGAGTCGCAGCGGCAGCCGGACGACCTGACGGCGGACGCGGCCCGGCTCGGAGCGCCGGACATCGTCCCGATCTGACGCGCCGGTGGAAGTGGTTCTCCTACCGGGCCTGTTGGGGGAGGGTTGCGGCATCCTGTTCGTACGGACCGGGAACCCGAGAGGGCTGCCTCGGCGTCGGGTGCCATGGTGGGAGCGCTTTCCTCCGGGGCCGTCCTCTCGGAGTGCGGACCCGGGATCGGTATCGGTCCCCGGGTGAGAGACAATGAGCTCTCTTCCAGGGCGGGTTACCGCATCGCGCGGGAAACGGCGGACGCGGGCGGAGATCAGGGATCGCAGAGGGGACGCATGTCGGAGGCGGAGCAGTCGCGGGACACGGCGCGGGACCCTCGGCGGGACGCCGCAGCGGGTGCCGGAACCGACGGCGACCGAGGTGTGGTTCCAGCGGCGCGTGAGGCGGAGCCGGGGGTGAAGTCCGGTAAGGAATCGGCCACGGCGGCCGACGCCACCGGGACCGATGGCACGGCCGGGGCGGAGGCTGCCCCGAAGCCCAAGGCCGAGGCGGCCAAGGCCGAGGTGCCCAAGGGCGAGAAGCCGTCGGGCGCCGAATCGTCGGCCGACGCGGCACCGGCGGACGCTGAACCGGCCGATGCGGCACCGGCCGCGGCCGAGCCCGCCTCGAAGCCCAGGGGGCGGACGCCGGAGCTCAAGAAGCCCGCGAGCGCGGCGGCGACGGCCGAGGGGCGTCTGCTCGCCGGCCGGTACCGGCTGGGCGGGGTGCTCGGACGCGGCGGCATGGGCACGGTGTGGCGCGCGGTCGACGAGACCCTCGGGCGGACCGTCGCGGTCAAGGAGCTGCGGTTCCCCAACAGCATCGACGAGGACGAGAAGCGACGCCTCATCACCCGGACCCTGCGCGAGGCGAAGGCCATCGCCCGGATCCGTAACAACGGCGCCGTGACCGTCTACGACGTCGTCGACGAGGACGACAGGCCGTGGATCGTCATGGAGCTCGTCGAGGGCAAGTCCCTCGCCGACGCCGTGCGCGAGGACGGCACGCTCACGCCGCACCGTGCCGCCGAGGTCGGCCTCGCGATCCTCGACGTGCTGCGCTCCGCGCACCGCGAGGGCATCCTGCACCGCGACGTGAAGCCGTCCAACGTGCTGATCGCCGAGGACGGCCGGGTCGTCCTCACCGACTTCGGCATCGCCCAGGTGGAGGGCGACCCGTCGATCACTTCCACCGGAATGCTCGTCGGCGCGCCCTCGTACATCTCGCCCGAGCGGGCCCGCGGCCACAAGCCGGGCCCCGCCGCCGACATGTGGTCGCTGGGCGGACTGATCTACGCGAGCGTCGAGGGCAGCCCGCCGTACGACAAGGGCTCCGCGATCGCGACGCTCACCGCCGTGATGACCGAGCCCGTCGACCCGCCGAAGAACGCGGGGCCCCTCCTGGAGAAGGTCATCTACGGCCTGCTCGCCAAGGACCCCGGCCAGCGGCTCGACGACGCGGGCGCCCGGGTGCTGCTCAGGGCCGTGCTCGACGCACCCGCCCCGGTGATCGAGCCCGAGCCGTCGCCGGAGGCCACCCGGGTCGTGCCGCTGCCGCCGGTGCCGCCCACGCCGCCGCTCGCCTCCCCGTCCTCCTCCGCGAAGGAGAAGGCCACCGACGTGGCCGCCGAACGCGTGCGCGGGGCGCTGAAGTCCGTACGGAACGCGGCTGCCGCGGTGAGGCCCGAGCAGAAGCCGAAGCCGAAGCCCGACCCGCTGCAGGGCGGGAACAGGCCGGCGCAGCCGCGGGCCTCGCTCACCGACGTGGTGCCGCGCCGAACCCTGGTGATCATCGCCGCGGTCGTGGTCCTGGCCCTCCTCGGCACGATCCTGGCCGTCGCGCTGAACGGCGGAGGGGACGACACGAACAACAAGGGCGGCGGCAAGGGCAGCGGGGACAAGGTGACGTCGGCCGGTGCCACAGCCGGGAACGGCGGCAGCCAGGACCAGGACACGCCGCCGAGCAACCCCGGTCAGCAAGGCGGCGAGCAGCAGCCCAGCGGCTCGGGTTCCGGTTCGGGCGAGCAGAGCGGTACCCCCTCCGGCGCGCCGGGCACCGCGACGCCCGGAGCGGGCGGCACGCAGCTGCCCGCCGGCTACACGATGGTGACCAACGCCCGGTTCCACTTCGCCATGGCGATGCCGGCCTCCTTCCGGCTCGACGGCATCGCGGGCCGGAACTCGGGCGGGATATTCAACGCCGACGGCGGCTACCCCCGCGTCCAGGTCGACTACAACAGCAGCCCCAAGGACGACGCGGCCAGCGCATGGAACGCGGCCATGGTCGGAGTCGCCGCCACCAGCAACAACTACCGGCACATCGGCATCAGGCCCGTCTCGTACAAGGGATATCCGACCGTCGCCGACTGGGAGTTCGAGCGCACCGAGAAGGGCATGCGGATCCGGATACTGAACCGCGGCTTCAAGGTGGACGCCACACACGGCTACTCGATCATGATCAGCTGCAAGGCGGGCGAGTGGGACGCCCCGGCGTGCAAGACGCTGCGGGACACGGCGTTCGCCACGTTCAGCCCCAAGGACTGACCGGCGCCACGTATCGTGAGAGGTCCGGGACCGTACGCAGCCGAAAGAGCCGTTAACTGTACGGGACCGGACCGGAATTGACGGTTTCGCACGATCCATGGGGTCGGTGGGACTCGGGGGACAGCGCGCTCGGTGGGGAGGCGTCGTGGACGATTACGCGGGAAGGGTGCTCGCCGACCGCTATCGCCTGCCCCTGCCTCCCTCGGACGCGCACGAGGTCGTGGAGACGCGGGCCTTCGACACCTACAGCGGGCAGGAAGTCCGCGTCCGGCAGGTGCCGTTGCCCGAGGTGGTCGACGCCGAGTTCCTCGACGCCGACGGGTCCGGCTACCGGCCGGACCGAGGCCAGGGCGGGGCGACCCGCAGGCCGACCGACCCCGCCGTCCGGCGCGCCGTCGAGGCGGCCCAGGCCGCCGCGCAGATCCCGGACCACCCGCGCCTCGACCAGGTCTTCGACGTGTTCGCGGAGGCCGGTTCGCTGTGGATAGTGAGTGAACTGATCGCGGCCAGGCCGCTGGCCGCGCTCCTCGACGAGCGCCCGCTCAGCCCGTACCGCGCGGCCGAGATCGGCTCCGACGTCCTGACCGCCCTGCGCGCCCTGCACGCGCACGGCTGGACCCACCGGAACATCACCACCCGCACCGTGCTCGTCTGCGACGACGGTCGCGTGGTGCTGACCGGCCTCGCGGCGGGTGCGGCGGAGGAGGCCCTGTGCGGCTACGCACCGGTGCCGTTCGCCGAGGAGGACGAGCGACGGCACACGGCCGGGGCCTCCGTCGAGGAGGAATCCGGGTCGGGTCCGGCCGTGCCGGGCCCGCGCGGGCGTACGGAGATCGAGGCGGGTACCCGGCCCGAACTGCCGGGAGCGGGCGGCACGCCCGGCGCGCCGGCGGCGAGCCCGGCCGCGGACGTACGGGCGGCCCGTGCGGGCGCCATCGCCGCCTACCGGGCGGGAGCGCGCGCCGCGGCGCGGATCGGCGACACGGGGGCCGTCCCGGTGCAGCGCGCGACCCCGGACCCCGAGGCCGAGCACACAGCCGAGCCCGGCTCCGCACCCGACCGCTCTCTTCCGCGCCCCCCGCTGCCCGTGCCCGCTCCGTCCACGCCCGCGCAGGGCCTCGGCCCCGAGCCGCACTGGTGGTCCCAGGCCGCGGACGACGAGGACGAGGACGACGCCGACGACGAGTACCCGGCCGAGTACCGGAAGGGGTACGGGAACATGGGGTACGGGAACGAAGACGGCGGGCCGCCCCGCGCGTTGCTCGCCGGATCCTGGAGTGACGGCCCCCATGCCTCGCGCGACGGCTCCGGCCCCATCCCGGCGGGCGGCGGCTCCGCTCCCGGCCGGGCGCTGCCCGCCCTCCCGGCCGGCTACACCCCCGCGCCCGCCCCGCCGCCCACCCCCGAGCCCGTGCCGGTACCTGTACCCGCCTCCGGAGGCTGGGGCGATCCCGCGGAGGGAAGCGGCCCCGCGAGCGTCTACCGCGGCCCCGCCACCCGACTCGCGGGCGAGCGTGCCCGCCAGGCCCGTATCGCGGTCGTCGGCGCCGTCACCGAACGCTGGGCACCCGAACAGGCCGGCCCGGTTCATGAGAACTGGCGGCTCGCCCCGCCCATCGGCCCCGTCACCGACCTCTGGGCGCTCGGCGCGCTGCTTTACCGCGCGGTCCAGGGCCACGCCCCGTACCCCGAGGACAACGCCGCCGAGCTCGTCCAGCTCGTCTGCGCCGAACCCCCCGCCTTCGCCGAGGAGTGCGGACCGCTGCGCCCGGTCGTCGAGTCCCTGCTGCGTCAGGACCCCACCGAGCGCCCCGACTTCGAGGAAGTACGCGGCTGGCTGCGCTCCCTCGTCCGGTCCGCCCCGGAGCCCGAGGCCGGCCTCGGAATCGTGCCGCTGCCCGCCGTGGACGCGACCCGGCTCCCCGTCGTGCGCCGCCGCGGCGAACTGGTGCGCAGGCGCCGCGGGGGAGCGGCCGGCGGTCGTCATCGCCACAGGAAGGGCAAGGAGCCGCGGGGCGCACGCCCCGACCGCCGCGACGAGCAGCGGCAGGACCGGCGCCACGAGTTCCGGCAGGAGCAGTTCCACGAGGAGCTTCCGCAACGGGCCCCGCGTGCGCCCCGCTCCCCGCGCACCACCGGCGCGGGCCGCTCCCCGCGCTCCCTCGGGCGTACGCTCCTGCTCCTGATCCTGCTGCTGCTCGCCGGCGCGGTCGTGTACGCCGTGATGTTCATGCCCAAGAACGGCGACACCGAAGGCGCACGGCCCACGGGACAGAACACGGCGCCCGGTACCGGACAGAGCACCGGACCGACCACCAAGCCGAGCACCGGACCGACCACCAAGCCGAGTGCCGGGCCGACCACCAGGCCGAGTGCCGCGAGGACGACCCCGCCCGCCGCGGACCCCAGCACCCCCGCCCTCGCCGCCGGGTACACCCTGCGCAAGGATCCGGAGGGCTTCCAGATCGGTGTCGCCAAGGACTGGCGGCGCAGCCCGATCAACGACGCCGGACAAGTCCGCTACACCGGAGGCGATTTCACCCTGATCGTCGTGCCCGGCCGGGACACGGTTCAGGCCAACGGCTCCGACCCGATGGCGTACCAGCGCACCAAGGAGCGGGAGCTGCAGCCGTGGCGGGATTCCTCCTGGTCCAGCGCCTCGGGGCTGCGCCGGATCGACGTGGGGCAGCAGACCATGGCGGTGGGTCAGTTCACATGGCAGGACACCACCGGACGTGAGGTCTTCGTCCGCAACCTCGCCCTGATCGACGGCGGGCGCTACCACGTCGTCCAGGTCATCGGCCCGGAGAGCGAACGTGACAAGGTCTCGGAGATCTACGACCAGGCCGTGAAGGCGTACCGGCCGACCCGCTGAGGCCGGTTGCACAGCGCTACCAAATGTGGCCGAAAAGCGATGGGTCACCTCCGGCTGGTCACAGTGCTGTTCCTTTGCCCGCCCCGAGGTTCCGTCCCCCGTCTCCCCCTCCGTAACCTGGCATCCGAAGGAACAGGCGGGGGACAGTGGAACATTCGCAGAGCGCGGACACGGGAGCGGGGCTGCTGCTCGCCGGTCGTTACCGACTGGCCGAGAGCATCGGCCGCGGTGGCATGGGCAAGGTCTGGCGGGCACACGACGAAGTCCTGCACCGGGTGGTGGCGGTCAAGGAGTTGACCGCGGGTCGGTTCGTGGCCGAGGCCGACCGGCTGGTTCTCCACGCCCGTACGCAGAAGGAGGCCCGGGCCGCGGCCCGGATCACGCACCCGGGTGTGGTCACCGTGCACGACGTGCTGGAGCACGACGACCGGCCGTGGATCGTGATGCAGTACGTCGACGGGCCCTCGCTCGCCGACGCCGCCAAGGAGGCGGGCACGATCGAGCCCCGCGAGGCGGCGCGTATCGGACTGCACGTCCTCGGCGCCCTGCGCGCCGCGCACGCGGCGGGCGTCCTGCACCGGGACGTCAAGCCCGGCAACGTGCTGCTGGCCCGCGACGGACGGGTGCTGATCACCGACTTCGGCATCGCGGCGATCGAGGGCGACTCGACGATCACGCGGACCGGTGAACTCGTCGGCTCCATCGACTACCTGGCGCCCGAGCGGGTACGGGGCGGGGACCCCGGGCCGGCCTCCGACCTCTGGTCCCTGGGCGCGACGCTGTACACGGCGGTGGAGGGGACGTCGCCGTTCCGGCGGACGTCGCCGATCAGCACGATGCAGGCCGTGGTGACCGAGGAGCCGCCGCATCCGGAGAAGGCGGGTGCGCTGGCGCCCGTCATCGTCGCGTTGCTGCGCAAGGACCCGGCGGAGCGGCCGCGTGCGGACGAGGCCGGGCGGATGCTGCTCGATGCCATGGAGGGCCGTACGCCCGTCGCCGCGCAGGCGTACGTACCGACGCAGCGGGTGGGGCAGGAGGAGCTGACCTCGGCGACCGCCCGGATGCCGGAGTCGACCGCCACGCCTCCTTCGGTGCCCGCCCCCTCGGCCACCGCCCCGACGCTCGCCGCACCGCCCGGCCCGCCCGCGCCGTCCGCCTCGGCCGGCAAGGGCGGCCGTGGACGCTGGCGTACGGCGGTCCTGGCGGCCGTTCTCGCCGGTCTGGTCGCCGGCGGCGCCGTCTTCGCCGCCATGAACTACTCCGGCGGTGGGGGCAAGGGCGGGGACGCCGGTCGGAGCACGCAGCCCGGGGTGACGAAGCCCGCCGAGGACGGCCTCCCGGCCGGCTGGCACCGCGTCGAGGACCCCAAGGGCTTCAGCCTGGCGGTGCCCAAGGGCTGGAAGCGCCAGACGGACGGCGACAGCGTCGACTACACGCCGGACAACGGGCGCCACCGGATCCGGATCAGCGTCGACCCCACACCCGACTTCGAGAACCCGTACATGCACGTGCTGGACCTGGAGAAGACGCTGAAGAAGCGGCTCCAGTACAAGAAGATCAAGCTGAACCAGAACACCTACCGCGACCAGGTCCGCTCCGCCCGGTGGGAGTTCACCTGGTACGAGAAGCAGGAGTTCCCGGGCCCGAGGCACGCCATCGACCAGTTGTACTTCACGGACGACGGCACCGAGTACGCCCTGTACATGGCCTCGCCGGAGTCGAGCTGGGAGACCACCCGGGAACAGTTCGACATCGTCCTCCAGCACTGGCGGGCGCCGGGCGACTGACCGGGCCGGAAATCCGCGAAATCGCCCTCCCGGCCGCCGTAAGCCCCTGATCAGGGCTTATATGCCAGCGATCGCTGGCGCGATTGTGCGCACCCGGTGAAAACGCGTTACCGACGGGTACCCAAAGGTCGGAATGCGGCCTACTCTCGCCCTCATGACGGACTCGCAGGCACTCACCACCCCGGCCCCCGCCGCCACCGGCACGAACCCCCTCGCGCCCTCGCCGGCCGGTGCCCGCACCGCCGCCGACGTGGTCACCCCCGAGGTGGTCGCCCAGCTCACCCGCGGAGTCGTCGGCTCCGGCCGCACCGCGAACCACACCCCCTTCACCGGGGAGAAGCTGGCCGAGCTGCCCGAGTCCACCCCCGAGGACGTCGCCGAGGCCTTCGCCCGCGCCCGCGCCGCCCAGACCGCCTGGGCCGCGACCCCGGTCCGCGCCCGCGCCGCCGTGCTGCTCCGCTTCCACGACCTGGTCCTCGAGCGCCAGGCCGAGGTCCTCGACCTCATCCAGCTGGAGACCGGCAAGGCGCGTCTGCACGCCCACGAGGAGGTCCAGGCGGTCGCCGTCGCCGCCCGCCACTACGGCCGCAAGGCCCCCTCCTATCTGCGCCCCAAGCACCACACCGGCGTCGTACCGACCCTCACCAAGGTCACCGAGCTCCGCCAGCCGCGCGGTGTCGTCGGCCAGATCGCGCCCTGGAACTACCCCCTGGAGCTGTCGGTCGGCGACGCGCTGCCCGCCTTCGTCTCGGGCAACGCCGTCGTGATGAAGCCGGACACCGAGACCGCGCTCACCGCCCTGTGGGCCCGCGACCTGCTCATCGAGGCCGGCCTGCCCGCCGAGGTCTTCCAGGTCGTCATCGGCGAGGGACCGGTCGTCGGCCCCGAGGTCGTCAACCACGCCGACTACGTCTCCTTCACGGGCTCCACCCGCACCGGCCGCGAGGTCGCCCAGGGCGCCGCCGCCCGGCTCGTCGGCGTGACCCTCGAACTCGGCGGCAAGAACGCCATGCTGGTCCTCCAGGACGCCGACATAGAGAAGGCGGCCGCCGGCGCGGTCCGCGCCTGCTTCTCCTCCGCCGGACAGCTCTGCATCTCCATCGAGCGCCTGTACGTCCACGAGTCGATCGCCGACGACTTCGTCGCCCGCTTCGCCGCCCGTACGAAGGCCATGCGCCTCGGCAACTCCCTCTCCTACGGCGCCGACATGGGCTCCCTCGTCGGGGAGCGGCAGCTGGAGACGGTCACGAAGCACGTGGAGGAGGCCGTCGCCAAGGGCGCCAAGCTCGTCGCCGGCGGCGTCGCCCGCCCCGACATCGGCCCGCTCTTCTACGAGCCGACCATCCTCGACGGCGTCGAGGCTCCGATGGCCGTCTGCACCGAGGAGACCTTCGGCCCGGTCGTCTCCATCTACCGCTTCAAGGACGAGGACGAGGTCGTCGAGCTGGCCAACGGCACTCCGTACGGCCTCAACTCCTCGGTCTGGACGAAGGACTCGCGACGCGGCCACGCCGTCGCCGCCCGGCTGCGCACCGGCACCGTCAACATCAACGAGGGATACGCGCCGGCCTACGGCAGCGTCCAGGCGCCGATGGGCGGCATGAAGGACTCCGGGCTCGGCCGGCGCCACGGCTCGGAGGGCATCCTCAAGTTCACCGAGGCCCAGACCGTGGCCCAGCAGCGGCTGATGCCGCTCGCGCCGGCCTTCGGGATGGACGACGAGAAGTACGCCGCGTTCATGAGCCTGTCCCTGAAGGCGATGAAGGCCCTGCGCCTGCGCTGACCCCCCGCCGGCAGCCCGGCTCCCGCCCGCCGGCAGCCCGCTCCCACCTGTCCCTTTTCGTACGAGGAGAGCCATGACCGCGGTACCCCCTGCCCAGAATCAGGACGAGGACGGTTCGTACGACTACGACGTCATCGTCGTCGGCTCCGGTTTCGGCGGCTCGGTCACGGCCCTGCGCCTGACCGAGAAGGGCTACCGGGTCGGTGTCCTGGAAGCGGGCCGCCGTTTCACACGGAGCGATCTCCCCAAGAACTCCTGGGACCTGAAGAACTTCCTCTGGGCCCCCGCCCTCGGTCTCTACGGCATCCAGCGCATCCATCTGCTGGGCAACGTGATGGTGCTGGCCGGCGCGGGCGTGGGCGGCGGTTCGCTGAACTACGCCAACACCCTCTACGTACCGCCCGCGCCGTTCTTCAACGACCCGCAGTGGAAGAACATCACGGACTGGCAGGAGGAGCTGGCGCCCTACTACGACCAGGCCAAGCGGATGCTGGGCGTCCGGCTCAACCCGACGACGACTCCCTCGGACGTCCATCTCAAGGCGACCGCGCAGGCCATGGGGATCGGCGACACCTTCCACATGGCGCCGGTCGGGGTCTTCTTCGGAGACGGCGACGATGCCGACGGTACGGCGAAGGCGAAGCCGGGCGCGGAGGTGGCCGACCCGTACTTCGGCGGCGCGGGGCCCTCGCGCAAGGCGTGCACCGAGTGCGGCGAGTGCATGACGGGCTGCCGCCACGGCGCCAAGAACACCCTCAACGAGAACTACCTCTACCTCGCCGAGAAGGCCGGCGCCGTCGTCCACCCCATGACCTCGGTCGTCGCCCTCACCGAGGACTCGCGCGGAGGTTACGCGGTCAAGACGCTCCCCACGGACAACAAGAAGAAGGGGAAGGGGCGTACGTTCACGGCCCGCCGGGTCGTCGTCGCGGCCGGCACGTACGGGACGCAGACGCTGCTGCACCGGATGAAGGACACCGGGCTGCTGCCCCGGATCTCGGCCCGGCTGGGCGAGCTGACCCGCACCAACTCCGAGGCGCTGGTGGGCTCGCAGACCACCGACCGGCGCTACCGCAAGAAGCACGGCGCGGAGAAGGTCGACTTCACGCGCGGAGTCGCGATCACCTCCTCGATCCACCCGGACGAGCACACCCACATCGAGCCGGTCCGCTACGGCAAGGGCTCCAACGCCATGGGCGGCATGACGATCCTCCAGGTGCCCTACGGCGCGCACCGGGTACGGAACTGGCTCCTCGAGATGGCGAAGCACCCCACGCTCGCGATCCGCGCCCTCTCCAACCGCCGCTGGTCGGAGCGGACGATCATCGGTCTCGTCATGCAGTCCCTGGACAACTCCCTGACGACCTTCCGCAAGCCCGGCGGCCTCGGCAAGGGCCTCCTCACGGCCCGCCAGGGCCACGGCGCGCCCAACCCGAACCAGATCCCGGAGGCGACCCGGGCGGCGTCCCTGCTCGCCGAGGAGATCAACGGCTTCGCCGGCTCCAACATCGGCGAGCTGATGGGCACCCCGCTCACGGCGCACTTCCTGGGCGGCTGTCCGATCGGCGCCGACGCCGAGTCCGGCGTCATCGACCCGTACCACCGGCTCTTCGGGCACCCGGGGATCTCGGTCGTCGACGGAGCGGCGGTCTCGGCCAACCTCGGGGTCAACCCCTCGCTGACGATCACGGCCCAGGCCGAGCGCGCGATGTCCTTCTGGCCGAACAAGGGCGAGGAGGACCCGCGGCCGGCTCAGGGCGAGGACTACGTACGCCTCACGGCGATCGCCCCGAAGTCCCCGGCGGTCCCGGCGGACGCCTTCGGCGCGCTGAAGCTGCCGTTCCTGGGGATGCCGGCCGTCCCGCCGAAGAAGTCGTAACGTCGGACCGGACACGGACCGGCCACGGCAAGGATCGGCCAGGCCACGGACCCGGACATGGAAGAGGCGCTGCACCCCCCTCCGAGTGCAGCGCCTCTCCAGCTTCTGGGTGGTGCTGCATACATGACCTGTGGCCAGGGGGATTGGTTGTAGGCGTTGCACGGAATCTTGGTGTGACGCGCGTCACCTACGGAATGGCAAGGGCCCCGCCGCGCGATTCCGGTCGCGCGGCGGGGCCCTTGACGGTCGGCACCGGTGTCAGGGCAGCGGCGGTGCCGAGGGGGAGCGGCGCCGGGGGTTTGCGCCGCGTGGGGTGGAGGGGGAGGTGGGGACGGGTGGTGTGGGGTTGTCGTCTGGACCGGTTGCGGTCGGCCCCGGGCGTCCCCGAGGCCGACCGCACCTTCTCGGTGACCGGGCTGCTGTCCCCTGCCGTCCGGTCACGCGCGCTGGGGCGAGGTCCCACGACGTACTTGCGGTACGTCACACGCCCCAGCGAAGCCACGCGTGGTTTTTTCGGGCCCGCCCCTGGCTGGCACGGACAACGGGACCAACGAAGGGGTGCGGGCCCGGTCACGCGCCGTACGGGTGAGAGCGGGACCGAACTCAGGTCCACACCTCGCCCCCACGGAGTCAGATGCGGCCCCGGCACAGCTCCAGCATCGTCATCGCCAGCGCCGTGCCCGGCTTGCCCAGCGCGTCCCTGTAGTGGCCGAGCACCTCCATCTCACGCGCGAGGTTCACCCGGCGGCCGCCCGAGCCGATCCGGGCCTCCTGGATCACGGCCGAGACGGCCATCCGTTCCTGGATCAGGCCGATGATCCTGTCGTCGAGGGAGTCGATGCGCTCGCGGGCGTCGCCGATGAGCGCGGCGGCCTCGTCGGTACGGGCGCCGGTCTTCTCGGTCTGGGTGGTCGTCGCGGTCATGGTGGGGCTCCTCGGTGTCTGGATGCCCCGGAGCGGCACGGCCCGGAAGCGACAGAACGCCCCGGGCCTTGTCGGCCCGGGGCGCCTGGGAAGTCGCTTGTCAGTTGCTCAAGCAGCACGACCATGGCAGCCGGACGGGCCGGTGCCATAGGTAAAGACGAAGGTCGAGAGCTTGCGCATGGCGACAGTATGGACCCCCTCCCGGGGGCCCGGCCAAACCGGGTTCGGATGGTGAGACGAAAAGCGACCCCGGCGCGCCGGTAGAATCGACAAATAGCCCCCCTTCGGGGGACCCCCTCCCTACCGCCGGAAGGCCGCCGTAGTGTCATCAGCGACTCCCGCTGCCGCGCCCGACGTCACCAACCCGGACGTAGTCCTCGTTGTCGACTTCGGCGCCCAGTACGCCCAGCTCATCGCCCGACGCGTCCGTGAGGCGCGGGTCTACAGCGAGATCGTCCCGTCCACCATGCCGGTGGCCGAGATGCTGGCCAAGAACCCGAAGGCGATCATCCTCTCCGGCGGCCCGTCCTCCGTGTACGCCGAGGGCGCCCCCCGCCTCGACCGCGCGCTCTTCGAGGCGGGCGTCCCCGTCTTCGGCATGTGCTACGGCTTCCAGCTGATGGCGACCACCCTGGGTGGCACCGTCGATAACACCGGCGCCCGTGAGTACGGCCGTACGCCGCTGCACGTCTCCAAGGCCGGATCGACCCTCTTCGAGGGCACCCCGACCGAGCAGTCCGTGTGGATGTCGCACGGCGACGCCTGCTCCGCCGCCCCCGAGGGCTTCACCGTCACCGCGTCCACGGACGTCGTACCGGTCGCCGCCTTCGAGAACGACGAGAAGAAGCTGTACGGCGTCCAGTACCACCCCGAGGTGCTGCACTCCACGCACGGCCAGCAGATCCTGGAGCACTTCCTCTACCGGGGCGCCGGCATCGAGCCGAGCTGGACCACCGGCAACGTGATCGAGGAGCAGGTCGCGGCCATCCGCGCCCAGGTCGGCACCAAGCGCGCCATCTGCGGTCTGTCCGGCGGTGTCGACTCCGCCGTGGCCGCCGCGCTCGTGCAGAAGGCGATCGGCTCGCAGCTCACCTGCGTGTACGTCGACCACGGTCTGATGCGCAAGGACGAGACCGAGCAGGTCGAGAAGGACTTCGTCGCCGCGACCGGCGTCCAGCTGAAGGTCGTCGACGCGCAGGAGCGATTCCTCACCGCGCTCGCCGGGGTCTCCGACCCCGAGGAGAAGCGGAAGATCATCGGTCGCGAGTTCATCCGCGTCTTCGAGCAGGCGCAGGCCGAGATCGTCGCCGAGTCGGCGGGCCACGGCGAGGACGTCGCGTTCCTCGTCCAGGGCACGCTCTACCCGGACATCGTCGAGTCCGGCGGTGGCACCGGCACCGCGAACATCAAGTCGCACCACAACGTGGGCGGCCTCCCCGAGGACCTGGAGTTCGAGCTCGTCGAGCCGCTGCGCCAGCTGTTCAAGGACGAGGTCCGCATGGTCGGCCAGGAGCTCGGCCTGCCGGAGGAGATCGTCCAGCGCCAGCCCTTCCCGGGCCCCGGCCTCGGCATCCGCATCGTCGGCGAGGTCACCAAGGAGCGTCTGGACCTGCTGCGCGAGGCCGACGCCATCGCCCGCGAGGAGCTGACGGCCGCCGGTCTCGACCGCGAGATCTGGCAGTGCCCGGTCGTGCTGCTCGCCGATGTGCGCTCGGTGGGTGTGCAGGGTGACGGCCGCACCTACGGCCACCCGATCGTCCTGCGCCCCGTGTCCTCCGAGGACGCCATGACGGCGGACTGGACGCGGATGCCGTACGACGTCCTGGCGAGGATCTCGACCCGGATCACCAACGAGGTCGCCGATGTGAACCGCGTGGTGCTCGATGTGACGAGCAAGCCGCCGGGCACCATCGAGTGGGAGTAGTCGCTCCCGTAGGCGTCTGAGGCCGCCGCCCCCACCATCCGGGGGCGGCGGCTTCGTCATGTGCGGCGGTTCGTCGTGTTCGGAGTGTTCCGCGTGTTCGGCGTGTGATCTCTCTGGCCAGTTGCACGGCCCGGCGTTACCTTCCCGCGCATGAGCGAGACACCGGCCCCCGTACCCGTCGAGAAGCTCCACGTCGCGATGCCTCCCGTCCACGGAACCGTGGAGGAGGAGCGGACGTACCGCAAGCAGAGACTCGCGGGCGCGCTCAGACTCTTCGGACGGTTCGGGTACGAGGAGGGCGTCTCCGGTCATGTCACCGCCCGGGACCCCGAGTACGCGGACTGTTTCTGGGTGAACCCCTTCGGCGAACCCTTCGACGAAGTGACCGCGAGCGACCTCGTCCTGGTCAACGGGGACGGGCAGGTCCTCCGGGGCGGGGCGCACATCAACCAGGCGGCCTTCGCCGTCCACGCCCAGGTGCACCGGGCCCGGCCCGATGTCGTCGCCGTCGCGCACAGTCACTCCACCTACGGGCGGGCGCTCGCGGCCCTCGGCGAGCTGATCGAGCCGATCACCCAGGAGGCCTGCGGTTTCTACCAGGACCACGCGCTCTACGACGCGTACACCGGGGTCGCCGTCGACCGGGAGGAGGGGCGGCGGATCGCAGCCGCCCTCGGCGCGTACAAGGCGATCGTGCTGCGCAACCACGGCCTGCTGACCGTCGGGTCCTCCGTCGACGCGGCCGCCTGGTGGTTCATCGCGATGGAACGGTGCGCCAAGGTGCAGCTGGCCGCGCGGGCCGCGGGCAAGCCTGTGCCGATCGGGCACCGGGAGGCGGTGGCCACCCGCGAACAGCTCGGTACCGATCTCGCGGCGTGGATCAACTACCAGCCGCTGTGGCGCAGGATCAGCCGTGCGGAGCCCGAACTCCTGTCGTAGAAGGTGTCTTCAACTGTCTTTACGTCAATGTGATGACGGTTCAATCACTCTCGCGCGGGGCGCACGGAGCAGGCGGACGGCTCTCGGGTGCGGCACAATTCCCAGGACTCATGGGCCAGTTGACCGATCAGGAAGTGAACGTCGTGGCGGTGCAAGAGGCGAGACAGTGCGGTGACCACGTGCGGTGCGCAGAGGGCGGGCGCGCGGGTCACCGGCGTGCGGTCGCCGCCTTCCTGGCCCGGCGGGACGAGCTCGCCGCCGGCCATGGGGTGCCCGCGGCCGTCGCACACTCGCCGGGCGCCTCCCGGCAGTGGGTCTCCGACGAGCTCGCCCAGTCGGCCCGCACCGTCGCGGCGCGGGGCCGCGAGGCCGGCGAGGCATGGCTCCGGCGGGTCCGGCGCGCCACACTCGGCGCCGTGTGGGGCGCGGTCCTCGCCCTGCTCCTCGGGCAGGCGCTCACCGCGATCGGCTCGGGATGGACGGCTGCGCGCACGGCCGGCCTGGTCGCCGCGCTGCTCCTCGCCGTCCCGTTGACCGGCGCCGCTCACGCCCACCGGGCGCGCGGCGGGGTTCTCGCGCCACTGATCGGGGAGGACAACCGGCTCTCCACCTCCCGTGCGGTCGCGGCCGGCTGGCTGCTCCTCGCCGTCTACGCCGTGCTCTTCCTCGCGCTGCGCCTGGTCACCGGCGCCGACCGGACCGGCCTCGAGATCTCCCACGGCGCCGGGCTGCTGGCCCTCTTCGCCCTGACATCGGGGGTCGCCGTCGCCACCCGCCGGATCGTGTGGGCACGGGTCGTGGGGCAGCGGCTGCAGAAGGTCCGCGCCGACCGGCCCCGCGTCGCCGACCTGTTCTGCGACGACAACGGGCGGGCCTGCCTCACCGACCTCGTGTACGTCCTGGTGTCCGGCGCCGCCCTCGCCTTCGGCGCCGTGCGGCTCGGGCGCGAACCCGCCCGGCTGCCCGGGCTGCCGTGGGCCCTGGTCCTCCTCGTCGCCGTGGCGGCGGCCGGCTATCTCGCCGCGAAGTGCGTGGAGGGCGGTCGGCCCGCGATCCACTCCGTCGTCCGGTCCCGCGAGGCCGGCGATCTGGACGCCCCGATCCGTACCGGCGACGACATCGAGATCCGGGGGACCGGTTTCGTCCCCGCGGGCGCGAACGGTTTGGACCCGTTGACCCGACTGGTCGTGCGCATCGGATCCGTCCACGCGCACGTCCCGCTGGTCCCGGTCCCGGGGGGCTTCGCCAACCCGACGGACTCGTCCCTGACCGTCCCGCTGCCCGTGGACGTGGAGCCGGGGCGGGTCGAGGTGTGGGTGGTGACGGCCTCGGGTGTGGAGACCAACCGGGTCACGATCGACGTCGTCGACTGAGCCGACCGGACGCGCCTGAACTCTCCGGGGGTTCCTCGCGTATCCCCGGACAGGGGGTCCGGGGAACAATCGGTTCTGCGGACAGTGGCGCGGAGAGGCAGGCCGGCGATGTCGGAACGAATGCACAGGACGACCGGGACGTACGGAACCGGGGACGGCAGCTACGGCGGACCCGCCGGCCCGGGCCGTCCCGGCCGATGGGGCCGGTTCACCGGGTGGAAGGAAACCGCGTCGCGGTACGCCCTGCTGCCGCTGAGGCTCTTCCTCGGAATCACCTTCATCTACGCGGGGCTCGACAAGCTCACCGACCCCGCCTTCATGTCCGACACCGGCAGCGGGTCCATCGGCGAGATGATGCGCGGCGTCCGGGACACCTCGGCCATCCCCGCCCTCGTGGACATGGCGCTCCGCAACCCCGTCGGGTTCGGCTACGCCATCGCGTGCGGCGAGATCGCCGTCGGCATCGGGACGCTGGTGGGCCTGTTCGCCAGGCTGGCCGCCCTCGGCGGGGCACTGATCTCGCTGAGCCTCTGGCTGACCGTGAGCTGGCAGACCGACCCGTACTACTACGGGAACGACCTCGCCTATCTGATGTCCTGGCTGCCGCTCGTGCTCGCCGGGGCTCCTGTCCTCTCGCTCGACGCCCTACGCGCCGCACCACGGCGTATGCGGTAGGCCACCCAGGTCGCCAGGGCCGCCGTGCCCAGGCCGGCGCAGAGGACCGGGATCACCTCGTACCAGGGGATGGCCCAGGCGTCCGCGGCGTCGCCCGCGTACATCACGGAGAGAGCGAGGGCGGTCATGCCGGCGATCAGCCGGCCCGGACGGAACTCATGAAGCAGCACGGGTGACCTCCACCTGTCCGAGACCGACCTCCAGCGAGAGATCGACCGTTCCGGCCGGCGCCGTGCCCTTCGGAGGGGCGAGCGTCCGTGTCTCGTCGCGGTCCGGCGCGATGTCGATGTCGCCGGGCGGCTGCTGAGGCAGTTGCACATCGCCAAGGCCCACCTGGGCCCGCAGCTTCACGGTGACGTTCTTCGGGACGACCACTTCGAGCTTCCCGGCGCCGACGACGGCCGAGGTCTCGACCGTCGTCCCGGCGGGCACCGGGAGACGGGACAGATCGAGCGTGCCGACGCCCGTGCCCAGTTCGTAGCGGGGCTGTACGGCGGCGACCGACGCGGGCTTCCAGGTCGTACGGACCCACTCCGTGGAGATCTCCTTCGGCAGCGCCGCCGCCACGGCGAGCAGGCCCGCGGTGACCACGGTCAGGAAGATCGTGCCGAATCCGGTCCGGCCGAGGAAGCTGCTGACCACCAGGCCGAGGCCGAACACGCCCAGAGCGGCGACCAGGCCGATCTGCAGGCTGGTGCCGAGCGGATGGGCCTCCCAGGACAGGCCCGTGCCCAGGCCGCCGGCCAGCAGCGCGAGCAGAAAGACCAGGCCGCCGATGGAGCGCGGGCCGGGTCGGACCGCCGACGCCGGGGGCCGTCGCCCGGCGCCGGGTTCGTCCGTGCCCCACTGGCTGCCGGGCACGGGGATCTCGCCGTTCTCGAGCCGGCCGTCCTTGTCCACCACGCCGTGCGGGCCCCAGAGATAGCCGACGGCGATCTTGCCGGTCGAGCCGTCCTTGACTATCGGGTCCTTCCACCAGGAGGGGAACTCCACCAGGGGCGGTGCCTTCGCCTCCGGCGGCGCCTCCGCCACCGCCTGCGCGGTCGCGGCGTCCATCCGGCCCTCGGCGTCGGTGCCGACGGCCTGCATCCGCCGCTGCGACCAGACCGCGGCGCCGCACACCGCTATCGACAACATCATTGCGAACGCCAGCGTCCCCCCGTTGCCGAGCATCGAGAGGAAGATGCCGCAGCCGACCAGTGCCATCAGCACCGCCGCGAGCGCCGTCCCGTCCACCCGGCCGGAGAGCAGTCTGCGGCCCTCGTTCTCCTCCTCGCCCGCGAGCGGGAGGAGCAGCCAGGCGAAGCCGTAGAAGATCAGCCCGATGCCGCCGGTCACGGACAGCACGCCGACCGCGATCCGGAAGATCACCGGATCGAGATCGAAGTGCCGGCCGAGGCCGCCGCACACACCGGCCACGACTTTGTGCCGCCGCGAGCGGCGCAGGGCCGCGACGGGCGGGGCCTCCGCCGGCGGCGGGGCCTCGTGGTGGGAAGGCGTCGAACTCGTCATGCGTCCATGGTGACGTCCGCCGCCCGGCCGCGGCACCGGGG
Source organism: Streptomyces sp. NPDC046712 (assembly GCF_040645695.1). NCBI lineage: Bacteria > Bacillati > Actinomycetota > Actinomycetes > Kitasatosporales > Streptomycetaceae > Streptomyces > Streptomyces sp. NPDC046712. Next base: position 43,862 of record NZ_JBEYYW010000020.1, on the reverse strand, counting down.
CCGACCCTGGCGCGACCCTGATATTCCGCGGGCAGTCCACCCCGAGAAGCTCCTAGGGGCCGCTTCCTAGGGGCGATCTCAGGGCCGACCCTGATGTCTCCGCCCGACCCCACGTGTGACGATCGGTTCATGCCAGCAGCCGCCCGTGTCACCGATACCGACGAACCGCCCGTGCGCAAGCTCTACCGGAGCGCCGACGGCCGGTGGCTCGGTGGTGTCGCGCGCGGCCTCGCGGGACATCTGGGCCTGCCCGTCGTATGGGTCCGCGCCCTGTTCGCCGCCCTGCTCCTCGCGGACGGCCTCGGCGCCCTGCTGTACGCGGTCTTCTGGATCGTCGTCCCGCTCGGTGTCGGTGGACGCTCCGCGCCCCGGCCCGTGTTCGAGACCACCCCCGACGGCCGGCGCAGGCTGCGCAAGCCCGACCGGGGCCAGGTCTTCGCGCTGATCGCGCTCGCGATCGGCGCCGCGATCTTCGCGGGCAACATCGACTGGGGCAACAAGACGGACCGCTATGTCTGGCCGACGCTCCTGATCGGCGTCGGAGTGGTGCTCGTCTGGCGGCAGGCGGACAACGCCCGCCGGGCCAGCTGGACCGAGACGGGCCGCCGTCGGCGCACCCTGCAGCTCGCCCGCGGCTTCGCCGGAGTCGCCCTCGTCGGCATGGGACTGACCGTCTTCATGGTGGTCCGCGGCTCCGCGGCCCAGCTGGGCACGGCACTGACCGCCGCGATAGCCGTGCTCACCGGCATCGCGCTGCTGGCCGGCCCCTGGCTGGTGCGGATGTCGCAGGACCTCTCCGAGGAGCGGACCATGCGCATCCGCGCCCAGGAGCGTGCCGAGGTCGCGGCCCATGTCCATGACTCGGTGCTGCACACCCTCACCCTGATCCAGCGCAACGCGGACGAGCCGGGCGAGGTGCGCCGCCTCGCCCGGGCCCAGGAGCGGGAGCTGCGGAACTGGCTGTACAAGCCGGAGGGCACCGGCAAGGACGAGGGCGAGGAGCCCGAGACGCTCGCCGAGGCGGTGAAGAGGGCCGCCGCCGAGGTCGAGGACAAGCACGGCGTCCCGCTGGAGGTCGTCGTCGTGGGCGACTGCCCGCTCGACGAGAAACTGGCCGCCCAGATGCAGGCCGCGCGCGAGGCGATGGTCAACGCCGCCAAGTACGGTGGCGAGGGAGGGGCGGTGCAGGTCTACGCCGAGGTCGAGGGCCGTACGGTCTTCGTCTCCGTTCGGGACCGCGGGCCCGGCTTCGACCTCGATTCCGTACCCGACGACCGGATGGGCGTACGAGAATCGATCATCGGCCGGATGCAGCGCAACGGCGGTTCGGCCCGGCTGCGGTCCGTGCCGGGCGGAGGCACCGAAGTGGAGCTTGAGATGGAGAGGGCGGACGCATGAGTGACGAGACCGGAACCGGGACGACGGCGGCACAGACCACGGAGCGCCGGGTACGGGTCGTGCTCGTCGACGACCACCGGATGTTCCGCACGGGCGTGCAGGCCGAGATCGGCAGGACCGACGTCACCGGCGTCGAGGTGGTCGGCGAGGCCGCGGACGTCGACCAGGCGGTCACGGTGATCACCGCCACCCGCCCCGAGGTCGTCCTGCTCGACGTGCATCTGCCGGGCGGCGGCGGTGTCGAGGTGCTGCGCCGCTGCGCGAGCCTGATGGCAGCGCCCGAGGACCCGGTGCGGTTCCTGGCGCTCTCGGTCTCCGACGCGGCGGAGGACGTGATCGGGGTGATCCGGGGCGGCGCCCGCGGATACGTCACCAAGACGATCACCGGCACGGACCTGGTCGACTCGATCTTCCGTGTCCAGGAGGGCGACGCGGTGTTCTCCCCCCGTCTGGCCGGCTTCGTGCTCGACGCCTTCGCCTCCACCGATGCCCCGCCGGTGGACGAGGACCTCGACCGGCTCACCCAGCGGGAGCGTGAGGTGCTGCGGCTGATCGCCCGGGGATACGCGTACAAGGAGATCGCCAAGCAGCTCTACATCTCCGTGAAGACGGTCGAGTCGCATGTCTCGGCGGTCCTGCGCAAGCTGCAGCTGTCCAACCGGCACGAGCTGACCCGCTGGGCGACGGCCCGCCGCCTGGTCTGAGTCCGGTCGCGCCGGCACCCGGCTTCGGCTAGGAGGCCGGGTTCTTCGCCGCTTCCTCGGCGAGCCGCCGCTTGGCCTCGTCCCAGCTGATCGGCAGCCGCTCCACCGGCACCTGCCAGAAGGTGAAGGTGGAGTCGCGCATCGTCGAGCGGAGTCCGTTCATGATCGAGCGGTGCGGCTCGGCGCGGGCGTACGCGTACAGGGCGTCGCGGTCCTCCCACGCCGAGAGCGTGTAGAAGGTCCGCTTCAGCGGTTGGGCGATCAGCGAGGCACCGAGGGCGCCCGGCGCCGACTTCACCTGCCGCCAGGCGCTGAGCGATCGGAGGAAGAAGAGAGGGACGTCCTTCAGGGAGCGCACCTCGAAGCGGGAGGCCATGACCTGCGCCTCCGTGCCGGGGCGGGGCTGGTGCGGAACGGTCCAGGGGAGCGTGGGCACGGCTTGTCCTCTCCACGATTGGATAGTGACACTACCTATAGTAGATAGCGCCACTATCCAAAGGTCAAGGGATTTCCGGCCTCACCCCACCCGCGTCGCCCCGGCGAACGGCATCTCGTCGATCGGCGCGACCCGGATCGGAGCGCCCGGGCGGGGCGCGTGGATCATCTGCCCGCCGCCGATGTACAGCCCGACGTGACTGATGCCCGAGTAGAAGAACACCAGGTCACCCGGGGCGAGTTCGGAGCGCGACACCCGCTGCCCGGCGTTGATCTGCGTGTACGTCGTACGGGGCAGCGACACCCCGGCGGAGCGCCAGGCGGCCTGCGTCAGGCCCGAGCAGTCGTAGGCCGACGGGCCCGTCGCGCCCCACACGTACGGCTTGCCGAGCTGGTCCCTGGCGAAGGAGATCGCCTGCGCGGCGCGGCCGTTCGGCGCCGTGACCGGACCGCGGGCCACGGTGGTCCGGTCGGCGCGGGCCCCCGTCCCGTCGGCGGACCCACCGGAGCCGCTCCGTCCCGAACCGGCCGCCGCCGCCTCGTACCGCGCCCGCTCCTCGGCGGTCAGCCGGGCCAGCAACGTCCGCGCCTCGCCGAGCTTGCCCTGCACGGCGGCCTTCTGACGCCGCAGTTCGGCCTCGTGGCCGCGCAGTTGTGTCAGGCGCTCCGTCGACTCGGCGCGCAGCTGCCCGATCCCGGCGAGCTCACGCCGTACGGAGGTGACCGCCGCCGCCTGTCGCTCCCCGGCCTTCTCCGCGAGCGCGGCGCGCGCCAGGTACTCGTCCGGGTCGGAGGTCAGAGCGAGTTGTACGGCGGGATCGAGGCCCCCGGAACGGTACTGCGCGGCCGCCGTGGAACCGAGCCCGTCGCGGGCGGTGTTGAGGCGATCGGTCCTGCGGGCGGCCTCGTCGCGCAGCCGGTCGAGCGCGCCCCGCGCCTCGTCCGCCTTCTCCTTCGCCCCGTTGTACCGCTCGGTGGCGACCTCGGCCTCCTGGTACAGCCGGTCGACCTTCGCCTTGACCTGCGCGGGGGTGAGCCTGGGCTCGGCGTGCCCGGAGCCCTCGAAGACGGTCGCCGTGGCCGCGGAGGCGAGGGCGAGCGTGGCGGCGGTCCGTGCCGCCTGGCCACCGAGGGGTGAGTTCCTGGGCTTCCGGTGAGCTGCCACGAGGGCGGGTCACATCCTCTCCCTGTGGGGGTCGATGCCCACCGGGTCCGGCGATGGACCGCACAGGGGAGACGGCCCACCGCCGGATTCTCGGCGGGGGCGACCGACTGCCGCCGGAAGAACCGACGGTGGTGGGGAGCCGGCCACCTGGGGGAGGACGCTAAACCTGCGGGTCACGGAGGGGCGGGGAGTTGACCGGTATTGGCGCCAGTTGGCGCTCTGGGACCGTTCGCTTCCGGCGCGGGCGACGGGTGGATGCCGTATTGCGGCACGCCCATGACCGATGCACCGGACGGGCTGGACCCGGCCGAACAGCGGTGCTACGGCCCGGTTAGGCTCCGCCCCATGGACGTACTCATCAATGTCTTCGTCGCCCTGCACATCATCGGAATCGGCGCGCTCCTCGGCGGATTCCTCACCCAGATGAAGGCGATGGGCGCGGGTACGGCCCGCTTCGTGCCGGCGATGCTGCACGGCGCGCTGACGATGCTGATCACCGGCGTCGCCCTGGTCGGCCTCAACCAGGCGGACGACCAGACCGTCAACAACGTGAAGATCGGCGTCAAGCTCGCCGTCCTCGTCGTGATCCTCGCCCTCGTATATGTGAAGCGGGACGAGGAGACCGTCGACAAGGGCCTCTTCGGCGCCGTCGGCGGCCTCACCGTGGCCAACATCTTCATCGCGACCCTGTGGACGTGAGCCCCCGCGGAGGCCCAGGCGCCGAGGCTCAGGCCGGGCGCACGCTCCCGTAGATCGGCATGTAGTAGATCGACTCCTCGCGGACGTTGGCGCCCGGCTTCGGCGCGTGGATCATCTTGCCGCCGCCGATGTACAGGCCGACGTGGCTGATGTCGTCGTAGAAGAAGACGAGGTCGCCGGGGAGCAGATCCGCCGTCGCGACCCGGGTCCCCACCTCCACCTGGTCCCAGGTGGTGCGGGGCAGGTCGACGCCCGCGGCCTTCCAGGCGGCCTGGGTCAGCCCCGAGCAGTCGTACGAACTCGGGCCCGTCGCGCCCCATACGTACGGCTTGCCGATCTGTTCCCGGGCGAACGCCAGGGCCTTCTCCGCCTTCGCCGCGTACGTCGAGCCGGCCGATCCGCCCGTCGTTCCGCCGGTCGCCGGCGGTTCGGCGGGCTCCTCGGCCGCCTCCTCCTGCCTGCGCCGCTCGGCCTCCGCGGCCGCCTTGGCCGCCTCGGCCTTCGCCTGCTCCTCCGCCTTGCGCCGGGCCTCGGCCTCGCGCTTGCGCTCCAGCTCCGCGAGCCGGGCCTTCTCCTCGGCGGTCAGCCGGGCCAGGAGTGTCCGTGCCTCCGTGAGCTTCCGCTGGACGGTCTGCTTGCTCGTGCGCAGCTTCGCCTGCGAATCGGTGAGGCTCTCCAGGCTCTTCGTGGCCTCGGCCCGCTGCTTGGCCGCCGCGAGGCGCTTGTCCTCGTAGTCCGCCACCGCGCTGCGCTGCCGCTCCGAGAGCCGGTCCATGAGGTGGGTCTGGTCGAAGTACGACTGCGGGCTGTCGGCGAAGATCAGCGCGGCGGTCGGTCCGACCGCCCCCGTCCGGTACTGCGCCGCCGCGTACGAGCCGAGCGCCCGCCGGGACTCGTTGATCGCGTCCGTCCGCTTGGCCACGTCGTCCAGGATCCGGTCGACCTTGCGGCGCTGCTGGTCGGTGGCCTCCTTGACCCGGTTGTACTCCTGCGTCGCCGTGCCGGCCTGCCGGTAGAGGTCGTCGACCTTCTTCTGGATCTCCTCCACCGTCGGCTTCGGCGGGGCGGCGGGTGCCGCCTGGGCGCTCTGCGTGGACAGCAGGGTGACAGAGGCTATGGCGGCCGTCGTGACCCCGACGGCGGGGGAGTGCGGACGTGTGCTGCGCGGCTTGCGATGGGACGCCAAGACCGGCATCTCCTTCCGTGGCCGCCGACATGCGCGGCCACAACTGGCGTCGGCCAGGGCCTGATTCGGCGTGGGCCGCCCGCTCGACGCGATTCGCCGCCGGAGGGGACGGGCTGCTTGGGCGAGCACGCTAGCCAACCCGTGGGGCGGCTGTGAAGGCCGATGTTCGATATGCCCGATACATTTTCGTGACCTGAAGCGGATGGTCACCCTCCGCGATAATTCGGTCACTTCGGGAGGTGGCAGCGGGCTGTCAGTGCGGCGGCCTAGACTCGTTAGGCGATGAGCAGCCTCTTTGACGACAGCTTCCTGGCGAGCCTCCAGAACCACTCCTCGGAGGAGCCTCCGCCCCCGCCCGAGGACGACGAGCACCACGCCCACGGCGCCCCGGCCGCGGAGGAGGTCCCGCACGACCTCTTCGAGGGGCGCTTCGACGCGCCGCCGGCCAGGGACGCCTACTACCGCGACGGAGCCGCCCGCCCCGTCGTGGACGCCGCCGCGCTCCTCGAGGGGCTGAACGAACAGCAGCGCGCCGCCGTCGTCCACACCGACACCCCGCTGCTCATCGTCGCGGGCGCCGGCTCCGGCAAGACCCGGGTGCTGACCCACCGCATCGCCCACCTCCTGGCCACCCGGCACGTGCACCCCGGCCAGATACTGGCGATCACCTTCACCAACAAGGCCGCCGGCGAGATGAAGGAGCGTGTCGAGCAGCTCGTCGGCCCGCGCGCCAACGCCATGTGGGTCATGACGTTCCACAGCGCCTGCGTCCGCATCCTGCGCCGCGAGTCGAAGAAGCTCGGCTTCACCTCCTCGTTCTCGATCTACGACGCCGCCGACTCCAAGCGCCTGATGGCGCTGGTCTGCCGCGATCTGGACCTCGACCCGAAGAAGTTCCCGCCGAAGTCCTTCAGCGCCAAGATCTCGAACCTGAAGAACGAGCTGATCGACGAGGAGACCTTCGCCGACCAGGCCGCCGACGGCTTCGAGAAGACGCTCGCCGAGGCGTACCGGATGTACCAGGCACGGCTGCGCGAGGCCAACGCCCTGGACTTCGACGACATCATCATGACGACGGTCCACCTGCTCCAGGCGTTCCCGGACGTCGCCGAGCACTACCGCCGCCGCTTCCGCCACGTCCTCGTCGACGAGTACCAGGACACCAACCACGCCCAGTACACCCTCGTACGGGAGCTGGTCGGCACCGGCTACGAGGACCTGGAGCCGGCCGAGCTGTGCGTCGTGGGTGACGCGGACCAGTCGATCTACGCCTTCCGCGGCGCGACGATCCGCAACATCCTGCAGTTCGAGGAGGACTACCCGAACGCGACGACGATCCTGCTGGAGCAGAACTACCGCTCGACGCAGACGATCCTCTCCGCCGCCAACGCCGTCATCGAGCGCAACGAGTCCCGCCGCCCCAAGAACCTGTGGACCAACGCGGGCGCGGGCGCGCAGATCACCGGCTATGTCGCCGACACCGAGCACGACGAGGCCCAGTTCGTCGCCGACGAGATCGACCGGCTCACGGACGCGGGCGACGCCAAGGCCGGCGACGTCGCCGTCTTCTACCGGACCAACGCCCAGTCCCGCGTCTTCGAAGAGATCTTCATCCGCGTCGGCCTGCCCTACAAGGTCGTCGGCGGCGTGCGCTTCTACGAGCGCAAGGAGGTCCGCGACGTCCTCGCCTACCTGCGCGTCCTCGCCAACCCCGAGGACAACGTCCCGCTGCGCCGGATCCTGAACGTGCCCAAGCGCGGCATCGGCGAGCGCGCCGAGGCGATGATCGACGCCCTCTCCCTCCGGGAGAAGATCACCTTCCCGCAGGCGCTGAAGCGGGTCGACGAGGCGTACGGCATGGCGGCCCGCTCCGCGAACGCCGTCAAGCGCTTCAACACCCTCATGGAGGAGCTCCGTACCGTCGTCGACTCCGGCGCCGGCCCTGCGGTCGTCCTCGAGGCGGTGCTCGAGCGGACCGGCTACCTCGCCGAACTGCAGGCCTCCACCGACCCGCAGGACGAGACCCGGATCGAGAACCTCCAGGAGCTGGCCGCCGTGGCCCTGGAGTTCGAGCAGGAGCGCGGCGAGGAGCCCGCGACCCTCGCCGAGTTCCTGGAGCAGGTCGCGCTCGTCGCCGACTCCGACCAGATCCCCGACGAGGACGAGGAGGGCTCCGGCGTCATCACGCTGATGACGCTGCACACCGCCAAGGGCCTCGAATTCCCCGTGGTGTTCCTGACCGGCATGGAGGACGGCGTCTTCCCGCACATGCGCGCGCTCGGCCAGGCCAAGGAGCTGGAGGAGGAGCGCCGGCTGGCGTACGTGGGCATCACCCGCGCCCGTGAGCGGCTCTATCTCACCCGCTCCTCGATGCGCAGCGCCTGGGGCCAGCCGTCGTACAACCCGGCCTCGCGCTTCCTGGAGGAGATCCCGGCGACGTATCTGGAGTGGAAGCGGACCGGCCCCATGGTCAAGCCCGCCGGGCCGACCTCGGGGATCACCTCCTCGCTCTCCTCCTCCCGCGCGCGCTCGGGCCCTTCGGGCTTCGCCACCCGCCGCACCACCGACAAGCCGGTGCTCGCGCTCCAGGTGGGCGACCGGGTCACGCACGACCAGTTCGGCCTCGGCACGGTCATGCAGGTGACGGGCGCCGGTGCCGACGCACAGGCGACGATCGACTTCGGCGACGAGAAGCCCAAGCGGCTGCTGCTGCGGTACGCGCCGGTCGAGAAGCTGTAGGACGACATACGGGAGAGGGGCCCGGCCACATTGGCCGGGCCCCTCTCCCGTATGTCTCGGATGCGTCGGTCAGCCGGTGGGGCTGAGGCCGTAGCTGCGCAGCCACGCCTCGGGGTCGATCGCCGCGCCGCCGCCCGGGCGCACCTCGAAGTGGAGGTGCGGGCCGGTGGAGTTGCCGGAATTGCCGGAGTACGCGATGACGTCACCGGCCTTGACCTTGCCGGTACGGATCTTGGTGCTGCTCAGGTGGCAGTACCAGGTCTCCGTGCCGTCCGCGGCGGTCACGATCGCCATGTTGCCGTAGGCGCTGTTGTACTGGGTGCGGACCGTGCCGTCGGTCGCGGCCATCACCTTGGTGCCGTACTGGACCGGGAAGTCGATACCGGTGTGCACGGACATCCAGTTGACGCCCGCCTGCCCGTAGCGCGCGCTGAGCTCGTGCAGCTTCACCGGGAGCGCGAACTTGGGACGCAGCGCCTCCTTGCGGGCCGCCTCCTCCTCGCGCTTCTTCTTCTCCGCTTCCTGGCGCAGCCTGAGGTCGATGCGCTCCTGGGTGCGGCTGGCGCGGTCGCCGAAGTCACGGGCGTCGGCACTGAGCGCCGCGAGCTGGGTGTCCAGCTCGTTGTTGGCGGCGACCGGCTTGACCGAGGCAGGGTCGGCGGCGGCGAGCGCCGTCGTGTCGTCCTTGCTGTCCGCGCCCGCGTCGGCGAGCCCGCCGACCGAGGCGGCCGCGATCCCGGCGACGCCCATGACGCAGGCGGAGGGGACGGCGACGGTCAGGAGCGCGGAGCGCTTGGCGGGCGTACGGCGACGGCCTCGGCTGCCACCGGAGGAACGGCGTACCGGGCGGGCGGCGGTGGTCGTCGCGGCGGCCGGAGACTCCGTGAGGACCTCGACGGCCGGCTCCTCGGACTCCGCCGGGGGTTCGTAGGTGTACTCGTACGTGTACTCGTCCGCCGTGTACTCGTCTGCCGTGTACTCGTCCGTGTACGTGGCGTCCTGCGCGACGGCCTCGAACTGCGCGGTGTGCTCGGCCTGCGGGGTGTGCTCGGCCGGCTGCTCGGGGACGAACTCGTACTCGGGGGTGTACTGCTGCGGAACGACGGGTTCGGCGACCAGGAGGTCCTGCTCCGGTGCGGCGTAGTTCCAGGCGGTGGCGTCGTACGTACCCGTCTCGAAGGCGGGGGACGTCCAGTGGCCGGTGGTGTCGTACGAGGTGAAGTGCGCGGTCTCGTACTGCCCGGTCTGCTGGGCCTCGCTCCAGGCGGTGGCGTCCCACTGGCCCGTGGCGTCGTACTGACCGGTGGTGTCGTACTGCTGCTGCGTCATCGGCTGCTGTGCGACGTAGGTGTCGTACGTGCCGGCGTCCCACTGGTGGCTGCCGCTCCACTGAGTGGTGTCGTACTGGCCGCTGTGGCTCGCTCCGTAACCGTCCGGGAGGGCGCCGAAGAGCGGGTCGCCGGCGAAGCCGCCTGTGCTGTGGGCGTCGTCTCCGACGTACCCGGCGTGGGGGTGCTGGTCGTTCACCAACTTCTCTCTCGCCTCGGCGGCAGGACCAGTCCGGGGTGGGCCCGCAAAGGGGTGTCCCGGGGTTAAGCAGTGGCGCGACTGTACCCGGCGGTATACGCAGGCGACAATCTTCGGAGGGTTTTGGGTCCGCAGGAAACGGGCAATCGGCCGTGTTTCGGCGGCCTCGGGGAAGAGCTTTGGCTCTGTGTTCGAGGAACGTTCGAAGAACAGACACCTTCTGGCGGGTCGTCAGGCGTCCGTGTGCCGGGAAGTGCGCCGGGTCGCGCGCCGGGGCGGGCGGCCCGGGATCACGCCACGGACGCGGCGCCGGGTTCGGCCCCCGGCGTGGCGTCGGCCGGGTCCTCGGCGTCGAGGGCCTCGAGGATCCCGGCCACGACGGTCGGATGCACCGGCAGGGCGAGATGGCCGATCCCGCTGACGCGGACGTTGTGCACCTGCAGATCGGGGTGGTCGAGCCGCGCGGTCTCCACCGGCACCATCACCTGGTCGAGATCGCTCCAGAAGCTGACGCAGCGGGTACGGCAGTCCGGCGCGGGCTCGGCGAGGTCCCGCAGCACCTCGGAGCCGGGGCGCATCTGGCGGATCAGGGGGTGGGCGCCGACCCACGGCGCGGCGGCGGTGCCCGAGTGCGGGGTGCCGAGCATGACCAGCGTCCGCACCCGCGAGTCACCACCCAGCCGCTGTACGTAATAACGGGCGACGAGGCCGCCCAGGCTGTGCCCGACGATGTCGACCTCGTGACGGCCCGTGCGGGCGCAGAGCGCTTCCACGTGGCGGCCGAGCAGCTCCGCGGCGGCGCGCAGGTCGCAGGTGAGCGGAGAGTAGTTGAACGACTCGACAGGGCGACGGTCGTGCCGGGCGAGGGCGCGGCGCAGCAGCACGAAGACCGAACGGTTGTCGACGAAGCCGTGCAGAAGCACGACCGGCCGCCCGGGGGCGGCGCCGGCTTTCGTGTCCGGTGTGGGGCCGCGGCGCTCGGGAACGATGCCGGAGGGGTAGAGGATCAGATGGCCGGTGAGGATCGCCAGCTCCAGGGCGTTGGCTTTCAGCGCAGTCGTGACCTTGGTGAGCCTGGTGAGCTCCATCGGCGACCTCCCGAACGGCACGCGGGGCGCCGAACGGCGTGGCGTCGGGTCGTACCCCCGTGCCGTGCGGCTGACGGCGCGGAGGTACGACGACCCCGTAGCGGCTCCCTCGCGCACGACCCGATTGCGGCTGGTGGGCCCAGGAGGAGGGCCCGGGGAGGGTCCGGCGCAGAGCGAACATGTCCCACGTGTGATTTCCCCCTCGCTGTCCACCGCGAAACGGCTGCTTGCGGGATGCTGGCGATAACGTTCGTTCACCTCCCCGGCAAATAGGCGCGGGGGTCGCATGTGGAGGCAGTGATGGGTGTGACCGGTCCGATCCGCGTGGTGGTGGCCAAGCCGGGTCTCGACGGCCACGATCGCGGGGCCAAGGTGATCGCGCGGGCGCTGCGCGACGCCGGTATGGAGGTCATCTACACGGGGCTGCACCAGACGCCGGAGCAGATCGTGGACACGGCGATCCAGGAGGACGCCGACGCGATCGGCCTCTCGATCCTCTCGGGCGCGCACAACACGCTCTTCGTGAAGGTCCTGGAGCTCCTGAAGGAGCGCGACGCGGAGGACATCAAGGTCTTCGGCGGCGGCATCATCCCCGACGCGGACATCCCGCCGCTGAAGGAGAAGGGCGTGGCGGAGATCTTCACGCCGGGCGCGACGACGGCGTCGATCGTGGACTGGGTGAACGCGAACGTCCGCGTAGCCGCCTGACGGCGGAGGACCGGTGGGCCCGGCCCGCCGCCTGACGGCGGAGGTCGGGTGGGCCCTGCCCTTCCCTGCCCCAGGGCCGGGCGCGTCTGCGGCACGGGGCGCTCCCACCCCCCTGGCGCTCAGGCCACCCGGGTGATCGGCCCATGGCCGCGGCGGGCTGCCGGGGGCGCTGCGAGCGGTGGCCGGACCGCCCAGGCGTCGGACCCTCGGGCGGTCGAGCCGTCTGGCCGCGCCGCACCGTAATGCCGCCGGACGGCAGGCAGTCGGCCCGCGGGTGGAACTTGCTGCGCGCGGCTGTGCTGCTGACCGCCGGAGCGCCGTCGGGCAGGTCTCAACCTGTCCGCGGTGTCGTCCGCCTGGCAGGTGAACGGGCAGTCGCGCCGGGTCGGTCTCCGACGCGCTTCGGCGCCGCGGATCAGCCCGTCAGTTCCGCGAGCATCTGCGCCCGCAGGCGCAGCGTCGAGACCAGGCGCTGGAAAGCCTCCGACCAGTAACTCCCGGCTCCCGGGGACGCGTCCTCCTGTTCTGCGGGGAGGGCGGTGAGGGATTCCAGCTGCGACGCCGCGTCCGGGGACAGGCAGCGTTCCGCGAGGCCCATCACTCCGCTGAAGCTCCAGGGGTAGCTGCCCGCCTCGCGGGCGATGTCCAGGGCGTCGATCACGGCGCCGCCCAGCGGTTCCGCCCAGGGCACCGTGCACACGCCGAGCAGTTGGAACGCCTCCGACAGTCCGTTCGCCGCGATGAACGAGGCCACCCAGCGGGCCCGTTCCTCGTCCGGGAGCGTCGAGAGGAGCTTCGCCCGTTCCGCGAGGGACGCGATGCCGGGGCCGGTCGCCGGCGGGGCGGCCGGGGCGCCGAGCAGAGCCCGGGACCAGTCGGCGTCCCGCTGCCGTACCGCCGCTCGGCACCAGGCGGCGTGCAACTCCCCCTGCCAGTCGTCGGCGACCGGCAGGGCGACGATCTCCTCGGGCGTCCGCCCGCCGAACCGCGCCGGCCAGCACGACAGCGGCGCCGACTCGACCAGCTGGCCCAGCCACCACGACCGCTCGCCGCGACCCGAGGGCGGGGTCGGTGCCAGCCCGTCCCGCTGCATCCCCTCGTCGCATTCGTGCGGCGCTTCGACCACGACGGTCGCCGCCCCTTCCGTACGGTCCAGGGAGACGCAGGACGAGGCGCGCCGGGCCATCCGGCCCGCGAGCGCCGAGCCCGGCAGCGCGGAGAGCAGCTCGGCGGCCGTGGAGCGCACATTGCGACTGCGGTCGGACAGGGCGGCCTCCAGGAACTCCTCGTCCGCGCCGGAGAGTCCGGCCCGAAGCGAGTCCAGGAACATCAGCCGGTCCTCGGCCCGCTCGGCCGCCCATGTGGAACGCAGCAACTCCAGGGCCGCCGCCGGATCCTCGGCCCGTACGGAGGCGAGCAGCGCGACCCGTTCGGCGAACAGCCCCTCCTCCCACAGCGCTCGGACCGACTCGCCGTCCCGGGGATCCGGGAGCGCGGAGCTCCCACCCGCACCGCGCAGCGCGAACTTCCATTCCGGGTTCAGCCGGGCCAGCCACAGTCCGCGCGGCCCGGCCAGCGCGAGGGCCTGCGGCCGCAGATCGGTACGGGCACGGGCCGCGTCGAGGAGGGCGGGCAGCGCCGAGGCAGGTGCCTTGTAGCCGTGTTCGTCGGCGGCGGCGAGCCACTGGGGAAGCAGCTCGGCGAGGTCGGGCGAGGCTCCGCGCCGCCCCCCGGACGGCGCGGCCGCCGCGCGGCCCGCGAGGAGCCGGACGAGACGTCGGCGGGCGGGCTCGGGCAGGGGCCTGCGGGTGTCCTCGGGCGCGGGCTCCGGCGCCGCGCCGGCCGGCCCGGGCCGCAGCCCCGCCCTGCGTCGTACGGTGTGCAGCGCCGCGGCGTCGAGCAGCGCGACGGGAGCGTCTCCCGCCGCCGCCCCCAGGAGCGCGGGCGGGCGGCGGTCGGTGCCGAGCAGCGCCGAGGTGACGAGTTCTTCCCAGGCGTCCATCGAGGTCCTCCAGGCTGTCGTCGGGCGGTAGTTCGGACGGTCGTGCGGAGTCAGTGCAGCGGGACCGTCTCTCCGGGGGCGTCGGCGGACCAGGCGGCGAGCGGGGTGAACCCGCGGTGCCCGCACTCCCCGAAGACGGTCACGGGACCGCCCCCGGAGAGCGCGGCGAGCCGCCACAGGCCGGGACGTCCGAGCGCGGGACCGCTGAGCGGCAGCGCCTCGCCGCCGCCCGTGACCGGAGCCGCGTCGGCGAGCTGCCAGCCGTGGTCCGTCGGTATCGGGACGACATCGGTCAGCGTCACCGGCCAGGAGTCCAGCCAGGGGTCGTCCCGCAGGGCGAGGCCGTAGGCCGTGAGCGCGTCCCCGACCGTGCCGCCCCGGGGTGGTGCGTCCAGCCTGGCGGGGGAGGAGAACCGCTCGCCCAACTCGGCCCGCAGCGCGCCCGCGCCCGCGTGGAGGGTGAGCGAGGCGTCGAGCACCACGCCCACCGGAAGAGACAGTTCGGGTGCGCGCCCCGCGGCTCCGAAAGAGAGAAGCAGCGCCGTGCGTCCGGTCTTCCTGCCGTGCAGCCAGATACGACGTGTCGTCAGCTTTCCGTCCGTGGAGTCGTACTGGGCCAGCACAAGCCAGCGGTCCCGCACCGAGGCGCCCTCCGCCGGTGCGGTCAGGCCCACCCGGGTGCGGACGGTCGCCGCCAGCGGGCCGGGGAGCCGGTCGACGGAGAGCCAGGCCCGGTCGAGGAGATGGGTCAGCGCGCACTCCTCCAGGAGCCGGACCGGCCATCCGGGCCCGGACCCCGGTATGGCACCCAACTCCCTGACCCGGCCGGCGAGTCCGGGGGCCTGGGCGTCGACCATCCGTGCCGCGGTCTCCTCCCACAGGCCGTACCCCGCCTGCTCGGCCGAGGCCAGGCCGCCCCGCAGCAGATCGGCGAGCCGCTGCTCCAACTCCTCCGCGCCCGCGGTGATCCGGGCCGCCCGGCGCTCCGCCCTGCGGCGCACGGCCTCGGGATCGGCGGGCGTCCGGCCGGAACCGTCCGCCCCGGCCCGCGCCGCCTCGGCGCGCGCACGCCTGCCCTTCAGCCACCGCTCCGCCCAGCCGGGAGCGTCGCCGGCCTCGAAGTCCCCTCCGCCCTCGGCCCAGAGCAGCAGCAGCCCCAGCGCGTGCTTGCACGGGAACTTCCGGCTGGGGCAACTGCACGAATACGCCGGGCCCGTGGTGTCGACGACTGTGTGGTACGGCTTGCTGCCGCTGCCCTTGCACAGTCCCCAGACGGCACCCTCGCCGCTGCTGCCCGCACCGGACCACGGCCCGGCCGTGCCGAGCTTGCTTCCCGCTTTGCGTGAGGCGTCGTCAGGAGCCAGAGCCAGCACCTGATCCGCCGTCCAGCGCACCCCCTGTGTATCCATGTCCACGACGCTAGGGGGACCCACTGACAATCGGCCCCGACCTGCGGTTTCGCACCCCGGCGAAGGTCTCACAAGGCATTTGACTTTACTTTCCCTTTACGGTTGTCTGCGAGGGCCAACTACAGAACTCTCAGGGGGACCTGTCAT
The DNA here is from genome assembly GCF_040645695.1 of Streptomyces sp. NPDC046712. NCBI lineage: Bacteria > Bacillati > Actinomycetota > Actinomycetes > Kitasatosporales > Streptomycetaceae > Streptomyces > Streptomyces sp. NPDC046712. The sequence continues at coordinate 28,655 of NZ_JBEYYW010000020.1, read as the reverse complement.
GAAGCGCACCATCCGCACCGCCGTCGCGGCCCTCGCCGTCACCGGCCTCGCGTTCGGGCTCGGCGCCTGCTCCGAGGCCGCGGACAAGGCCGCCGACCAGGTCGACAAGGCCGTCAACGAGACCTACGAGGTCACGTACGAGGTCACCGGCAAGAACATCGAGTCGATCGAGTACCACGGTGGCAGCGGCACGGCCATGGAGCCGAAGCTCGAGAAGGAGACGAAGCCGGCCACGCCGTGGAAGAAGACGGTGACGCTGAAGGGGATCATGCCCGCCGCCGTCATGCCGCTCTCGCTCGACCCGGCCGCCGAGCTCACGTGCAAGGTCATCCACAAGGGCAAGGTCATCAAGGAGGCGAAGGGCGAGCAGGCGATGGCCGGGGGCTGCGTCGCGGTCTCCCCGATCGCCGGGTAACTCCCGTCCGCACCAGCGGATTTAGCCCCTGACCTGCGGCGACGGCCGATTGTCAGTGGCATGGTGCACGGTGGATCACACATCAGGTCGAACGATCTGGAGGGGGATCCATGACCGTGTCCGAAACCATCGAGAGCGCCGTGCCCGGCGTCGGAAGCGGTACCGGCGCCGAGGCCCTGCGCCCGCACGCCGAGCACGCCTTCGCGGACGAACTCAAGGCGCTCGCCGCCGCCGACGACCGTCCGCGGCCCGTCCGATGGCAGCTCTCGCCGTGGGCCGTCGCCACCTATCTCCTCGGCGGCACGCTGCCCGACGGCACGGTGATCACACCGAAGTACGTCGGACCGCGCCGGATCGTCGAGGTCGCCGTCACCACACTCGCCACCGACCGCGCTCTGCTCCTGCTCGGCGTGCCGGGCACCGCCAAGACCTGGGTCTCCGAGCACCTCGCCGCCGCCGTCAGCGGCGACTCGACCCTGCTGGTGCAGGGCACGGCGGGGACGCCCGAGGAGGCGATCCGCTACGGCTGGAACTACGCCCGGCTGCTCGCCCACGGCCCCAGCCGGGACGCGCTCGTGCCCAGTCCCGTCATGCGCGCGATGTCCGAGGGGCTGACCGCCCGCGTCGAGGAGCTCACCCGCATCCCCGCCGACGTGCAGGACACGCTCATCACGATCCTGTCCGAGAAGACCCTGCCCGTGCCGGAGCTCGGCCAAGAGGTGCAGGCCGTCCGAGGCTTCAACCTCATCGCCACCGCCAACGACCGCGACCGCGGGGTCAACGACCTCTCCAGCGCGCTGCGCCGCCGGTTCAACACCGTGGTGCTGCCGCTGCCGGCCACCCCGGAGGCGGAGGTCGACATCGTCGCGCGCCGCGTCGACCAGATCGGCCGCTCCCTCGACCTGCCGGCCGTCCCCGAAGGGGTCGAGGAGATCCGCCGGATCGTCACCGTCTTCCGCGAGCTGCGCGACGGGGTCACCGCGGACGGCCGCACCAAGCTCAAGTCCCCTTCGGGGACACTGTCGACGGCCGAGGCCATCTCCGTCGTCACCGGCGGACTCGCCCTGGCCGCCCACTTCGGCGACGGCGTCCTGCGCCCCGCGGACGTCGCGGCCGGCATCCTCGGCGCCGTCGTCCGCGACCCGGCCGCGGACCGTGTCATCTGGCAGGAGTACCTGGAGACGGTCGTCCGCGAGCGCGACGGCTGGAAGGACTTCTACCGCGCCTGCCGCGAGGTGAGCACGTGACGACACCTTCGGTGACGACGGCGCCGGGGGCGGCCCCGCCAAGGCGGGAACGCCCGTCCGGGCAGCCGGTCCCCCGGCCCCTCCTGCTCGGCGTGCGGCACCACGGGCCAGGGTCCGCGCGCGCCGTACGCGCGGCGCTCGAGGCGGCGCGGCCCGCGTGCGTGCTGATCGAGGGGCCGCCCGAGGCGGACGGGCTGCTCGCGCTCGCCGCCGACGACGGGATGCGGCCGCCGGTCGCGCTCCTCGCCCACGCCGTGGACGATCCCGGCCGGGCGGCGTTCTGGCCGTTCGCCGCGTTCTCGCCCGAGTGGGTGGCGATCCGCTGGGCCCTGGCCCACGGCGCCGCCGTCCGCTTCATCGACCTGCCCGCCACGCACAGCCTCGCCGCCACCGACCCCACCTGGGGCGACGGCGACGAAGCGGATCAGGGGCTGCGGATCGACCCGATCGGCGAGCTCGCGCGAACCGCCGGGTACGACGACCCCGAGCGCTGGTGGGAGGACGTGGTGGAACTCCGCGGCACCACCGCCCCCGCCGACCCCGCGGCCCCGTTCGAGGCGCTCGCCGAGGCCATGGGCGCCCTGCGCGAGGCCCACGGCGCCGGCGGACACGCCCGCGACCTGGTCCGCGAGGCGTACATGCGGCTCCAACTGCGCGCAGCCCGCAAGGAGTTCGCGGACGCCGTGGCCGTCGTCTGCGGCGCCTGGCACGTGCCCGCGCTGTCCCGCAGGGCGACCGTCGGCGCCGACCGCGCCCTGCTCAAGGGCCTGCCCAAGGTGAAGACCGAGATGACGTGGGTGCCCTGGACCCACCGCCGGCTCGCCCGCCGCTCCGGGTACGGCGCGGGCATCGACGCGCCCGGCTGGTACGGACATCTCTTCGCCGCCCCCGACCGCCCGATCGAGCGCTGGATGACCAAGGTCGCGGGCCTCCTGAGGGAGGAGGACCGGATCGTGTCCTCCGCCCATGTCATCGAGGCCGTACGGCTCGCCGAGACGCTCGCGGCGATGCGCGGCCGACCGCTGGCCGGGCTCGGCGAGACCACCGACGCCGTACGCGCCGTCATGTGCGACGGCTCCGACGTCCCGCTCGACCTCGTCCGCGACCGCCTCGTGGTCGGCGACGTCCTCGGCGAGGTCCCGGCCGACGCCCCCGCCGTACCGCTCCAGCGTGACCTCGCCCGGCTGCAGCGCGGGCTGCGTCTCAAGCCCGAGGCGGAGGAGCGGGAGCTGGAGCTCGATCTGCGCAAGGAGAACGACGCCGCCCGCAGCAGACTGCTGCACCGACTCCGGCTGCTCGGAGTCGGCTGGGGCGAGCCGGTCGCCGGCCGCGGCAGCACCGGCACCTTCCGGGAGAGCTGGCGGCTGCGCTGGGAGCCCGAGCTGCACGTCCGGGTCGCGGAGGCCGGCGTCTGGGGCACCACCGTCGACTCCGCCGCCACCGCCAAGGCCGAGGCCCGCGCCCTGGAGGCCACGACACTCGCCGAGGTCACCGCGCTCGCCGAGCATTGCCTGCTCGGCGGACTCGGCGAGGCGCTGCCGGTCGTCATGACCGCCCTCGCCGACCGGGCCGCGCTCGACTCCGACGTCGGACACCTCGCCCAGGCGCTGCCCGCACTCGCCCGCTCCCTGCGTTACGGAGACGTCCGCGCCACCGACACGGCCGCGCTCGGCGAGGTCGCCGCGGGGCTCGCCGAACGGATCTGCGTCGGTCTGCCGCCGGCCTGCGCCGGGCTCGACACCGACGCCGCCACCGAGATGCGCGGCCATCTCGACGCGGTCCACGGCGCCCTCGGACTGCTCCCCGAGAGCGCCGAGCGCACCGACCGCTGGACCGGAGTCCTCCGCAGGCTCGTCGCCCGCGACAGCGTGCCCGGCATCATCCGGGGCCGGGCCGCCCGGCTGCTCCTCGACGAGGGGCGGCTCGACGAGGACGAGGCCGCGCGGCTCATGGGCCTCGCCCTCTCGCCGGGGACGGCGCCAGCCGACGCCGCCGGCTGGATCGAGGGTTTCGTCGGAGGCGCCGCGGGAGGCGGCATGATCCTCGTCCACGACGAGCGGCTGCTCGCGCTGGTCGACGACTGGCTGACCGGTGTCCCGGGGGACACCTTCACCGACGTGCTGCCGCTGCTGCGGCGCACCTTCTCCGCGTACGAACCGGGCGTCCGCCGCACGCTGGGCGAGCTGGTCGCCCGCGGCCCGTCGCGCGGCGGGCCGGCCCGTCCGGACACGGGCCTGGCCGGCTTCGCCGCGGACATCGACGAGGAACGGGCCGACGGCGTGCTGCCGGTCCTCCGGCTGATCCTCGGACACGACGAGCTGCAAGGGGTGGGCCGATGAACGGAACCGGAGTCGACACAGCCGGAAGCGGGCCTGGAACCGGACCTGGAACCGGACCCGGAAGCGGGCGCGGAACCGGAGTGGACACAGGATCCGGAACCGGATCAGGGACCGGAACCGGAACCGGGGCACGAACCGGGAACGACGAGCGGCTGCGGCGCTGGCGCATGGTTCTCGGGGGCGGCGAGGCGGACGGTACGGGATGCTCCCTCGCAGGCACGGACTCCGCGATGGACGGAGCCCTGACCGCCCTCTACGGACGCGGCACGAAGAGCTCCACCGGACGTGACCGCTCGGCCGGCCTCGGCGCCTCGGCCCCCTCCGTCGCCCGCTGGCTCGGCGACATCCGGACGTACTTCCCCAGCTCCGTCGTCCAGGTCATGCAGCGCGACGCCATCGACCGGCTCGGCCTGTCCACCCTGCTCCTCGAGCCCGAGATGCTGGAGGCCGTCGAGGCGGACGTCCATCTCGTCGGCACGCTCCTCTCGCTCAACAAGGCCATGCCCGAGACGACCAAGGAGACGGCCCGGGCCGTCGTACGCAAGGTCGTCGACGACCTCGAGAAGCGCCTCGCGACTCGCACCAGGGCCACCCTCACCGGCGCGCTCGACCGCTCGGCCCGGATCAGCCGCCCCCGGCACCGGGACATCGACTGGGACCGCACGATCCGCGCGAACCTCAAGAACTATCTGCCCGAGTACCGCACGGTCGTCCCCGAGCGGCTCATCGGCTACGGCCGGGCGGCGCAGTCGGTCAAGAAGGACGTCGTCCTCTGCATCGACCAGTCCGGTTCGATGGCGGCCTCGGTCGTCTACGCCTCGGTGTTCGGCGCGGTCCTCGCCTCCATGCGCTCGATCGCCACCCGCCTCGTCGTCTTCGACACGGCGGTCGTCGACCTGACCGACCAGCTCGACGACCCGGTCGACGTCCTCTTCGGAACCCAGCTCGGCGGCGGCACCGACATCAACCGTGCCCTGGCGTACTGCCAGTCGCAGATCACCCGGCCGGCCGACACCGTCGTCGTCCTGATCAGCGACCTCTACGAAGGGGGCATACGCGACGAGATGCTGAAGCGGGTCGCGGCGATGAAGGCGTCCGGCGTGCAGTTCGTGGCCCTGCTCGCGCTCTCCGACGAGGGAGCCCCCGCGTACGACCGCGAGCACGCGGCCGCCCTCGCCGCGCTCGGCGCCCCCGCGTTCGCCTGCACCCCGGACCTCTTCCCGGAGGTGATGGCGGCGGCGATCGAGAAACGCCCGCTGCCGGTGCCGGACAGGCCCTAGCGCTGCGGAATCCGCAGCCGGATCACCACCCGACCGGGCTCGTGCGGGCGCACTGAGGCCCATATCACAACCGGGCCCGCGGAGCCCTCACCCCGCGGCCGGGCGCGTCGTGAGGCCCGCAACGCCCGGTTCCCACCTGTGTCGTGGGCCCCGGGGGCACCCCCGGGGCCCCCTACGGACCGCCTAGGGATCCCTACGATCTGTGACCCGTATCACCGCTCTGTTGTGATCTGCGATTTAGGGACCCACGTCCCTCGGGGATAACCTGCGAGACGGACATGCCGCGTCCACGGACACCGTGTACGCCTCCCTTGTGACAGCGCAGTCACGTTGCCCTCCGCGGCACGCCCACGCAGACAACGAACCGCGATCATCAGAAAAGGGACGGACGCGCGTGGACCTGTTCGAGTACCAGGCGAGGGACCTCTTCGCCAAGCACGGTGTACCGGTGCTGGCCGGTGAAGTCATCGACACGCCTGAGGCGGCGCGCGAGGCCACCGAGCGTCTTGGCGGCAAGTCGGTCGTCAAGGCGCAGGTGAAGGTCGGCGGCCGCGGCAAGGCCGGCGGCGTGAAGCTGGCCGCCACCCCGGACGAGGCCGTCGCTCGCGCGACGGACATCCTCGGGATGGACATCAAGGGCCACACGGTCCACAAGGTGATGATCGCGGAGACCGCTCCGGAGATCCTCGAGGAGTACTACGTCTCGTACCTCCTCGACCGCACCAACCGCACCTTCCTGGCCATGGCCTCGGTCGCCGGCGGCATGGACATCGAGGAGGTCGCCGCGACGACCCCCGAGAAGCTCGCCAAGGTCCCGGTCAACGCCAACGAGGGCGTCACCATCGAGAAGGCCCGCGAGATCGTCGCCCAGGCGGCGTTCCCGGCCGAGGTGGCCGAGAAGGTCGCCGAGGTCATGGTGACCCTGTGGAAGACCTTCATCGCCGAGGACGCGCTCCTCGTCGAGGTCAACCCGCTGGCCAAGGTCGCCTCCGGCGACATCCTGGCCCTGGACGGCAAGGTGTCTCTCGACGAGAACGCCGACTTCCGCCAGCCGGAGCACGAGGCCCTCGAGGACAAGGCCGCAGCCAACCCGCTCGAGGCTGCTGCCAAGGCCAAGAACCTCAACTACGTCAAGCTCGACGGCGAGGTCGGCATCATCGGCAACGGCGCCGGCCTGGTCATGTCGACCCTGGACGTCGTCGCGTACGCCGGTGAGAACCACGGCGGCGTGAAGCCGGCCAACTTCCTCGACATCGGCGGCGGCGCCTCCGCCGAGGTCATGGCGAACGGCCTGGAGATCATCCTGGGCGACCCGGACGTCAAGTCCGTGTTCGTCAACGTCTTCGGTGGCATCACCGCCTGTGACGAGGTCGCCAACGGCATCGTCCAGGCCCTGGAGCTCCTCGCCTCCAAGGGCGAAGAGGTCACCAAGCCGCTGGTCGTGCGCCTCGACGGCAACAACGCGGAGCTGGGTCGCAAGATCCTGTCGGACGCGAACCACCCGCTCGTGCAGCGTGTGGACACCATGGACGGCGCGGCCGACAAGGCCGCCGAGCTCGCGGCTGCGAAGTAAGGGACGAGGTCAAGCACATCATGGCTATCTTCCTCACCAAGGACAGCAAGGTCATCGTCCAGGGCATGACCGGTGCCACGGGCATGAAGCACACCAAGCTCATGCTGGGTGACGGCACCAACATCGTCGGTGGCGTGAACCCGCGCAAGGCCGGCACGTCCGTCGACTTCGACGGCACCGAGGTCCCGGTCTTCGGCTCCGTCGCCGAGGCGATGGAGAAGACGGGCGCCAACGTCTCCGTCCTCTTCGTCCCGCCGGCCTTCGCCAAGGCCGCCGTGGTCGAGGCGATCGACGCCGAGATCCCGCTCGCGGTCGTCATCACCGAGGGCATCGCCGTCCACGACTCCGCCGCCTTCTGGGCGTACGCGCAGTCGAAGGGCAACAAGACCCGCATCATCGGCCCGAACTGCCCCGGTCTCATCACCCCGGGCCAGTCCAACGCCGGCATCATCCCGGGCGACATCACGAAGCCGGGCCGCATCGGCCTGGTCTCGAAGTCCGGCACGCTGACGTACCAGATGATGTACGAGCTCCGTGACATCGGCTTCTCGTCCGCCGTCGGCATCGGTGGCGACCCGGTCATCGGTACGACGCACATCGACGCCCTCGCGGCGTTCGAGGCCGACCCCGACACCGACCTGATCGTCATGATCGGCGAGATCGGCGGCGACGCCGAGGAGCGTGCGGCGGACTTCATCGCGAAGAACGTCACCAAGCCGGTCGTCGGCTACGTCGCGGGCTTCACCGCGCCCGAGGGCAAGACCATGGGCCACGCCGGCGCCATCGTCTCCGGCTCCTCCGGCACCGCCCAGGCGAAGAAGGAGGCCCTCGAGGCCGCGGGCGTCAAGGTCGGCAAGACGCCGACCGAGACGGCCAAGCTGGCGCGCGCGATCCTCGCGGGCTGAAGCAGCATCGTCTGAACCGCACAGGTGGGCCCCGCCCCCACCCGGGAAACCGGGTGGGGGCGGGGCCCACTCGCGTATCCGCCTACGCGGGCTCGGGAACGAGCCGCTCCGGCCCGGGGTGGGGCCGGCTGCGGAGCATCTCCCGCAGCTTCTTGTCCTCCTGGGTGAGCTTCTGCGAGCCACCGCGGACGGGAACGCCGTCGACCGCCTCGCCGGGGTGGTGCAGCGGCAGGTACTGCGTGGGTGCGGTCGCGGCCGTGAAGGCCGTCGCGCCGATGAGCAGCGCCGTCATCCCGAGCACCATCCGGGTCCACATCCGGGTGCGCCGCTCGCTGCCCGTCCGTACGGCCCGGGGCTCCGCGAGCGTCGCCGTCGGCGCCTCCGCGACCAGGGCGTGGAGCCGCTCGTGCAGGACGTCGGGGTCGGCGAGCGCGGGCACGCGCTCCCCGATGACGGTACGGGCGTGCAGCAGCCGGTTGGCGGCGGCGGGGGTGCTCGCCTCGGTCTCGGCAGCCGTCTCGGGCAGGTCGAGGCCGAGCCCGTCGTAGAGCATGACGGTCCGGCGGTACGGCGGCGGCAGTTCGAGCAGGGCCGCGAGCAGCTCCCGCCGGTCGGCGTCGGCGGGCGGGGCGTCGGGATGCTTGTGGGTGCGGCGCAGCCGGTGCCAGGGGGAGAGGGCGTACTCGTACGCCGCGGCCCGCACCCAGCCGACGGGGTCGCGGTCCACCGCGACCTCGGGCCAGTGCTCCCAGGCGTGGTGGAAGGCCTGCTCGACGGACTCGCGGGACAGCCGGCGGCGGCCGGTCAGCAGGTAGGTCTGGTGCATGAGACCCGGGGCCGCGTGCGCGTAGAGCGCGTCGAAGGCCTCCTCGGGCGTGAGGGAGGGCTCCGCGGGGGCCGTCTCCGCCGGTGTCGGCTGCTCCTGGGGCTGGAGGGCCGGGCCGGACCATGAGGTCTTCCCGCCCGGCCCGAGAGCGGCAGCCGCCGGTGCCTCGGGCGGCTTCGCGGCCCGCTTGGCCGCCGCCTTGGGACGGGTGCCGGCAGGGGGCGCGGCGAGGGTCTGTGTGGAGGCCGGTGATGTCGGCGCGTAGGGCGCGGGGGAGGGAGTGAGGTCGTCCTCGGACGCGCTCAGGAGCCTCGCGTACGCCTCCCGCTTTCGACCCCGCGGATCGGTGCGGCCGGTCTCCCAGGACCGGACGGTGGCCCGCGTGACGCCGATCGCGCCGGCCACCTCTTCCTCGCTCAGGCCCTTGGCCTCACGCAGCCTGCGCCGTTCCTTGGGCGACGGCAGCGAGAAAGCGGATGCGGAATCGGCTGTTCCCCGACTCGTCGGACTCATCGGCGACAACCTCCCGCAGAGCCGCTCCGGGCGGAAAAGTACATAAACGTATCTTGAGCGACACAACGGCGGTTTGCCTGTTACGCGTGAAAAGCGCGTGTCGTTGGGAGTATGGGCGCGTGACCCACGTGACCGAGCAGAGCCCCTTGCCGACGGCCGATCCGCTGGTCCAGGGCGCCCGTTCCGCCGCCCTGGCCGCCGCCTTCGTGCGGGGCGGGGTCGCGGCGGGACTCGGGCTCGGCGCGCTCGCCGTCCTGGTGATGGCGGCGTGGATCAGCTCGCCGTACCCCGACAGCGGGCCCGGTGGGGCCCTGCACACGGCGGCCGGGCTGTGGCTGCTCGCCCACGGGGTGGACCTGGTCCGCACGGAGACCCTCTCCGGCGTCCCCGCGCCCCTCGGTATCGCCCCGCTGCTGCTCATGGCCCTGCCGGGCTGGCTGATCTTCCGGGCCGCACGGGAGACCGTGGAGCAGCAGTACTCCGACGAGAAGGCCGGGCCTGGAAACTCCGCGGGCGGTGCGGTGGCCGCGGTCTGCGGGGGATATCTGCTGGTCGCGGCCGGCGTCGTGGTCTACGCGGCGAGCGGTTCGCTCCCGGCGGACCTGCTGTCGGCCGGCCTCTGGCTGCCCGCGACGGTGACCGCGGCGGCGGGCCTGGGCGTCTGGACGGCGATCGGTCGGCCCTTGCCGGAACAGGAGCAGGCGGTCGTGGCGCTGCGCTCGGCCGGGACGGTGCTCCTCGCCCTGCTCGGTGGCGGAGCGGCGCTGTTCGGCGCGTCGCTGGTGTGGCACGCCGGCGACGCGCAGGAGTCGTTCGCCGGGCTCGCGGGGGAGTGGTCGGGGAGGGCCTCGGTCCTGCTGCTGGCCGTCGCGCTGGTGCCGAACGCGGCGGTGTGGGGTGTGTCGTACGGTCTCGGGTCCGGGTTCGCGCTCGGCGCGGGTGCCTCGGCGACGCCGCTCGGTCTCACCGGCACCGCCGCCGTGCCGCCGTTCCCGCTGCTCGCCGCCCTGCCCGCCGAGGGCCACGGCACCTGGCCGCACTGGGCCGCCGTCTCGATCCCGCTCGTCTCCGTGCTGGTCCTGGGCGGGTACGTGGGGCGGTCGGCGCGGGCCTGGACGGGCCGGGAGACGGCGCTGACGGCCTTGGTCGCGGCCTGGTTGTGCGGCGCGGCGGTGGCGGTCCTCGCCGCGGCCGCGGGCGGCCCGCTGGGGTCGGGCCGGCTGTCGGCGTTCGGCCCGGTGTGGTGGCAGGCGGGGGCGGCGGCGGTGCTGTGGTGCATGGCGGTGGGGGTACCGGTGGCCCTGGGCGTACGGGCCTGGGCGCGGCGCGGCTCCGGGCCGGAGCGCGCCCTGGGTGTACGGGCCTGGTTGCGGCGCGGCTCCGGGCCGGAGCGCGCCCTGGGTGTACGGGCCTGGTTGCGGCGCGGCTCCGAGCCGGAGCGCGCCGCACTCGTGCCGGAGGCCGTACCGCCCGCCGCCGCCCCGGCGCCCGCACGCGAGCCGCTCGTCGAGACCGAGGACGAGGACGACGACGAGAGCGGGTTCGAGCCCTACGACTTCCTTCCGGCGGCCTGGGAGCCGACGTTGCCGCCGCCCCCGGCTCCTCCCGCGCCTACCCCGCCCCCGACTGCTCCCGCCCCTGCCCCGGCGCCGGCCGACGAGTAGGCGGCGTATCTACTCCCGTACTCCGAACACGTCCCGCAGTGGCTCCGGCAGCAGGTCGTTGCAGGCCAGCTGCCCGGACTTGGTCAGGGCGTCGTCGGCGCAGGTGTAGAAGTCGCGGTAGACGAGCTGGATGGTGAAACTTCCCGCGACGATCAGCAGGGAGAGGGTCGCCGCGACCAGGCCGCTGATGGCCGCCGTGCGCTGTGCCCGGGCGGGGAGGGTGGTGGCCGGGTTGGCGGGCGCGGGCGGCGTGGAGGGATCCGTGGCGGCCGCCTTGGGCTTGGCCCGCAGCGCGCTGATCGCCCAGTACAGGGCGAGCGCGCCCAGGAGAAGCGCCAGTTCCTGGATCTCGAAGATGGCGAAGAAGAACGCCCACATACCCGCGAGCAGCGCGTACCGGGCCCGCCGCTGCGCCGGGTCCGTCGGGTCCCACTTCGGGCCCGGCCGCTGGCCCTCAGGGCCGCCCTGGCGTTCGGGACGGCGGCCGAAGCCGTCGGAGGAGCGGCCCGGCTGGCGGCTGCTCCAGCGGCCTCCGGAGTCTCCGGAGCCGCCCGAGGATCCGGACGACGCGTCGTCGTCCGAGCCCTCCGGCCGCCGCGGCTGCCACGGCTGGTCCGGCTGCCCCTCGGGCGGCGGCGCGAACGGGTTGTTGTCGTCCGTGGACTGGCGTTCCGGCATCTGCTGAACGTCTTCCCTCTGTCGTCGCAACTGCTGTCTCAACTGCCGTCTCAACTGGTGTCTCAGCGGGTGTCTCAAGTGTCGTCGATCCCTGACGCTACCCCCCGGCCACGCCCCCGTCCCGTGGGGGCCGTCCGGTGTGCCGGTATCGTTGCTGACGGTCGGGCCCTTCGTAGGGTTCCCCGTATTCGGAGGCACGATTCCTTTGTGCGACCGTACAAACACCACGGAAAGAGTGACCGAGTGGCCGCCGCCCGCCTCGTCGTCCTGGTCTCCGGGTCCGGCACCAACCTCCAGGCCCTGCTCGACGCCATCGCCGCCGACCCCGAGGGGTACGGGGCGGAGATCGTCGCCGTCGGCGCCGACCGCGAGAACATCGCCGGCCTGGAGCGCGCCGAGCGCGCCGGACTGCCCACCTTCGTGTGCAAGGTGAAGGACCACGCCACGCGCGAGGAGTGGGACCGCGCCCTGACCGAGGCCACCGCCGCGTACGAGCCCGACCTCGTCCTCTCGGCCGGCTTCATGAAGATCGTCGGCAAGGAGTTCCTCGCCCGCTTCGGCGGTCGGGTCGTCAACACCCACCCGGCGCTGCTGCCCAGTTTTCCCGGTGCCCATGGAGTGCGGGACGCACTCGCGTACGGCGCGAAGGTCACCGGATGCACCGTCCACTTCGTCGACGACGGTGTCGACACCGGCCCGATCATCGCCCAGGGCGTGGTCGAGGTCCGGGACGAGGACGATGAAGCCGCGCTCCATGAGCGCATCAAGGAAGTCGAGCGATCGCTGCTCGTCGAGGTCGTGGGGCGTCTGGCCCGGCACGGCTACCGCATTGAGGGACGAAAGGTAACAATCCCGTGACCGCCGAAGGTACGAAGCGCCCCATCCGCCGCGCGCTCGTCAGCGTCTACGACAAGACCGGCCTTGAGGAGCTGGCCCGCGGCCTGCACGAGGCGGGTGTCTCCCTCGTCTCCACGGGCTCCACCGCCTCGAAGATCGCCGCGGCCGGCGTCCCGGTCACCAAGGTCGAGGAGCTCACCGGCTTCCCCGAGTGCCTGGACGGCCGCGTCAAGACGCTCCACCCGCGCGTGCACGCCGGCATCCTCGCCGACCTGCGTCTGGAGGACCACCGCAACCAGCTCGCCGAGCTGGGTGTCGAGCCCTTCGACCTGGTGATCGTGAACCTCTACCCGTTCCGGGAGACCGTCGCCTCCGGCGCCACCCCTGACGAGTGCGTCGAGCAGATCGACATCGGCGGCCCGTCGATGGTCCGCGCCGCCGCCAAGAACCACCCCTCCGTGGCCGTGGTCACCAGCCCGGCGCGGTACGCGGACGTCCTGACCGCGGCCCGTGAGGGCGGCTTCGAGCTGGCCGCGCGCAAGCGCCTCGCCGCCGAGGCCTTCCAGCACACCGCCGCGTACGACGTGGCCGTCGCCTCCTGGTTCGCGGACGACTACGCGGCCGCCGACGACAGCGGCTTCCCCGACTTCCTGGGCGCCACGTACGAGCGGAGCAACGTGCTGCGCTACGGCGAGAACCCGCACCAGGGTGCCGCGCTGTACGTGGACGGCACCGGCGGCCTGGCCGAGGCCGAGCAGCTGCACGGCAAGGAGATGTCGTACAACAACTTCACGGACACCGACGCCGCGCGCCGGGCCGCGTACGACCACTCCGAGCCCTGCGTCGCGATCATCAAGCACGCCAACCCGTGCGGCATCGCGATCGGCGCGGACGTCGCCGAGGCGCACCGCAAGGCGCACGCCTGTGACCCGCTGTCGGCCTTCGGCGGCGTGATCGCCGTCAACCGCCCGGTCTCCGTGGCGATGGCCGAGCAGGTCGCCGAGATCTTCACCGAGGTCATCGTGGCGCCCGGCTACGAGGACGGCGCGGTCGAGGTCCTGGCCAAGAAGAAGAACATCCGCGTGCTGCGCGCCGAGGGCGCCCCGGCCAACCCGGTCGAGGTCAAGCCGATCGACGGCGGTGCGCTGCTCCAGGTCACCGACCGCCTCCAGGCCGAGGGTGACGACCCGGCGAACTGGACCCTCGCGACCGGAGACGCGCTCTCCGCCCAGGAGCTGGCCGAGCTGTCCTTCGCCTGGAAGGCCTGCCGCGCGGTCAAGTCCAACGCGATCCTCCTCGCCAAGGACGGCGCCTCGGTCGGCGTCGGCATGGGCCAGGTCAACCGCGTCGACTCCGCGAAGCTCGCGGTCGAGCGGGCGGGAGAGGAGCGGGCCCGCGGTTCGTACGCCGCGTCGGACGCGTTCTTCCCGTTCCCGGACGGCCTGGAGATCCTCACGGCGGCGGGCGTCAAGGCGGTCGTGCAGCCGGGCGGATCGGTCCGGGACGAGCTGGTGGTCGAGGCGGCGAAGAAGGCGGGCGTGACGATGTACTTCACGGGTACGCGTCACTTCTTCCACTGATCTTCGCGCCTCGGTGAGGCATGAGGCACGAGGCATGAGGCACCGCGGGCCGGCACACGCCGGCCCGCGGTGCCTTCGTATGTGCGGGGCGGCACGGGAGTTCAGCCGCGCAGTGTCTCCGCGGGAGCGATACGGGACGCCGCCAGGGCCGGGTAGACCCCCGCCAGCATGCCGACCGCGAGGCCGAGCAGCGGACCGGCGGCGGTGAGCCGGGGGTCGAGGACCACCAGCCAGCCCTTCGCCAACGCCGTACCGGCCGTCACATCCACCCCGACGGCCGTCCCCAGCACCCCGCCCACCAGGCCCAGGAGCCCGCACTCCACGAGGAACTGGGCCGACACCGCCGCCCGGCCTGCGCCGACAGCCCGGCGCAGACCGATCTCGGCACGGCGCTCGACCACCGACACGTACGTGGTGTTGCTGACGCCGAGCGCGCCGATGAGCAGGGACACTCCGGCGAGGCCGAGGAACAGGGCCCGGGTCTCGCTCTCCACGCCTCCGCGGAACGTGCCGAGATCGGCCGGGACGATGGCCGCGAGCCGGTCCGGTCCCTCCGGGAAGAGCGCCAGCGGGGCCTCCTGCCCGACCTGCTGCGCGGCGCCCAGTTCGGTGCGCAGGACCGCCTCGGTGGCGCCGAAGACCAGCTTCCGGCCCGCGCTCTTCTCCCCGCCGCCGCTGTCGCTTCCGGCCTGCTGGGGGCGGTTCAGGACGCCGCCGTCCGTTGCGCAGGAGGCGTACGGGACGATCACGCTGCCGGTCAGCCGGGCCTCACCGGCCGGGGCCCGGAAACTGCCGATCACCGTGAAGGGCCGGCCCGCGATGTGGACCGAAGGGGCCGCCTCCGGCGTCTGTTCGAGGAGGGCGTCCAGGCCGAGGGCCTTGGCGGCCACCGTGTCCACCAGCGCCACCGCGTCGCCGCGCGCCATGTGCCCCGCGTCCGGCAGTCGCCCCGAGCGGGCGGTGACACCGAGGGCCGCGAGGGCGCCCTCGTCGGCGGCCAGCACACGCAACTCCTGCGGGGTCGCCCAGTCGTAGCCGGGGCCGAGGGCAGAGATCGTCGGACGCTCGTCGGCCGTGCAGAGCAGACCGGCCGACCGCACGCCGTTCAGCTTCCGCGCCCGTACCGCCGCCGCGGTCGTCGGCCGCGCCGCCTCGTTGTGGAACCGAACGGTCACGGCCGTCGCCTTCAACGCGTCGAAGCGCCCGGACACGGCGTCCGCGGCGCTCGCCGTGATGCCGGTGGTCGCCAGCGCGGCGGCGATGCCGAGCGCGATGCCGAGGACGGTCAGGACGGAGCGCAGGCGGCGCCCGAGGACGGCGTGGACCGCCTGGACGACGATGTCCGTGAACGCCGTCCCGGTCCGCTCCCGCCGCCCCTTCCCGCCGCCGCGCCGTTCAGACCACATGTCCGTCCACGACCCTCAGTTCACGGTCGGCCCGTTCCGCGACGTCCCGCTCGTGGGTCACGACGACGACCGTGCGCTCCGGGGTGACGAGTCCGCGCAGCAAGGTCATCACCTGGTCGGTGTTGGCCGAGTCCAGGTTCCCGGTCGGCTCGTCGCAGAGCAGGACCGACGGCTGGTGCACCACGGCCCGGGCGAGGGCGACGCGCTGCCGTTCGCCGCCGGACAGCGTCGTGGGACGGGCGGAGATCCGGTGGCCGAGCCCGACCGACCGCAGGGCCGTCTCGGCGCGCTCCCGCCGCTCGGCGCGCGGGTGGCGGGTGTGCACCAGCGGCAGCTGCACATTGCGCAGACAGGTCAGGTACGGCACCAGATGGAAGGACTGGAACACGAACCCGAGCCGGGTCGCCCGCAGCCGCGTCCGTTCCCGCTCGCCGAGCGTGCGGACGTCGACGCCGTCCATCGCGTACGTGCCGCCGGTCGCGGTGTCGAGGAGGCCGAGGATGTTGAGGAGGGTGGACTTGCCCGAGCCGGAGGGGCCGGTGATGGCGACCATCTCGCCGGTACGGATCTCCAGCGTCGCGTCCTTGAGGGCGGTCACGGGTGTGGCGGCCGGGTAGGTCTTGGAGACCCCGCTCATCGAGATCACCACCCGCTGCCCGGGGGCGGCTTCGTCAGCCAAGTCCGGCCTCCCGATAGGCGTACCCGACGAGCAGGTGCGCGCCCTTCGCGAGGGCGGGATCGGCGCCGGTCACCGCCGCCCGGCCGCCGACCGTGAGGCCCACGTCCACCGGTACGTGCCGACGCCGGTCGCCCTGGACGACGGTCACGGAGACGAGCCCGGCCGGGTCGGTCCACAGCGCGGAGACGGGGACGATCAGGGAGTCCGGCGAGCTGCTGCGGCGGATGGCCTCGACCTTGACCGGGCTGCCGAGCGCCGTGTCCGGCACGGTCCCGGTGACGTCGAAGAACGCGTGCCGCGTGGTGCCGGTCGACACCCTCTCGTACGAACCCTGGAGCGTGGCACCGCCGAGCCGGTCGCCGGAGATCTTCGCGCGCGTGCCCTGGGGCAGGGTGGTGAAGTCGGGCAGCGCCGTGTCCGTCACCGGGATCTTGATCTGCCAGCGGCCGCCGGTCACGGTGAAGAGGGGCTCCGAGGCGTTGGCGCCGACCCGGCCGGAGACCTCGCCGACGGTCGCCGGGAGCGAGCCCATGAAGACGACCTCGGACATGGGGAGGGTGACGACGGTCCGGGTGGCGGGCGGCGTCCCGGTGGACCCGGCGGTCTCTCCGGACCCGGAACCGTCGGTCGCTCCGGACCCGGAAGAGCCGCCGGACCCGGTCGTCGCTCCGGTGTCGCCCCCGCCGCTCCCGCTCCCGCCCGTCTTGCCGCTCGTGCCGCCGGAGCCGGTGGAGCCGCCGGCCCCACCGGGGTCCGTGTCGCCCTCGCTGCCGAGGAGCGGCCGGTATCCCGCGCTCCGGTACAACCGCTTCAGGTCCCGCGCCGTGCGGTCGTCGAACGTGCCCGTGACGGGAGTCCCGTACAACTGCTGCAACGCCTGCTGCAGTTGGCGTACGTCCGGGCCCTGCATGCCCTCGCGCAGATCGCGGTAGGCCGGGAAAGCCCCTTCGAGGAGGAACAGCGGACGGCCGGAGATCTCCGCCCCGAGCGAGCCGTTGGCCAGCTTGGTGCCGGGCTTCACCGACAGCCGGGTCACGACCTGCCGGGCCGCTCCCTCGCCCGACTCGGGACCGCGCACGACGAGGTTGCTGCTGCGGGCCAGGGTGCCGTCCCAGGTCCTGCGGTCGACCAGCGGCCCCGCCTCCGCGGGCACGGTGACGCTGGAGCGCGGCGGGGCGGCGGCCGAGGCGGCGCGCTGCTCGGGCGTACGGGCCTGGGAGGCGGCGAGCCAGGCGCTGCCGCTGGCCGCCAGCGCGACGACGACACCGGTCGCGGCCGCGACCCGGCCCCAGCGGCGGCGCGGGCTCGCGCTTACCTCGCCGTGCTCGCCGCCGACGGACTCCTCGTCCGCGGTGCGGCCCCCGCCGCTGATCTCCACCTCAGGACTCCAGCATCTTCTGGGCCTTCTTCTGCGCCTCGGTCAGGATTTCCTGATAGGCGACCAGGTCGGCCTCGTTCTTGACGTAGAGCGCGCTCAGTGCTTTCTGATTCGCGGTGCGCCACACCGTGTCGTACTTCGAGGTGTCGGCACACTTCGCGTCGGCTTTCGCCTGGGCGATCTCATTCTTCCGGCCGGTTTCCACGGCCGCCGCGTCCAGGTTCTTTCCGGAGTCTTTTCCGCCGTAGTAATCCTTGGCCTTCTTCACCGCGTCGGTCGGCGACTTCAGTCCGCCGTATCCCGCCTTCTCCATGCAGGAGGACCAGTTTCCGACGGCTTTGAGGAATGCGTCGGACTGCTCGGCCTGGCGGCCGGCCTCGTGGCGCATTCCGTTGTCGGTCATCCACATGAGGCGGAGATACTTCGGCATGTCGCCGTAGAGCTTCTTGCGGGTCTCGCCCATGCAACCGCCGCTGGGGGAGGAGAACTTGCCCTCCCCGGTCTCGTAGCTGACCAACTGGTCGGGGTCGCCGCTCTTGGCCAGGGTGTACCGCTGCTTCTCCGTGTCGGGCAGGTCCCGCCAGGGGCCGGCCTGCTCCTGGGTGGAGTTCTCCGGCTGCCCGCCGCCGGCGTCCGGTGCGGCGCCGTATCCGCGCTGCGCGGCCTGCTCGGACGTGGGGGAGACGCGCCCCTCGGGGGCGTCCGCGCCGTCCGCGTCCGGCATGGGTGCCGGGTCCGGCGGATGCACGGTGAACCCCTGCGCGACCATGCACTTCTTGGTGATCTGCAGCTCCATCGCACCGACCTGGCGGCCGAGTTCCTTCGCCGAGTTGAAGGCCTGCGTGGCCTTGGCGGCGCTCGCCGCGTCGGGGGCGGCCGCCGGGCCGCCGGACGGTGCGCCCGCCTCGTCGCGGCCGGTGTCGGAGCCTGAGCTGCAGCCGACGAGTGCGGTCAGGGCGGCGGCGGCGACCAGGCCGGCGCCGATCCGGTGACGGGGGAGCATCTGGGTCCTCTCGGGGCTATGGTGGGGGCCGGATGCCTCCCCCTCCTGCGATGAGGGGGAGGCATCCGGCTGTTCACCGTGGTGCGAAGACTCGGTCCGCCGGTCGGCGGGTCAGCACCAGCTGGTGCCGTCCCACTTGTGCGAGCGGCCGTTGTCGTTCTGCGAGCTGCCGCCCGAGCCCAGCTGGTAGCCCGGGTTGAAGCAGGTGTTCACGGTGGAGTAGCCGGCGTAGGCGTACACCTTCACCGTGACGCTCCAGCGGTTCCGCCAGGAACTGTCGTTGTCGTAGATCGCCGACTGGTCGGACCAGTTGGAGTCGGCACCACTGAAGCGGTACATCGGGTAGTTCGTGTTGAACTCGTGCGCCTGATAGACACAGAAGTTGCCGTCGTAGCAGTTCCGGTCGACAGCCTGGGCGGGAGCCGAGGCGACCATCGTCAGTCCGGCCGCGGCCGCGGTGCCGAGAACGGCGGACATCACTCTGCGCTTGACCATGTGCTCTTCCTTTCACGTGCTGTGAGTGGGAGAAACGGGTCTTGCCGGTCGAGGAAGCTAGCACAGCGATTCGGGCCCTCGGACGGAACTTTTTGCTCCGCAGGGCGAGTTCGGGCCAGCATCGTTGAAACGTGGCCGAAATATCGTGGCGTGATCGAATGATTCCGTTCGTGACGAATCCGTGAGCCGGCTCATCCGTTCCGCGTGCAGCCTGTGGGAATCGCGGACAGATGGGGGGTGGGTGGGAGTGGAGTGGTGAATTCCAACTCCGGTCAATGTGACGCCGGTCACACTCCCTTGATCCTCTTTCCGGGTTTCCCCTTCCGTGCGGGTTTGACCGGCGATTCCGCCGGTCGTGTCCTCTCTGGTCTAATGGGTTGCTCTTTTGTCGGCGGCTGCTAAGTGGGGGCGCGGTGTTGGATGTACAGAGCGGGGCTGCGGCGGAGACCGCCGCCCCGGAGACCGGCGCCGGGCCGCCGGAAGGCAGCCCTCCCGGCGTGCCCCTACGCCCGTACGTCCTCGTGGCGGGCGTGCTCTGCGCCCTGTACTTCCTCTATTCGTGGGTCCAGTACGAGCAGTTCCGTACGCCCTCCTGGGACCTCGGGATCTTCAATCAGTCCGTCAGGGCCTACGCCGAGCTCCGGGCGCCCGTCGTCGACATCAAGGGCCCCGGCTTCCTCATACTCGGGGACCACTTCAGTCCGGTCACCGCACTCCTCGCGCCCCTGTACTGGATCTGGTCCTCCCCGCTTGCGCTCCTCTTCGCGCAGGCCGCGCTCTTCGCCGCCTCCGCCGTCGTCGTCGGCCGCACCGCTCAGCAGGTGCTCGGCAGCCGCGCGGCCGGCCTCGGCCTCACCGTGGCCTACGGCCTCTCCTGGGGCCTTCAGGAGGCGGTCAAGTCCGACTTCCACGAGATCGCCTTCGCCGTCCCGCTCCTCGCCCTGACCTGCCGGGCCCTGCTCCTGGGGCGTTGGACTGCCGCCGTCGCCTGGTCCGCCCCCCTCGTCCTCGTCAAGGAGGACATGGGCCTCACCGTCGCCATGGTCGGAGCGGTCCTCTTCGTACGGGGGCAGAAGCGCCTCGGCGCCGCCCTGGCCGCGTTCGGCGCCGCCTTCTTCGCCCTGACGGTCCTGGTCCTGATCCCCGCCGCGAGCCGGGTCGGCCAGTACGACTACTGGGCCAAGATCGAGAAGTCGAGCGAGGGCGCCGACGTCTCCTTCGCGCACGCCGTGCTCTCGTCGCTCGGTTCCGACGTCAAGTGGGAGATGCTCTTCTTCCTCGTCGGGATCACCGGCTTCCTCGCCCTGCGCTCCCCGCTGATGCTGCTCGTGCTGCCGACGCTCGGCTGGCGTTTCCTCTCCCAGGACCCGAACCACTGGGGGATGATCTGGCACTACAGCGCCATCCTGATGCCGGTCGTCTTCCTCGCCCTGGTCGACGCCGTCCGGGCCGTCCGCACCTCGCCGCGGAGCTGGCTCGTCGCGTACGGGAAGGTCGCCGTTCCCGTCGTCACGGCGGTCTCGATCGTGGTCGCCCTGGACCTGCCGCTGCGGGAGCTGCTCCGCTCGGAGACGTACCGCACGGACACCCGGACGCTGGACGCCCGGCGGGCGGTCGACGCGGTGCCGAAGGGGGCGAGCGTGGAGACCAATGTGACGCTCATGGCCCACCTCACGGCGGACCGCACCGTCTACTGGGTGGGCGGGGCGAAGGGCGTCAGCCCCGACTTCCTCGCCCTCGACCTCGACTCGGGCTGGTCCCAGCCGGTGACCGACCCGGTCCAGCTGGCGGCGTCGCTGCACCCGGAGGCGCGGTACGAGGTGTCGGTGCGCGCGGGACAGTTCGCGGTGCTGCGTCGCGTGTGACGCTCCATGTGCTCGCTGTACTTCGCGCGTACGAGCGTGCGCGTACGCGAAGGGGCCCGGTTCCAGACGGAACCGGGCCCCTTCGCGTGAGTGGATCCGTGCGGATCAGTACTGCTGGCGCGGGCGGTTGAACCACGCGGACGCCTGCGAGTTCACCATCGAGGCGAGGATGATGCCGCCGATGGCGAGGCTGATGACGCCGCCGGGGACGCCGGTGGCCTCACCGGAGGCGAAGTTGCCGAGGCCGCCGAGGAGCATCAGCGAGGCGTAGATGATCGTGAGGACGCGGATCGCGGTGCCGCCGGTGGAGAACTTCACGCCCAGGAAGATGCCCAGGCCGGCGAAGAGAAGCAGGATGAAGACGAGCACGAAGCCCAGGCCGGCCAGACCGGTCGCGGCGTCCGAGTCGACGGCCTCCGAGGCGGCCGCGATGCCGATGCCGGCGATGATCGCGACGATGATCTGCAGGCCCGCCAGGATGAACATGATCACGCGGGCCGCGGTCATGAGACCGGGCATCTTCGCCGGACCCTGCGGGTAACCGGCCGCGCCGTACGGCTGCTGGACCGGCGGCGCCTGCGGGTAGCCGTACTGCGGGGGGACACCCTGCGGAGCCTGCTGCGGGTAGCCGTATCCGGGCTGCTGACCCTGCGGCTGACCGTATCCGGGCTGCTGGCCCTGCGGCTGGCCGTAGGGGTTGTTCGGTTCGCCGAAGCTCATCGCGGGTTTCCTCCGTGGGTTGTGCGGGGACGACGCGGCCCGCGCGGAGGTACTTTCACGGCCTATGAGTGATTTGCCCCCCGGCACTGCCCGCGGCACTGCGCGGTCATCGTCGTCGTAGCATCGACTTTTTGTCCAGTCGGAATGCCGGGAGTTGTGCAAGTGCAACCTCTCCGGACGCGCCCCCTGTGCCCTGAGGGCGTGGGGGGACCCCCAGCCCGCAAGGCCGTGCGCAGTCGAATTGGAACAAGCGAGGGGTCATCCGGGAGGATGGGCTCATGAGCGCCCAGATTCTCGATGGCAAGGCCACCGCAGCCGCGATCAAGTCCGACCTGACCGCCCGTGTGGCGGCCCTGAAGGAGAAGGGCGTCACGCCCGGCCTCGGCACGATCCTGGTCGGCGACGACCCGGGCAGCCAGAAGTACGTCGCCGGCAAGCACCGTGACTGCGCGCAGGTCGGCATCGCCTCCATCCAGCGCGAACTGCCCGCCACCGCCACCCAGGAAGAGATCGAGGCGGTCGTACGGGAGCTCAACGAGGACCCGGCGTGCACCGGCTACATCGTCCAACTCCCGCTCCCCAAGGGCATCGACGAGAACCGCATCCTGGAGCTGATGGACCCGGCCAAGGACGCGGACGGTCTGCACCCGATGAACCTCGGCCGTCTCGTACTGAACGAGCCCGCGCCGCTGCCGTGCACCCCGTACGGGATCATCCAGCTGCTGCGCGAGCACGGAGTGGAGATCAACGGCGCGGAGGTCGTGGTCGTCGGCCGCGGCGTCACCATCGGCCGCCCCATGCCGCTGCTGCTCACCCGCCGCTCCGAGAACGCGACGGTCACGCAGTGCCACACCGGCACGCGCGACCTCTCCGCGCACCTCAAGCGCGCCGACATCATCGTCGCCGCGGCCGGTGTGCCACATCTGATCAAGCCGGAGGACGTGAAGCCGGGTGCGGCCGTGCTCGACGTCGGTGTCTCGCGGAACGGCGAGGGCAAGATCCTCGGCGACGTCGACCCCGGTGTGACCGAGATCGCCGGCTGGATCTCGCCGAACCCGGGCGGCGTGGGCCCGATGACCCGTGCCCAGCTCCTGGTCAACGTCGTCGAGGCCGCGGAGCGCGCGGCCGCGGCGCTCTGACCATGACGTCGCGCGTGAGCGCCCAGGGCGCCACCGGCGCCGAGGACCCGGGCGAGGGCTTGGGCGGGGACCTGAGCGAGGGCCTGGACGAGGGCTTGGGCGGGGACCTGAGCGAGGGCCTGGAGGTCGTCGTGCCGAAGGACGCCTCCGGCGCCAAGGCCCCCGCCGCGGACGCCCCCGGGCGGTCCCGGCGTCCGCCCGCGATGACCACCGACACCGCGCGGCCCGAGGGCGGCGGGCGGGCCGCCCCCGGTGGGGCGCCCGCGCCGGCGCGGCAGTGGCCGTTGCTGACCGTGCTCGGGCTGGCCACGCTGGGGCTGCTCGTCGTCGGGACGGATCTGTTCGCGCAGTCGTTCCGGGTCGGGGCGATCCTCGTCGGGGTCGCGCTGCTCACGGGCGCGGGGCTGCGGCGCGCGCTGCCGTCCGTCGGGATGCTCGCCGTACGGTCGCGGTTCACCGACATGGTCACGTACGGGGTCATGGGCGGGCTCATCGTGCTGCTGGCGCTCATGGTGCAGCCGGGCCCCTGGCTGAGGATCCCCTTCCTGGAGGACATCCTCCATCTCACGATCACCTAGACACCTGCGGTCAGGTGCTCGCTCAGGTGCTCGCGACGTCACGGCGGCGCCCGTCCTCTCCCCCGAGGGAGGACGGGCGCCGCCTGCTTTCGAGCGTCATGTACGCGCCAATGTGGTTCAAGGGTCGTCAGCGGCTTGTGGCACGGAAGTGACCATTCCGCTACCCCTCGGGGGCGCACGCCCGATTCGTACGCACCCGTGCGCTCCTGACCCGGGAACTGCCATCCTGGCCCCGAGCATCCTTCTGGGGGGAACACAAAGGGGGACAAGGGGGGAACGCGCATGCCTCGCTGGAAAGCGCTGCCGGACGAACTCGACCCACAGATACGCGAGTTCGCGAGTCAGTTACGACGGCTGATCGACCGCAGCGGACTGAGCATCGCCGCCGTCGCGGACCGCACCGGCTACAGCAAGACCTCATGGGAGCGATATCTCAACGGTCGGCTCCTCGCGCCCAGGGGCGCCGTCGTCGCGCTCGCCGAGGTGACCGGCACCGACATCGGCCACCTCACAACGATGTGGGAGCTCGCCGAGCGCGCCTGGAGCCGCTCCGAACTGCGGCACGACCTCACCATGGAAGCCCTGCGGATCTCGCAGGCACGCGCCGCCCTCGGAGACCCCGGCCCCACCGCCGGCGCGAACGCCTCGACCGAGACGAGGGGCGGAAGCGGGAGCGGCGGGAGCGGCGGGAGCGGGAGTGGGATCGGCGGGAACGGGACCCCGGCCCGGCGCACCGGCGCCCCCGCGGGACCGGCGCCGCCGGCCGCCGCACCGCCCCGGCAGCCCTCCGGCGCGTCCCGCCCGCGCCGCGCCGCCCTGATCCTGACCGGCGTCCTCGGCGCCCTGCTCGTCATCGCCGCCGCCGTCCTCTTCACCGACCTCGGGGGCGGCGCCACCGGCGACGACGGGAAGAAGGCCGCCGGTACGCCCACGGCGAGCCCGAGCGCCCCGCCGAGCACCACCCTCCCCGCAGGGGTGAAATGCGCCGGCGCCGGCTGCGCGGGCCAGGACCCGGAGGCGATGGGCTGCGGCGGCGCCTTCGCCACCACCGTCGCCCGCGCCCGCGTCGGCACCGCCGGCCAGGTGGAGGTGAGGTACAGCCGGACGTGCGGCGCCGCATGGGCCCGGATCACCGGGGCCGGTCCCGGCGACACCGTCCGCGTCACCGCCGCCGGTACCAGCCAGAACGCGGTCGTGGACGCCGACGCCGACGCGTACACCCCGATGGTCGCCGTGGCCAAGGGAACCGACGCGACGGCGTGCGCGACGCTCAGGAGCGGGGCGAAGGGGTGCACCGGGGAGCGATGACCGTCCGTGGCCCGGGCGCGGAGGCAGTCGGGTGGCAGTGAGCCGCACCACAAGGGGGTGGGGGTTGAGCGGGTCCCGGGTCGGATAGCCTGACCGCTGGATATCTCTTCACGTCGAGACATCGATCGTCCATCGGCCGATCGATCGTCGATCGCAAGGGGTATCCAGCACCAGGGGCAGGGACCCCCACCGCCAGCTGTCTTACGGAGATCGCCATGACCCGCACTCCCGTGAATGTCACCGTCACCGGCGCGGCCGGCCAGATCGGCTACGCGCTGCTCTTCCGCATCGCCTCCGGCCACCTGCTCGGCGCGGACGTGCCGGTCAAGCTGCGCCTCCTCGAGATCCCGCAGGGCGTCAAGGCCGCCGAGGGCACCGCCATGGAGCTCGACGACTGCGCCTTCCCGCTGCTCAAGGGCATCGACATCTTCGACGACCCGAACCAGGGCTTCGAGGGCGCGAACGTGGCCCTGCTCGTCGGCGCCCGCCCGCGCACCAAGGGCATGGAGCGCGGCGACCTGCTCGCCGCCAACGGCGGCATCTTCAAGCCGCAGGGCAAGGCCATCAACGACCACGCCGCGGACGACATCAAGGTCCTCGTCGTCGGCAACCCGGCCAACACCAACGCCCTGATCGCCCAGGCCGCCGCCCCGGACGTCCCGGCCGAGCGCTTCACCGCGATGACCCGCCTGGACCACAACCGCGCGCTCTCGCAGCTGGCGGCCAAGACCGGCGCGTCCGTCGAGGACATCAAGCGCCTCACCATCTGGGGCAACCACTCAGCGACCCAGTACCCGGACATCTTCCACGCGGAGATCGCCGGCAAGAACGCCGCCGAGGTCGTCAACGACGAGAAGTGGCTGGCCGACACCTTCATCCCGACCGTCGCCAAGCGCGGCGCCGCGATCATCGAGGCCCGTGGCGCGTCCTCGGCCGCCTCCGCCGCCAACGCCGCCATCGACCACGTCCACACCTGGGTCAACGGCACCGCCGCGGGCGACTGGACCTCCATGGGCATCCCCTCGGACGGCTCCTACGGCGTCCCGGAGGGCCTGATCTCCTCGTTCCCCGTCACCTGCAAGGACGGCGCCTACGAGA
The DNA here is from genome assembly GCF_040645695.1 of Streptomyces sp. NPDC046712. Taxonomy (NCBI): domain Bacteria; kingdom Bacillati; phylum Actinomycetota; class Actinomycetes; order Kitasatosporales; family Streptomycetaceae; genus Streptomyces; species Streptomyces sp. NPDC046712. The sequence goes on along the minus strand of NZ_JBEYYW010000020.1, from coordinate 3,129 downwards.
TCGTCCAGGGCCTGGACATCAACGAGTTCTCCCGCACCCGCATCGACGCCTCGGTCCGCGAGCTGGCCGAGGAGCGCGACGCCGTGCGCGAGCTCGGCCTCATCTGAGCCGAACCGCTTTCCTCCGCCCCCGGTCGTCCGCGACCGGGGGCGGAGCCCGTTGTGGCGCCAAGTCGGCGGAGGGTACGGGCGGTTCAGTCGCCGGCCAGCTCTCCCGCCAGGTCCGCGAGGCCCCGCAAGGTGCGCAGCAACAGCCCGTGGCCGAAGGTGATCCGGGCCGCGCCCAGCCGTCCGAGCTCGGCGAACGACGGACCGCCGGGCAGGGCGAGGGCGTTGAGCGGCGCGTCGGTCGCGGCGCGCAGCAGCGGAAGGTGGGCCGCCGGCGCGTTGATCGGGTAGACACAGTCCGCGCCGGCCGCCGTGTAGAGCCTCGTCCGCTCGATCGCGGCGTCCGGGTCGTCCACCCCGCGCACATACGTGTCCACGCGCGCGTTCACGAAGAGCCGCGGCCCGGCCTCCGCGCGTACCTCCGCCAGCCAGGCGGCCTGCTCCCGCGGGTCCTTGAGCCCACCGGAGCGGTCGGAGTCCTCCAGATTCACGCCGGCCGCCCCGGTCTCCAGGACCCGTGCCACGAGCTCCTTCGGAGCCAGGCCGTAGCCGTCCTCCAGATCGGCCGTGACCGGTACGGAGACGGCCCGGACGATCCTCGTCACGGCCGCGAACATCTCCTCGGGCGGGGTCGACCCGTCCTCGTACCCGAGCGAGGCGGCGATCCCGGCGCTCGGTGTCGCGAGCGTCGGGAAGCCGGCCTCCTCGAAGACGCGGGCGCTCGCCGCGTCCCATGGACCCGGCACGACCAGCGGATCGCCGGCGCTTCGCCCGGAGTGCAGGGCGCGCAACGCGTCGGCCTGGGTCTCGGGGCTCACTTGGCGTACTGCCCGGGGGTGTAGTGGCCGGGCGTCAGCCGGGTGGTGACACCGATCCGGTTCCAGGCGTTGATGACGGTGATCGCGGCGATGACCCGGGCGAGTTCGGCCGGGTCGAAGTGGGCCGCGGCCTGTGCGTACACCTCGTCGGTGACGAAGCCGTCGGTGAGGACGGTGACGGCCTCCGTCAGCGCGAGCGCGGCCAGCTCGCGCTCGGTGTAGAAGTGCCGGGACTCCTCCCAGGCCGACAGCTGGACGATCCGCGCGACCGACTCGCCCTCCGCCAGCGCGTCCTTGGAGTGCATGTCGATGCAGAACGCGCAGTGGTTGATCTGCGAGGCCCGGATCTTGATCAGGTGGTAGAGCGTCGGGTCGATGTCCTTCGCGGCGGCCTGCTCCAGCCGGATCATCGCCCGGTAGAAGTCGGGGACCTGCTCGGCGAGGTTGAGGCGCGGGCCGTGCTCGTGGGCGTACTCGGTCTTCACCCCGCCGGTCGTCACGCTGTCGTTCGTCGTCGTCGTCATGGTCATCACCGTACGGTCGGGATGGCTCAGGAGTATGGTCCATTCATATGGCGAATGACTGGGCCACTTTCGGGGCCGACCTCCATCTGGAGCTGCGCGGATCGGGTCTGCGTACGGGACTGATGGACGCCCTGCGGGAGGCGGTGCGCGGCGGGCGCCTGGAGGCGGGGGTGCGGCTGCCGTCCTCCCGCTCGCTCGCGGCGGACCTGGGCGTGGCCCGCAACACCGTCGCCGACGCGTACGCCGAACTGGTCGCCGAGGGATGGCTGACCGCCCGGCAGGGCTCCGGGACGCGGGTCGCCCAGCGGGCGGTGCCGCGGCGGCCGGCCGGGCCGGGTGCGCGGCCCCCGGCGGCGGCCCGGCCGGACCCCGCCCGGCCGACGTACAACCTGAAGCCGGGCGTGCCGGACCTCGCGTCCTTCCCGCGCGCCGAATGGCTCAAGGCGTCCCGGCGCGCGCTGACGGCCGCGCCCCACGAGGCCTTCGGCTACGGCGATCCGCGCGGCCGGATCGAACTGCGCACCGTGCTCGCCGAGTACCTCGCCCGGGCGCGGGGTGTCCACGCGCGGCCGGAACGGATCGTGATCTGCTCCGGGTTCGTGCACGGGCTGATGCTGATGGGCCAGGTGCTGCGGGCCCGCCGCGTACGGGAGGTGGCGGTCGAGTCGTACGGGCTCGACGCCCACTGGGAGCTGCTGACCCGCGCGGGGCTGCGGCTGCCCGCCCTGCCGTACGACGAGCTCGGCACCCGGACCGAGGGGCTGGCCTCCATGAAGGGTGTCGGAGCGGTGCTGCTGACGGCCGCTCACCAGTTCCCGCTCGGCGGCGCGCTGCATCCCGACCGGAGGGTGGCGGCGATCGACTGGGCGCGGGCCTCGGGCGGCCTGGTCCTGGAGGACGACTACGACGGCGAGTTCCGCTACGACCGCCAGCCCGTGGGCGCGCTCCAGGGCCTCGATCCCGAGCGGGTCGTCTACATGGGCACCTCCAGCAAGTCCCTGGCGCCGGGGCTGCGGCTGGCGTGGATGGTGCTGCCGGACAGCCTGGTCGACGAGGTGGTGGCGGCGAAGGGGCGGGTGGACTGGGTGTCCAGCTCGCTCGAGCAGCTGACCTTCGCGGAGTTCCTCGCTTCGGGCGCGTACGACCGGCACGTCCGGGCGATGCGGCTGCGCTACCGGCGGCGGCGGGACGAGCTGGTGGAGGCGGTGGCCGCGCACTCCCCGGAGACCCGGGTGAGCGGCATCGCGGCCGGCCTCCACGCGGTCCTGGAACTCCCGCCGGGCCTCGAGCCCGCGGTCCTGCGCTCGGCCGCCTGGCAGGGCCTGGCGCTCCTCGGCCTCAACCGCTTCCGCCACCCGGAGGTGCCGACGACCCAGGACGGCCTGGTGGTCGGCTACGCGACACCGCCGGACAGCGGCTGGACGGGCGCGCTGGCGGCCCTCTGCCGCGTCCTCCCCTGACCCCGCGGCCCCGGCACCCCGCGCGTTGGCCCGCCACCCCGTCCCCCACCCGGCGTGCGGGCAACCGTCCCGCCTTCCCCCGCCGTGTGGGCACGTCCCGCCTTCCCCACCCCCCGTGTGGGCATTCGTCCCGCTGGGGCGGGACGGGTGGGCACACGGGACGGCGCCCCTGCGGGCGCGTTCCGCTCCAGGGCCCCGCACCCCGAGGCCGTCCAGGTGC